>JAPSJS010000018.1 GCA_031178065.1 Altererythrobacter sp.
GCCCCACAGCGTCGCCAGCTCCGCCAGAGTCGCGGCGTTCTCGATCCGGTCGAGGTAAGGCTTGGCCGGAGCGAGGCCGGCGGCATCGATCGCGGCGGCTTCGTGACGGTCGATGCCAAGGAACCGACGCGTTATTCGGTCTACGTCGCTTCCGGCGGCCTCGGCCTGCCCGACCGCGATTACTATCTCGACGAGACCGAGAAGGGCCGCGAGATCCAGGCCAAGTACCGCGAATATCTGGCCTTCCTGTTCCAGCAGGCCGGCTACGCCGATCCCGCCGCGACCGCGCAGCAGGTCTACGCGCTCGAAGACGCGATCGCGCGCAACATCGCCTGGGATCGTGCCACGCGCCGCAACCGTGACCTGACTTACAACGCCGTGACTCCCGCCGAACTCGGCGATCTTGCGGGCGGCTTCCCACTGGCCGCGATGCTCGACGCGAGCGGTTTCGGCAAAACCGACCGCTTCGTCGTCTACGACCTGCCGCCGACCGAGCAGGAAGCGACCGCACTCGGCCTGACCGACGATACCCTCGCCAAGATCGGCGGCGGCACGCCCGCGATGCTCGCGCTGCTGGCGAAAACGCCGGTCGAGGTGTTGCAGGCGTGGACGGTCAAGGAATTCCTCGCCGGCAACGCGGCGGTTCTCCCGAGCGCGATCGACGAAGCGGACTTCGCCTTCTACGGCAAGACGCTCACCGGCACGCCCGAGCAGCGCGCGCGCTGGAAGCGGGCGACCGCGGAAACAGAGGGCCTGCTCGGCGAACTCGTCGGCGCTTCCTATGTCGAGCGCTACTTCCCGCCGGAGAACAAGGCGGCGATGGAAGATCTGGTCGCCAACCTGCGCAAGGCGCTGGCGATCAGCATCGAAGAGAACGACTGGATGAGTGCGGCGACCAAGCAGGAAGCCGTCGCAAAGCTCGACAGCTTCGACCCCAAGATCGGCTACCGCGAGAACCTGGAGACTTATCCGGGCCTCGCGATCGGGGCCGGCACGCCGCTCGCCAACCGCATCGCCGCGGCCGAATGGCAGTGGAACGACATGCTCTCCAAGCTCGGCGGCCCGATCGACCGGACCGAGTGGGGCATGCTGCCGCAGACGGTGAATGCCTACTACAACCCCACCAAGAACGAGATCGTGTTCCCCGCGGCGATCCTGCAACCGCCGTTCTACAACGTGTCGGCCGACCCGGCGATCAACTACGGCGGCATCGGCGCGGTGATCGGGCACGAGATGGGTCACGGGTTCGACGACCAGGGCTCCAAGTCCGACGGCACGGGCATGCTGCGCAACTGGTGGACCGAGGCGGACCGCGCCGCGTTCGACAAGCTCGGCAACGCGCTGGTCGAGCAGTACGGCGAGTTCTGCCCGCTTGACGGCGGGGAGACCTGCGTGAACGGACGCCTGACGCTGGGCGAGAACATCGGCGACGTGGGCGGGCTCAGCCTCGCCTACCGTGCCTACAAGCTCTCGCTGAACGGCAAGGAAGCGCCGGTGATCGACGGCCTGACCGGCGACCAGCGCTTCTTCCTCGCCTGGGCGCAGGTCTGGCGCTCGCAGCAGCGCGAGGACGCGGCGCGTCAGCGCCTGCGGACCGACCCGCACAGCCCCGAGCAGTACCGCACCAACGGCGCGGTGCGGCAGATGGACGCGTGGTACGAAGCGTTCAACGTGACCGCCGACGATGCGCTCTACCTCCCGCCCGAGGAGCGCGTGCACATCTGGTAAACGCCATCGGCGCCACCAAGAATCGCCCCCGACCCACGCGGTCGGGGGCTTTTTTGTGCGCGGCGGCCGATTTGCGTTTGACACGCCGCGCGCCATCGCCATGACCCGGGCGTAATGAGCCTTACTCTTACCGCGATCCTGCTCGGCATCCTTGAAGGACTGACCGAGTTCCTCCCCGTCTCCTCGACCGGCCACCTGATCCTCGCGCAGGCCTTCTTCGGCTACGATCCGGCGCAGTGGCGGCAGTTCAACATCGTCATCCAGCTCGGTGCGATCCTCGCGGTCGTGGTGACGTACTGGAAGACGTTCTGGAAGATGGGCATGGGCCTTCTCCGCCTCGAACCGGAAGCCCTGCGGTTCGTGCGCAACATCCTGCTCGGCTTCCTCCCCGCGGCGGTGATCGGACTGCTCGCGAAGGATGCGATCGACGTGATGCTTGGCACGCCGATGGTGGTAGCCGTGGCCCTGGTGATCGGCGGCATCGCGATCCTCGCGCTCGAGAGGACGATCCCGGTGCGCGAGGACGTGGGCGTGGCCGGCCTGTCGTGGAAGACGGCGATCGCGGTCGGCTTCGCCCAGTGCCTGGCGATGATCCCGGGCACCAGCCGTTCGGCGGCGACCATCCTCGGCGCGCTGGCCATGGGCGTGGGGCGCAAGACGGCGGCCGAGTTCTCGTTCTTCCTAGCGGTTCCGACGATGCTGGGCGCGGCGACGGTCAAGATCCTCGACGAACCCGCGCTGCTGGCGGGCGAGGCGACCGTCGGCTGGGGGGAGATCGCGCTCGGATTCCTCGCCGCCTTCCTGGTCGCGCTGGTCGTGATCCGGGCGTTCGTCGCCTACGTCAGCCGGCACGGCTTCGCACCCTTCGCCTGGTACCGGATCGTGCTCGGCCTGGGTGCGATCGCCTGGCTCACCCTGGACTGATCGGTCTCGGGGGATAGTTGCCCGGGTGCAACTATCCTGCTCGGCCGGTCGCAAGCACCGGAACGTTTCGCAGCCGCCCCGGATTGTATCGGGCAGGATGGTTCGCAAACGATAACATCATGGGTTTGATCTTTTTTCTTGCGGGTGGCGCGCTTCTCGGCTGGCTCGCGGCGATTGTGCTGCGCATCGAGGACGGGCGCGGCATTATGGCCAACGTGGCCGCGGGCAGTCTCGGGGCCGTCATCGGCGGCGTCGTCGGCAATCGCGGGTCGATCCTGTCCGGCCTCAGCGCGATCTCGATACCCATTGCCGCCGTCGGCGCGCTGATCCTCCTCGGTGCCCTGGCCCTGTTTCGAAACCGGCTCGACGGGCACCGCAGGTAAACGCTATTCACGCCGGGCTGACATATGTGTACAAGTCGGCCCACCCAACAGCAAAGGGGAAAGACTGAGATGAAGAGCATTTTCAAGAGCGCGATGGTTGCTTCGGTTGCCGTCATGGGCCTCAGCCTCGCGGCCTGCGACAGCGCGCAGGAGAACGCGGCCGAGGATGCCGGAGAGCAGAACGCCGAGATGGTGAACGAGCAGGCCGAAGCGATGGAAGACACCGGCCAGATTACCGACGCCGAAGCCGATGCGATGACCGACACGGCCGAAGATCAGGCGGACGCGATGGAAGACCAGGCCGAAGCCGCTGCCGAGGGCGATGCCGCCACGGACGCCGCGACGCCGCCGGCCGAGTAAGCTCTTCGCTTCTCGAATTCAGGAGAGCCGGTCCGGGTCAGCCCGGGCCGGCTTTTCTTTTGCGGCCGGTCAGACCGGCGCTGCCCCGCTCCCGCGGCCGCCGCGCAGGAGGTATTCCTGGGTGCCGCGGTGGATCACGTTGTCGACGTCGATCACGGCCGAGTTGGCGTAAGTGAAGGCCGGCGGCAGGTTGCGGTAGAGGCGGTCGAAGTCGCGCTCCACTGTCTGGCGGTAGAGGTCCTCGAAGCTCTCGATCACGAAGTAGGTCGGCTGCAGGTCGCTGATGACATAGTCGGTGCGCATGACCCGGTCGACGTTCAGCATGATCCGGTTGGGGCTCTTCGCTTCGGTCGCATAGACGACTTCGGTCGGGCCGGAGAGGATGCCGGCGCCGTAGGCCCGGACCTCGCCCCGCTCGAGCATCAGGCCGAATTCCACCGTGTACCAGTAGAGCGCACCGAGCGCCTTCAGGCGGTTGTAGCGCATCGCCTTCCACCCGGCCTTGCCGTATTCCTGCATGTAGTCGGCATAGACCGGATCCGTCAGCATCGGGACGTGGCCGAAGACGTCGTGGAAGACGTCGGGTTCCTGGATGTAGTCGAACGTTTCGCGGGTGCGGATGAAGTTGCCCGCCGGGAAGCGGCGGTTGGCCAGATGCCAGAAGAACACGTGGTCCGGGATCAGCATCGGCACCGGGACGACGCTCCACCCGGTCAGCTTGCCGAGATCTTCCGACAGTCGGCCGAACTCGGGCACGCCGCCCTGGCCGAGGTCGAGCTTCTCCAGCCCTTCCATGAAAGCGCTCGCCGCGCGGCCGGGCAGGACGCCCATCTGCCGGGCGAAGAGATCGTTCCAGATCGCATCGTCCTCGGCAGTATAGTCGGTCTGCTTCGGCTCCAGCCAGTCGTCGCCGACGTGCGCCGGCTTCTGCAGCGGGGCGGTGAAGACGTCCGCCGGCATCTCGGGGAGAGCCGTGAAGTCGTGTTCCTGAGGTGCGATCGTTGCCATGGTTTCTCCTGTAACCAATAACACCGCCGCGGGTGGCTGACAAATGGCGCGCGGCGCCGTCAGTCGAAGATTTCCTCCAGCCAGCTCTTGCGCTTCTTGTACGGCTTGCCGTGATGGCCGTGGCCGTAGCCCGAATGCGCCTGGCCGCCGTGGCGCGCGTAGTTCGGCGCGGGGCGCTGGGGGGCGGCCTGGGGTGCGCTGCGCTCGACGATCTTGTCGAGTTCCCCGCGGTCGAGCCAGACGCCGCGGCACTGCGGGCAGTAGTCGATCTCGATCCCCTGCCGGTCGCTCATGGCAAGGGGGACGCGGCAGACGGGGCATTGCATGGCGGCGACTTCGGATTCGGTACGCATCGTGGGGATCGGTCCTCTCTCTAACCTGGTATCTCTAGCAAATGGGGGCGGCGGCGTCCCGATCAAGCGGCCCGCCGGGTGTTGACGCTCCGCCAAGTTTTACGCCGTGTAACCTTGTGGCTGAAGCGGAGGGGCGGCGCCCCACCCGGTCCAGCCGCGCGAGATGCTGAAGCAGCGCATTCATGTCGCGTTTCCAATACCTTCCGGCATAGCGCCCGCGGCCCATGACGATCTGGATCAGCCCGTGCTCGGCCCGATAACCGGCATCGAGGCCTGTGGACTTCGCCGAGGCCAAGTTGACAGGGGAGTGTAACCTTCCGAGCGCCGCGTCCCAGGCAGCGGCGAAACCCGCCGCCCCCGGGCGCTTGCGCAGGCGGTAGGCGCTTTCCCGCCCCATGCCGACCGCCCGCGCGGCGGCGAGGACCGAGCGCGTTTCGGCGAGGTAGCCGATGAAGGCCGCCTGCCGTTCGGGTACCCAGCCGTCGCGGCGCGGGCCGACCGGCACGGGGTGGAAAGCGGGGATACGGCAACGGGTGCGCCGCGGTTCGGGGGCCGGCTCGCAGGCCGACTCGGGCGCCGGCTCGGGGGCTGGCTGAGGGGACGGATGGCGCTTCATCCGGCATGATGAACCACATTTGTTCCATGTAGGAAAATGGTTTTTCAGGCCTCGTTTCCACCCCCGCCGGATCAGTTGCAGTCGATGATCCCCGCGATCAGCCGCCGCTCGAGCGCATCTTCCGCGGTGAGATACCAGTTGTGCAGCCCCTTATCGAGCACCTCGTCGATCTCGATGTCGCTGCCCGCGATCAACCGCTTGAACCCCTCGACCTCCATCGCGCAGCCGAGTTCGAGCTGGCGGCACAGCGACTCGACCAGCGGCATGCTGCCGCGCATCGGGCCCGAGAGCTCGACCGTCTTCTGGAGCTGGCGGCAGTGGATCAGGAACACGCCGTCGGACGTGACGAAGCGGTCCTCGCGCGGGAAGGCGCTCATGATCGTGACCCCGGCGGAATAGACGATCGTCTTGCCGATGAAAATAAGCCGCCGCCCTTTCAGCCGTTCGCGCGCGAGGCCGACTTCGAGCACCATGCGGCGCCCGACTTCGGCATCCCCGCCGAGCGTGCAGACTTCGACCGCGACCGGCCCCTGGCCGTCCTGGGCCTTGGCTACGCCGTCGAGAAAGGTGTCGAGCATGTCATCGTCGACGGTTCCGTGCAGCCGGATCGTCGGATTGTGGACCAGATCGCGGGGCGGCAGGGCCGCGGTGTCAGGTTGCTGTTCGTAGTCGGCCATCGGCCGGATCTCCCCTGTTGGACAGAGAAGCGGCCGCCCCCGAAAGAGAACGGCCGCCGCTCGCATTGCCGTGCGTCGGTGGCGTCAGCGGCGCTGGCTGTCGCCGCCGCCCTGCTGTTCGCGTTGACGGTCCTGCTGACCGCCGCCGCCCTGCTGTTCGCGTTGACGGTCCTGCTGACCGCCGCCGCCCTGCTGTTCGCGCTGGCGGTCCTGCTGGCCGCCACCGCCCTGCTGCTGGCCCTGCTGGCCGCCTTGCTGCTCGCGCTCACGGTCCTGCTGTTGGCGCTGGCCACCGCCACCGCCACCGGTGTTGTTGTTGTTCACGACATCTCTCCTATTTCGAAAGGGTCCGTGCATTGCGGACCTACCTGCACAAGCGGCCTGCGCACGGGTGGTTCCGCCCCTTGCGCCGGGATGACGGGCCGATGCGCCAAGCTGCTGATTTTACTGACAGAGTTAATCTATGTTGGAGCTTGGTTGGGGTCTGTGCGCCGGTCAGGCGTCGCTCTCGGGGTCGTCCCACCGCGGCAGCCGCTCGAACCGGAAGCGGTCGCGGATCGTGCGGTTGAAGTAGCCGCCCTTCGATCCCGACCGGGCGAGCGCCTGCGCGACCGCCTCCGGCATGTCGAAGTAGCGGTAGACCCGCCCGCCGACGAACTGCACGTCGAGCGCCCGCAGCGCGGGGCGATAGGCGAAGCGTGCGATCGCGGTCGACGGCATGCCGGGACAACGCGTGGGGCGGGCGGAGGGGACCGCGGGATTTTTGTTCGCGCAAAGGCGCAAAGGCGCGAAGAAGAAGCGCCCGCGGCGAAGCCGCGCCTCAAAACTGAACTGGGGCTCGTAGGGAGGGCCAGCGTGTCGGCATCGCGCACCATCTTGGTGCCTTAGTGCGAGACAAGATGTGCGCGCACTAAGCCACTAAGCCACTAAGAAGGTGAAGGGCGGCTTCGCCGCCGGGTGACTCCTCTTCGCGCCTTTGCGTGAAAACCCTCTGGGTGAGCGCGGCGGAGGGTTACTCGCCTTCGATCCCGCGCCGCATGACCTCGTGCCAGGCCGGGTTCGGCCCTTCGATCTGGCGCGCGATATCGGCCGCCATGAGCTGCGCCACCGGATCCTCCGCGAGAGCGGCAAGGCGCGCGCGCTCGGCTTCGAGCAGGGCCGTCCGCTCACCCTCGGGCGCCGCGGCGACCTCGGCGTAGAACCGGGTGAGCCGCAGCCACGGCGCATCCTCGACCAGCACGTCCTCCGCCCAGCGCGAGAACGGCCCGCCCGACGGCCGCCAACCCTCGCCATCTGGCGCACGCTCGAGGAAGAACAGCGCCGTGGTGCCGGCAGGGAACATATAGCGGATGCAGGCGCCAATATAGCTGAGCGGGTGCGCCTGGTTCAGCTCGTAGGGATTGCTGAGAACGCCGAAGTCCGCCCTGTCCTTAGGCACGAGCCCGGAGCCCGCCAGCGACAGCGTGCCTTCCGGCATCTCCCCCTTGATCGCCTGCACCGGCTCGACCAGCAGCTTGGTGTCCCACGGGTCCGCCCCCTCCACTTCCCCAACGACCCGCCCGAGCAGCACCAGTTCGGCCTCTCCGGCGAGTTCGAGGTTGGTGGGGACGCGGTAGTCAGCCGTGACGGAGCATGCGATGGCGGGAGTCGCGAGAGTAAGCATCAATGGAGCCAACAGAGCGACGCGCGAACCTAACACGACACCTCGATTGGTTCGAGAACCATCAACACTTTCGTTCCGCCCTTGATCGGCAAATATAGGAAGGTCCCGGGTTCAGACGCGCAGATTTTGTAGCTCAACAAACTTGCGCTCACCGCGATCGGTAGGCTTGGCGTTAAGGTGACCGGATTTTCCACAATAGCTTTGATAGCGGTAGGCCGGAGAGGGCGTTTCCCTGCCCACGATAAGCGTGACTCGCTGTCCTGCTTCGTTGGTCTTCGTATTATGAGACATGGTCGGTCTCCCTCGGGTTTAAGGCGGCATCATAATGATGCTTCCTATCAATCCACTTAAAGCCTTCGTGTTTCGTGACGGTGGCGATATCGGTTGCGCCGCCTACGACGTCAGCGCCCGGTAGGAAAGCAAAATACCGCTTCGTAAGCTCGACCAGGAAACTCGTCAGATTGATCGCGTCCTGTATCGGCATCGCCGGATGAACGAGCGGTGTAGAGAGACGAGCCTGCACCTGTTCAAATAGCGGCCGGGTGATCTCTTCGGGTAACCCAAAATCTACCAATGCATCGGCAAGGGCAGGATCATAGCCTAAAAGAAGACGATTGATTGCTTGGGGTTGGCCGCCCCATGAGACGTGTCCGTCTTGTTCCTGGTCCGCCACCAACTCTAAAGGCAGCCATTCACCATTTTGCAGAGAAATTTTCCAGATTTCCGCATTATCGCAATTGGCTCCGTAGCCACCAACCCAGAATTCGAACCCATGAGGTCCGCTGGGCGCTGGCTCGATCTTAGCGTATCGCTCTTGAAAAAAGGCCTCTGACTTCTCAGCAACTTCTTTTAAGGTGTAGGCCTCAGGATCGAGCTTGAAGCCCTCCTCGGCCACTAGCTTTCTACGTAGATCCTTAGCGAGATTGCTTATGGATGCGGGACCCATATGGCCCATGCCGCAAGTCATCGCGGCTATGGGCTTCGACTTATAAAGGTTGAAAACCTTATTGCCGTGAGCCCACACATTCAGAACCACCGGCTCTCCGTCTGGACTCTGACCCATTAGCGACGACGCACTATCCGCTGCGAAGATCAAGCAATCGTGGACCTTAACGGAAACACAAACTGTCATCCCTCACCCCCAAGTGGAGGTGAATCAGATAATAGTAGTTAGGTCAACTACTCCGCTGCCACACTGCCCTCGCCATCACCATCTCCGAACAGCCCCGGCCCCTCGTCGCCGAGGTCGTTCGCTTCCTCGCCCTTCCTGGCCTTCTGGCGTTTGTCGAAGCTCGACCAGACGTCCTGCCAGTTGCCCTTGGTCGCGCCCTTGGAATACTCGGTCGCGCGGGTTTCGAAGAAGTTGGCGTGCTCCACGCCGTTGAGCAGCGGGGCGAGCCAGGGCAGCGGGTGGTCCTCGACCATGTAGATCGCGGGCAGGCCGAGCTGGCCCAGGCGCCAGTCGGCGATGTAGCGGATGTAGTGCTTGATCTCCTTCGCCGTCATCCCCGGAACCGGGCCCTGCTCGAACGCGAGGTCGATGAAGGCGTCTTCCAGCCGCACCGTCTTCTGGCACATGTCCATGATGTCTTCCTTGACCGCCTTGGTCAGGCAGTCGCGCTCCTGCACGAAGGCGTGGAACAGGCGGGTGATGCCTTCGCAGTGCAGGCTCTCGTCGCGGACCGACCAGCTGACGATCTGGCCCATGCCCTTCATCTTGTTGAAGCGCGGGAAGTTCATCAGCATGGCGAAGCTGGCGAAGAGCTGCAGCCCCTCGGTGAAGCCGCCGAACATCGCCAGCGTGCGGGCGATGTCCTCGTCGGTGTCGACGCCGAAGTTCTGCAGATAGTCGTGCTTGTTCTTCATCTCCTCGTATTCGAGGAACATGCCGTATTCGCTTTCGGGCATGCCGATCGTGTCGAGCAGGTGCGAATAGGCGGCGATGTGCACCGTCTCCATGTTGGAGAAGGCGGCGAGCATCATCTTGATCTCGGTCGGCTTGAACACGCGGGCGTACTTGTCGTGGTAGCAATCCTGCACCTCGACATCGGCCTGGGTGAAGAAGCGGAAGATCTGGGTGAGCAGGTTGCGCTCGTGATCGGAGAGCTTCTGCGCCCAGTCGCGGCAGTCCTCGCCCAGCGGCACTTCCTCGGGCATCCAGTGGATCTGCTGCTGGCGCTTCCAGAAGTCGTAAGCCCACGGGTATTCGAACGGCTTGTAGGTCTTGCGGGCTTCGAGAAGGGACATCTGGCGTCTCCGGTTGGCGTTGGCCCCAACATATAGCGTATCGGGGCGGATATGTGAATCGGTTTGCGGCGCCGGGAGGGATCTTTGCGAGGGGCGGACCGCACGGGGCGGCAAGGCCCCGCACCCGCGAATCGCTCCCCCGGCGTGCGCGTCAGGCGAACAACACTATGCCCGCCGCCGGGCGCACCAAACCCGGCGCGCGCGATAGGGTGGGGATAACCGGGGGCGCCTTGTCAGGCGAAGGCGGTGAGCAGGGCGACGACACCGAGGAGCCCAAAAATCCCGACGATGATGGCGGTTTCGCCATCGCTCGCAGGCAGTTCGTCCTCCTCGTCCGCCACTGGTGGATCGTTCATTCGGCGCCACAAGCCGTAGAGCATTCCGAGAGCCCCCACGCCCATAAGGGCGATCTCCCATTCCCATTCTCGACCGAGCGCGAACATCACGCCCGCCGCGCCGACAAGCAGAGCGCTGATCAGCGCGTTCATTGCCATGGCGAGCCAGTCGATCGGCGGAGGTTCCTCGTCCATCGCGAAAAGATGGTCGCGATGCTCCTCAACGAGCATGTACCCGTCGCGCGCCAACCGCCGTTCGAGCCGCTTGTTCAACCACCAATGGCGAAGGTGTGCCCAGGTCCCGGATACAACAGGGGCCACCGCCGCCAGCGCGACGCCGAACAGCATCGGGCCGGGGATTGCCTGGTAGACCTCGAGCAGGTCCGGGAGCGGCTCAAACACTGACACATGGCGAACCTACCGGCGGTGCGGGCCCGGTCAAGTGACCGCGGAACGCCCGGGTGCGGCCGGCCGTTGGTCGCTCGCGAAAGGAGAATTGCCATGGGCGAATACGAGCCGGACGACAGCCGCAACGTCACTCTGAGGCCGGGGCCGGAGCCGGGCGGCATCGAGCGCACCGGCCCGCGCGAGGGCGAGACCCGCAAGGGCGACAAGCGTCCGCAGGAGGGCAAGGTGCAGGACCTCAACACCGGCGCCATCGGCGAGCGGCAGGCGCAGGCGGGCGAGCCGGTGGTCGGCGAGACCTCCGACGATCCGGCGCGGCGAGCCAGGGCGGACGCCGAGCGGCCGGTCTGATCCCGCGGTCTCGAACGAGCCGTTCCTCGCGTGCGCCCAGTCACGGAACGGGCGCCCGCCGGCCTCCGTTGGTCCCGCGTGGGGCAAGCGAAAGGACTGGAACCATGTTCGAGAAAATGCGCATCAAGGAACACATGGAAGTGGCCGACAGCAAGGGCCAGCACGTCGGCACGGTCGACGAAGTGGACGGCGACGCGATCAAGCTGACCCGCTCCGACAGCGCGGACGAGATGCACCACTTTCTCACGATCGAGGATATCGAGTCGATCGACGACAACCGCATCTATCTGAAGGAAGGCGCGCGGGTGCCCAGCGGCCTCGGCACGAGCGCCACACGGGCCTGAGCTCGCGGGCAGGCAGTCCCGGCGTCCGAGGGCGCCGGGGCCTCGCCTTAGCTACGCCTGCGCGAACCGAACCAGGATCCGCCGCCGAGCACGGTGATCCCGAGGAAGAACCCGAAGTCGTACCATCCGCCGCGGTTGGGCACGGCGTAGACCGCGATCTCCGGGTCGAACAGCGAGCCGATCCAGGCGAACGGGAAGACGAACCCGTGCCACAGGCCCCAGAGGAAGCCGGGTGCGCCTGAGTCCTGCGACACGCCCGCGTCGACCTGCGACGCGCAGGCGGAGAGGGCGGTGAGGAGGAGGACGGCCGTTACGCCCCTCTCCCATCGGGAGAGGGAGGTGCCCGCGCCGCGCAGCGGCGTGGGAGGGTGAGGGTGGATGCGAGGTGTCATTCGGACCTCCCGTCAAGATGGGATGCTATCGTATCGAGCACGCCGTCGAGGTTGTCCATCACCTCGCTGTTCCAGAGAAGCCCTCCGCTTCGATATAGCGTGTCCGGCGAGCGTCGGCTTCGAGCATTTCTGCGTGCTGGCCGCCATCCACTTCGATCACAAGTTTGTGCCGGAAGGTCAGGAAGTCGGCGATGTAGGCGCCGAGCGGGGTTTGCCGCCGGAATTTCGCTTCGGGGAACGCCTTGCGCATTGCGCGCCAGAGCAGGCGTTCTGCATCGGTCATATCGCGGCGCAGGCGACGGGCTCGGTCGACCGCGCCGGAGGGAGCGCTGCGGTAGCTCTTCACCGGCCGAGCGCCCTCACCCTTCCGCGCCTGCGGCGCTCCCTCCCTCTCCCGGTGGGAGAGGGATAAGGCTCACTGGCAGGCCAGGCATTCCTCGTAGTCGGTCTGTTCGCCGGCGGTGAGTTCGTACTTGGCCGCGTCGGGCGTGTTATCGGCCTCGACGCCGCCGGCGAAGCCGGCGCGCTGCACAGACTTCGACCGCAGGTAGTAGAGCGACTTGATGCCCTTCTCCCACGCCTGGAAGTGGAGCATCATCAGGTCCCACTTGTCGACGTCGGCCGGGATGAAGAGGTTCAGGCTCTGCGCCTGGTCGATGTAGGGCGTGCGGTCGCCCGCGAATTCGAGCAGCCAGCGCTGGTCGATCTCGAAGCTGGTCTTGAAGGTCGCCTTTTCCTCCGGCGTCAGGAAGTCCAGGTGCTGGACCGATCCGCCCTTCTCGAGGATCGAGTTCCACACGTTGGTCGAATCCTTCGACTTCTCGCGCAGCAGCTTCTCGAGATAGGGGTTCTTGACCACGAACGAGCCCGACAGGGTCTTGTGCGTGTAGATGTTCGCCGGAATCGGCTCGATGCAGGCCGACGTGCCGCCGCAGATGATCGAGATCGACGCGGTCGGCGCGATCGCCATCTTGCAGGAGAAGCGCTCCATCGCGCCCATGTCCTCGGCATCCGGGCAGGGGCCGCGTTCCTTGGCGAGCATCATCGAGGCTTCGTTGGCCTTGGCGTTGATGTGCTTGAACATCTTGAGGTTCCACACTTTCGCCATCGGGCTTTCGAAGCCGATGCCCTTCGCCTGAAGGAACGAGTGGAAGCCCATCACGCCCATGCCGACGCTGCGTTCGCGCATGGCCGAATACTTCGCCCGCGCCATTTCGGGCGGGGCGCGGTCGATATAGTCCTGCAGCACGTTGTCGAGGAAGCGCATGACATCCTCGATGAACAGCTTGTCGCCGTCCCACTCTTCCCACTTTTCCAGATTGAGCGAGGACAGGCAGCAGACCGCCGTACGGTCGTTGCCGAGGTGGTCGCGGCCGGTCGGCAGGGTGATTTCCGAGCACAGGTTCGACGTCGAGACCTTGAGGCCCAGATCGCGGTGATGCTTGGGCATCATCCGGTTCACCGTGTCGGAGAAGACGATGTAGGGCTCGCCCGTGGCAAGCCGCGTCTCGACCAGCTTCTGGAACAGGCTGCGCGCATCGATCGTCTTGCGCACGCTGCCGTCGCGCGGGGAGACGAGATCGAAGGTCTCGCCGGCGCGCACCGCTTCCATGAAAGCGTCGGTCACCAGCACGCCGTGGTGCAGGTTGAGCGCCTTGCGGTTGAAGTCCCCCGAAGGTTTGCGGATCTCGAGGAATTCCTCGATCTCGGGGTGCGAGATGTCGATGTAGCAGGCAGCCGAACCGCGCCGCAGCGAGCCCTGGCTGATCGCCAGCGTCAGGCTGTCCATTACGCGCACGAAGGGGATGATGCCGCTGGTCTTGCCGTTGAGGCCGACCGGCTCCCCGATCCCGCGCACCTGGCCCCAGTAGGTGCCGATGCCGCCGCCGCGGCTGGCGAGCCAGACGTTCTCGTTCCAGGTGCCGACGATCCCTTCCAGGCTGTCCTCGACCGAGTTGAGGTAGCAGGAGATCGGCAGGCCGCGGTTGGTGCCGCCGTTCGACAGCACCGGCGTCGCGGGCATGAACCACAGCTTGGAGATATAGTCGTAGAGCCGCTGCGCGTGGTCCTGATCGTCGGCATAGGCGTCGGCCACGCGGGCGAAGAGGTCCTGGAACTTCTCGCCCGGCAGCAGGTAGCGGTCGATCAGCGTTTCCTTGCCGAATTCGGTCAAGAGCGCGTCGCGCGATTCGTCGATCGTGATGTCGAACCGGCGGTCGAGGATCTTCTTCGAATCGTGCTGCTCGACCGAAGCCTTGGCAGCTTCGGCCATGGCGCCGGCGATCGCCTCGCCCGCCTTCTCCGCGACGAGCTGCTCGCTGCCCTTGTCCGCCTTGTCCATCTTCATCGCCTTCCCGGGCTTGGCGTCCGCCAGGGTTTCGTCACCCTCGAGCGTCATGCCGTCCGTCTGATCGAGTCCCATCGCCGCATCGTCCCCGGTTCTGAAATCCATGTTCGCCCCACCCGTTTCGCGCTATTGCCGAACAATCGCGCCGCAGGCGCGATGTTCCGCTTCCGTTCGATTCGGCGGAAGCCTGCTCCCGCCTAGCATTTCCCGGCGAACGGGGGGCAATTACTTATCCCCCGATCCGCCCCGGCCCGGCTCCTGCGAGGGGGATTCCCGAGACCGATCGCCGCCCGCGCCCCGGAGGGCATTTGCTCGGCGGCAACACGATCTAGTGGGTCCCCCCGCATTCCTGACCACTAGATACTGAATCACCGGCGAGTCGGGTGCAAGGGGGTAAATGCCCCGAAACCCTCGCAGAGCGAGGTGTTCTATCCAGATGCCACACCGCGACGCGTGGGAACTCCTTGGGTCTGCGCCGGTGCAAGCCCCAAAATGAATCCGTGAAAAAATTTATATGCGGAAAGTGGGTATCGCCGGCCTTTGAATCAATCGAATCGGGCCGCGCAATTTCGTGGCGTCGCGCGGCCCTGCGGCGTCATGCTGCTGCGGCCATCCGGGTATGTCCGGCGATGGCGTCGGCTATCGGCTCGACCAGTTCGAGCGGCAGGTCGTGGCCCATGCCGGGGAAGCTCCGCAGCGTGGCGCCCGGGATCGATGCCGCGGTGTCCCGTCCGCCCGGGAACGGGACGAGCGGATCGTCCTCCCCGTGAATCACCAGCGTCGGCGCGGTGACCGCCTTGAGCCGTGTGCGCCGGTCTCCATCGGCGAGGATCGCGGCGAGCTGGCGCGAGAGCCCCTCTGGGTAATAGCTGCGCCGCACGCCGGCGGTGACGTTTGCGCGCAGCCGCGCTTCGTCGGCCGGGTAGCCGGGGCTGCCGATCGTGCGCGCGATCTTCATGCCGTGCGCGATCAGCACTTCCTCGTCATCGGACACGGGGCGCTTGGTCAGGACCTCGATGGCCTGCTTTTGCGCGGCCGGCAGGCGGCGGTTGCCGGTGGTCGACATGATCGAAGTGAGCGAGAGCACCCGCTCGGGGTGGGTGAAGGCGATATGCTGCGCGATCATCCCGCCCATGCTCGCGCCGACCACGTGCGCCTTCCGGATCCCCAGCGCGTCGAGCAGCCCGACGCCGTCCGCCGCCATGTCGGCCAGCGTATAGGGCACGCGCGGGGTCAGGCCGAGCCGGCCGAGCAGCATGAGCTTGAGAATGCCCGGCGCCTTCACGCCGTGGAACTTGTGGCTGAGGCCGATGTCGCGGTTGTCGTAGCGGATCACCCGGTACCCCCGCGCCACCAGTGCCTCGACCAGCTCGATCGGCCACAAGGTCAGCTGCGCGCCGAGCCCCATGACCAGCAGCACCGGCGGATCGCCCGGGTTGCCGTAGTCCTCGTATTCCAGCGTGATGCCGTTGGCGGTGATTTGTGTCATCGGTCCCCCTCCTCCCTTTCCGTTCGCGGAAAGGCTGTGGTGGACATAGCGCGGGTGCGCCAACCTTCAAACTGCCTGTGTTGCGCGAGGGCCCACCCCGTTGCGACTAACCTCGCCTTCGGCTCGCCAAGTCTCACTCCCCTCCCGCTTGCGGGAGGGGCCGGGGGTGGGTCTGGAACGTCACGGCACCAGCACCGTGTCGCGCGCCTCCGTCAGTGTCTCCGGGTAATCCAGCGTGAAATGCAGCCCCCGGCTTTCGTGGCGTTTGAGAGCGCTGCGGACGATCAGGTCGGCGCACTGGTGGAGGTTGCGCAGTTCGATCAGGTCTGTCGTGACGCGGAAGGAGCCGTAGTAGTCCTCGATTTCCTGCGCGAGCAGCTCGATGCGGTGCTGCGCCCGCTCGAGGCGCTTGGTGGTGCGCACGATGCCGACGTAGTTCCACATCATCCGCCGGATCTCGGTCCAGTTCTGCTTGATGACGACTTCCTCGTCGGAATCGGTCACGCGGCTCTCATCCCACTCGCGGATCGGCGGCGGGTCGTCGAGCTCGTCCCAGCACTCCGCGATGTCGCGGGCGGCCGCCTCGCCGAAGACGAAGCATTCGAGCAGACTGTTGGAGGCGAGGCGGTTGGCGCCGTGGAGGCCGCTTTCGGTGCATTCGCCCGCGGCCCACAGGCCCGGCAGGTCGGTGCGCGCGTCGAGGCCGACGGGAATGCCGCCGCAGGTGTAGTGCTGCGCGGGCACGACCGGGATCGGCTCCTTCGTCATGTCGATGCCGAGGCCGAGCAGCTTCTCGTGGATCGTCGGGAAGTGCTGGCGGACGAACTCGGGCGGCTTGTGGCTGATGTCGAGGTGGACGCAGTCGAGGCCGTAGCGCTTGATCTGGTCGTCGTTGGCGCGAGCGACGATGTCGCGCGGGGCGAGCTCGGCGCGCGGGTCGTAGTCGGGCATGTAGCGGTGCCCGGTCTCCGGGTGGAGCAGGTGCCCGCCTTCGCCGCGCACGGCCTCTGTGATGAGGAAGTTCTTGACGTCGAGATTGTAGAGGCAGGTCGGGTGGAACTGCATCATCTCCATGTTGGCGACGCGGCAGCCGGCGCGCCAGGCCATGGCGATGCCGTCGCCGGTCGCGCCGCGCGGGGCGGTCGAGAACTGGTAGACGCGGCCCGCGCCGCCGGTCGCCAGCACTGTGGCGCGGGCGACATGGGCGACGACCTTGCCGCTCGCCTCGTCGAGCGCATAGGCGCCCCAGACGCGGCCGGAACCGGAGAACGTCTGCTGGTTGCGCCCGGTGATCAGGTCGATGCAGGCCTGGCCGGGCAGGAGCGTGACGTTGGGATGCGCCTCGGCTGCCTTGAGCAGCGCCTCCTGCACGGCCCAGCCGGTCGCGTCGTCGACGTGGACGATGCGGCGGTGCGAATGGCCGCCCTCGCGGGTCAGGTGGAGGTCCCCGCTCTCTCGGTTGAACGGCACGCCGAGCTCGACCAGGCGATCGATCGCGTGGGGTGCGCGTTCGATCACGAACTCGACCGTCTCGCGCCGGTTGAGGCCCGCGCCGGCGACCATCGTGTCGCGGATGTGGTGCTCGAAGGTGTCGCCTGCGTCGAGCACGGCGGCGATCCCGCCCTGCGCCCAGGCGGTGCTGCCGCCGGTCAGCGAACCCTTGGCGAGGACGAGCACTTTCTTGGTTTCCGCCAGGGCGAGCGCCGCGCTGAGCCCCGCAGCGCCCGAGCCGATGACGATGATATCGGTGTCGTTCATGGCACTTCTGTTGCACAGCGCGCGGCGGCGCGACAGAGAGGATTCGATGAGAGCCGCGAGAGGAATCATCGCCATGGGTGAAGCTGGCTTTGGCCGCCGCGCGGTGCTCGCCGGGATGGCGGCGCTTCCGCTCGCCGCCTGCGCGCCGGGCCTTGCGGGCGGGGCGAAAGGGCGCCTGCGCGCCGCGACGTTCAACATCTGGCACGACGCGGGCGGCAACTGGCCGGTGCGGCTGGGGCTGCTCGCCGACGTGCTGCGCGCGGCCGATCCCGATGTCATCGCGCTGCAGGAAGTGCTCGAGGATGCGGGCAAGGGCCTGCCCAACCAGGCCGACACGATCGCGGCGGAGCTCGGCTATCCCGAAGTGCATTTCGTTGCCGTCGAGCCTGAGGGCGCGCCCAAGCGCTACGGCAATGCCATTCTCACCCGCCTGCCGGTGATCGAAGTGGCGCGGCGCAAGCTGGAGCCGCTGTCCGACTACCGCACTGCGATCCGCGTTCGGGTGAGGACGGACGCCGGCCCGGTCGACGTGGTCGGAACGCATCTCGCGTGGAAGCCCGAGCAGGGGCCGGTGCGCGCGGAGCAGCTTGCCGACCTGCTCGCCTGGCTGCCGGACGACGGGACGCCGCTGATCGTGATGGGCGATTTCAACGCGCCGCTCGACGACCCCGGCCTGAAGACGATGGGGCCGCAGCGGTTCGTATCGGCGCTGCCGCCCGGCGCGGCCGAGACCACGCTGAACACCGCGCGCGGGCACGAGCCGCGGGTGATCGACCATATCTTCGCCGAACGCTCCGCCTTCGCAGTCGCGGAGGCCCGGGTGATCGGCGACCGGGCGGTGGACGGCGAGTACCCGTCCGACCACTTCGGCGTCGCTGCCACCCTGACGAGGCGCTGATCCGATGACGCTTGCCCGCTTTGCCGCCTGCCTCGCCTTCGTGCTCGGCCTCGCCGCTCTCGCGCAGCCTGCCGCGGCCGCGCCCGTCTGCGCGATCGGCGCACCGGGCACGGCCCAGCGCGTCGCGGTCGGCGAGACAGGGCGGGCCATGCTGATCCACGTTCCCGTCGGCGTGGAGCGCGTGCGCGACCTGCCGCTGGTCTTTCTGCTGCACGGCAGCGGCGGCACCGGCGCGGCGATGCTCGAAAGCTCGGGGCTGGCCGCGACGTCCGACCATCACGGCTTCCTGCTCGCCGCGCCCGATGCCGGCATTCCGGTCGACAAGGGCTTCGTGTGGAACATTCCCGGCGTGCCGACGATCACCGGCGAGATCCCGACCGCCGAGGATCCTGACGACGTCGCCTTCCTCACCGCCGCAATCGACTGGCTGGCTGAGAGCGGGTGCGTCGATCCCGAGCGGGTCTATGCGACCGGCCTTTCGGGCGGCGGGCGGATGACGTCGTGGCTGGGCTGCGTCGCGTCGGACCGTTTTGCGGCGATCGCGCCGGTCGTGGGCTTGCGCGCGGGCAATCCGCTCGCCTCCGATCCGCAGCGCCCCGATCCGGCCACCTGCCGGCCCGAGCATCCGATGCCGGTGCTGGCATTCGCGGGGGAGACCGACACGGTCAATCCGGTCGCCGGAGGCGGCGCGGGATACTGGCAGTACCCGATGTCCGCGGCGCTCGCGCGCTGGGCCGAGCTCGGCGATTGCCGCACCGGGCCCGAGACCGCGGCCCTGTCGGAGACGGTCGAGGAGCAGCGCTACGGCCGATGCCGGGGCCGCGCGCAGGTGATCGGCCGCCTCGTGGCGAGGCGTGGCCACGAATGGGTCGCGGATAACGAAGCGATGTGGTATTTCTTCTGGCGTCATCGCCGCTGAGGCGTACCGGCGAGTTCGGCAACGAGGTCCAGAGGACATGGAAGACACGAAAACGAAGCGGCTGCGCCAGGAGCGTGACGCGGCCGAGCACGACAAGGCGATCATGCAGCGGCTGCTCAACCGCGCCGCCACGGAGATCGAGGAACTGGCCGACGCCGACTGCGAGGACAACACGAAGGATCGCGCCCTCAGCGCCGCGACCCGTTTCCGCCGCGCCGCGCAATCCTGAAGGTCCGCTTCAGCCCGCGCTGGTCAGCTGGACGAACACGTCCTCCAGGTCCGGCTCGCGCGTGGTGACGTCCTCGATTACGTAGCCGTGTGCCTGAATTCGCGCGAGCACCTGCCCGGCGCTCGCCTTGTCGCGGTCGTAAGTGATCTCCAGCGTGCGCGGATCGAGCGCTTCGGCCTTGACGAAGCCGGCGTCTGTCGGCGGGCCGGCAATGTCCCTGTCGAGCGTGACCCGCACGATCTTCTCGCGCGCCATGCCGACCAGTTCGCGGGTCGGCTTGTTGGCGATCAGCTTGCCGCGGTTGATGATCGCGATCCGGTCGCAGAGCTGCTCGGCTTCCTCGAGATAGTGGGTGGTGAGCACCACGGTGACGCCGCGCCGGTTGAGATCGGTCACCAGTTCCCACAACTGCCGCCGCAGCTCGACGTCGACCCCGGCGGTCGGCTCGTCGAGCACCAGGATCGGCGGCGAATGGACCATCGCCTTGGCGATCAGCAGCCGCCGCTTCATCCCGCCCGACAGGGTGCGGGCATAGGCGTCACGCTTGTCCGCCAGGTGCACCGCGGCGAGCAGTTCCTCGCTGCGCCGGTCGCGCTTGCCGATGCCGTAGAAGCCACCCTGGTTCTCCAGCACCTCAAACGGCGTGAAGAACGGGTCGAAGACGATTTCCTGCGGGACGATGCCGATCATCCGCTTGGCGTTGCGCGGGTTCCGGTCGATGTCGAAGCCCCAGATCTCGGCGCTGCCGCCGGTCTTCCGCACGAGCCCGGCGAGGATGTTGATCAGCGTCGACTTGCCCGCCCCGTTGGGGCCCAGAAGGCCGAAGATCTGCCCCTGCGGCACGTCGAAGCTGACCCCGTCGAGCGCGAGCTTGCCTTCCTCGCCCTTCACCCCCGCGTAGCGCTTGGTGAGGTCGCGGATGGCGATGGCGGGTTCGATGGCGGGTCCGGCAGGGGGAGAAGCGGTCATGCCGCTCACTTGGCGTCGCCCGCCCGATCCGTAAAGGGCGAAGGCCCCATTACGATCACGCACGCGCAGTTGCGTGCGGACGCGCTTCGCATTATCGGGCGGCGCATGGACATCGCACCGCCCGAAGTGACTCTGGTCGATCATCGCCGCGTCAAGTGCGACGGCGCGCAAGCGATCCGCGGCGGCGACCGCTATCGCCCCTCCGCGCTCGGCCACCCCCGCGTCTGGCTCGAGATCGACGAGCACGGCTACGTCGACTGCGGCTATTGCGACCGCCGCTTCGTGCTGCGCGGCGGACCGGCCGAGGGTGCGGCGCAGGCCGCGCTGGAGGATATCTCCGCCGGAAGCGATCCAGGCCATCGGTGACAGTTGGCGCTGACGGGTTACGGCTGACATTCGCGCGGGCATGCCTATATCGCATGCCATGACCCCATCAGCCGACCCCCAAGCCGACCCCCAAGCCGACCCACGCGCCTTCCTCTACGGCGAAGGCAGGCTCGACCCCGAACGCGCACCCGCGCTTGCGGCCGAGATGCTCAAAAGCTGCGACGACGGCGAGCTCTACCTGCAATATACCGCGCGTGAGGCGCTCGCGTTCGAGGACGGGCGGCTCAGGACCGCCGACTACGCGCGCGATTCGGGCTTCGGCCTGCGCGGCGTCTCGGGCGAGACGACCGGCTTCGCCCATGCCAACGAGATCAGCGACGCGGCGATCCGCCGCGCGGGCGAGACGCTGCGACTGCTCGACCCGGCGGCCAGCGCGCTGGCCGCGCCGCCGCGCCGGAGCAACCGCCACCTCTACACCGCCGACAATCCGCTCGACGCCGTGCCCTTCGCCGAGAAGGTCCGGCTGCTGCAGGCGATCGACGCCGCCGCCCGCGCGCGCGATCCGCGCGTGGTGCAGGTCAACGTCAGCCTGCTGGCGAGCTGGAGCGTGGTCGAGATCGTGCGGCCCGACGGCTTCGTCGCCACCGACGTGCGGCCGCTGGTGCGGCTCAACGTCGGCGTGGTCGCCGAAGCGAACGGCCGGCGCGAGCGCGGCAGCTTCGGCTTCGGTGGGCGCTACCTCTACGATCCGCTGTTCGAGCCTGCCGGTTGGAGCCGCGCGGTCGACGAGGCGGTGCGCCAGGCGCTGGTCAACCTCGACAGCGTGGATGCCCCGGCGGGCGAGATGACGGTGCTGCTCGGCCCCGGCTGGCCCGGCGTGCTGCTGCACGAGGCGGTTGGCCACGGGCTCGAGGGCGATTTCAACCGCAAGGGCACGAGCGCCTTCTCCGGCCGGATCGGCGAACGGGTGGCGGCGCCCGGCGTGACCGTGGTCGACGACGGTTCGATCCGCGACCGGCGCGGCTCGCTCTCGATCGACGACGAAGGCACGCCGACCGGCGAGACCGTGCTGATCGAGGACGGCATCCTCAAGGGCTATATGCAGGACCGGCTGAACGCGCGGCTGATGGGCGTCGCGGCAACCGGCAACGGCCGGCGCGAGGATTACCAGCATGCGCCGATGCCGCGCATGACCAACACCTTCATGCGCGCGGGAGGCGACGACCCGGCCGAGTTGCTCGGCCGCGTGAAGAACGGCATCTACGCCAAGAGCTTCGGCGGCGGGCAGGTCGATATCGTCTCCGGCAAGTTCGTGTTCTCCTGCACCGAGGCCTACCGGGTCGAGAACGGCGTGATCGGTGCGCCGATCAAGGGCGCGACGCTGATCGGTGACGGACCGAGCGTGCTGACCCGCGTCTCCGGCATCGGCAACGATCTCGCGCTCGACGAAGGCGTGGGCGTGTGCGGCAAGGCCGGGCAGAGCGTGCCGGCCGGCGTGGGCCAGCCCACGCTGCTGGTCGACCGGCTCACTGTAGGCGGAACGGCCTGACGCCGCTGCGCCGCCGCTCATCGCGCATTCACTCCGGACGTGCTATAAGGCTGGCATGATCGGTACCAAGTCCATCTCTGTCCTGCTGGCGTCGCTCGCGCTCGCCGGCACGGTTTCCGCTTCTGCGGAGGAGCCGACGCGCGGCGAGACGAAGCTCGCCGAAATGCTGGAAGGGCGCGTGGCCGGCGAGCCGGTCGACTGCCTGAGCGAGTCGCAGCGCGACTCGATCCAGATCATCGACGGCACGGCGATCGTGTTCCGCGACGGCGGCACGCTGTGGGTGAACCGCCCGGCCGGCGCGCAGTTTCTCTCGCGGGGCGACCTGCCGGTGTTCCACCAGTTCAGCTCGCAGCTCTGCCGTCTCGATCAGGTCGAACTGCGCGATCGGCTCGGCAGCGGCACGATGCCGGGACCAAGGTTGGCGCTCGGTGACTTCGTCCCATACACGAAGGCGGACGATCAGGAGGCCGCCGAAGGAGGCTGACCGATGAAAACAGCAACCCTCTTTGCCGCAATCGCCGCGGGCGCCCTGTTCGCGCCGGCCGCGGCCGAGGAAGCCAAGCCCAAGGGCCAGGCCGAGCTCGCCAAATTGCTTGAAGGCCGCGTGGCCGGCGAACCGCAGAACTGCGTCCAGACCTTCCCCAACACGCACATGCGCATCATCGACGGCACCGCAATCGTGATCGAGCGGGGCAGCACGCTCTACGTAAACATCCCCCAGCATCCCGAATCGCTGGACGAGGGCGATGCGATGAAGATCCGCAGGACCAGCAACCAGCTCTGCCGCACCGATATCGTGACGACCTTCGATCGCACGGGCGGGTTCTACACCGGCAATATCTTCCTCGGCGATTTCGTCCCTTACAAGAAGGTCGAAAGCTGATCTGACGCATGGCCGCCGCCCCGCGCCGCTGGGCGGCGGAACTGCTCCATCTCTGGTTTCACAGGCTCGGCCCGGCCGACTGGTTCGGCGGCGACGCCGAGGTCGACGCACTGCTGCGCCGCCGCTTCGCACGCGAGTGGCATGCGCTGCGGCACCGGCCGGCGCGCGAGTTCCTGACCGATCCGCTGACCGCGCAGGCGGCGGTGCTGCTGTTCGACCAGGTGCCGCGTAATATCTTTCGGAACGATCCGCGTGCGTTTGCCTCGGACCGGCTCGCGCTCGCCATTGCCAGAGGCATGATCGCGTGCGGCTGGCACGAGCGTCTGCCGCGGCGGATGCGTGCTTTCACCGGAATGCCGCTGATGCATAGCGAGACGATCGCGGACCAGCGCGCCTCGCTCGCCTTCTTTGCGCGCGAGGCGGGGAATCGCGGCTTCGCCGTCAGCCATCACCGGATGATCGCCCGCTTCGGCCGCTTCCCGCACCGCAACCCGGTGCTCGGCCGCCGCTCGACGCCGGCAGAGGAGCGCGCGGTGGCGCAGGGCTTCGCGTGGTAGCAGGCCCTGCTCAGGCGGCGCGCAGCGCGTCCATCCGGTCGATGATCTCGCTCGCCTGGCGCATGATCCGGTCGATCAGCTCCTGGCAGGTCGGAATGTCGTAGACGAGCCCGGCGACCATGCCGCAGCTCCACGCGCCGCGGTCCATCTCGCCCTCGCGCATGATCGAGGGATATACACCGGCGACTTCCTCGATGATGTCCTCGAACTTGAGGTCCGCGCCGAGTTCTTGCTCCTTCTCCAGCAGGCGCTCGACCGCGGCATTGTTGAGCACCCGCTCGGTATTGCGCAGCGGGCGCATGACCAGCCGCGTGTCGAGCTCGCTCGCGGCGAGGATTGCCTGCTTGACGTTGTCGTGGACCGGCGCTTCCCTGGTCGCGATGAAGCGCGTGCCCATGTTCATGCCCGCCGCGCCGAACGCCAGGCTGGCGACGAGGCTGCGCCCGTCGGCCATACCGCCGCTGGAGACGAAGGGGATCTCCAGCTCGTCCGCCGCGCGGGGCAGGAGGATGAAGTTCGGCACGTCGTCCTCGCCCGGGTGGCCGCCGCACTCGAACCCGTCGACCGACACCGCGTCGCACCCGATCGACTGCGCCTTCAGCGCATGGCGCACGCTGGTGCACTTGTGGATCACCCTGATCCCGGCGTCCTTGAGGTACGGCAGCACGGCCTGCGGATTGTTGCCCGCGGTCTCGACCACCTTGACCCCGCCCTTGATAATCGCGCGGACATAGCCCGGATAATCCGGCGCGTTGACCATGGGCAGGAATGTCAGGTTCACCCCGAACGGCCGGTCGGTCATATCCCGGCAGCGCGCGATCTCGTTCGCAAGGTCGCCCGGCGTCTTCTGCGTGAGGCCGGTGATGATCCCGAGTCCACCCGCATTCGACACCGCCGCCGCCATCTCCGCCAGCCCGACGAAGTGCATCCCGCCCTGGATGATCGGATGCTCGATCCCGAACATCTCGGTAATCGCGGTCTTCATGATGCGTCCTCCCGTCCTCGTGCGCCGGACGGGACTGTCGCAATTCGCGGCACGTGGCAAGTCAGGCGGCTGGCTTCAGTCCCTTGCCCGTCAGGCGGTGGCGCAGGGCCATCAGCAGGCTGAAGACGGGGCCAAGCCAGCAGAACACGGCCCACGGCGCGTAGGCGAGAGTCGCGACGCCGAGGGTGGAGGCCATGAACAGGCCGGAGACGGTCCAGGGCATCAGCGGTTCGGTGATCGTGACCGAGTCGGCCAGCGCGCGGCCGAGGTTTT
This sequence comes from Altererythrobacter sp., assembly GCA_031178065.1. Taxonomy (GTDB): domain Bacteria; phylum Pseudomonadota; class Alphaproteobacteria; order Sphingomonadales; family Sphingomonadaceae; genus Pelagerythrobacter. The sequence continues at coordinate 24,970 of JAPSJS010000018.1, forward strand.
CGGGGGCGAGGTCGCGTTCGGCATAGGACGGGCGGAACAGGCCGCCGACGACCAGTGAGGTGACGCCGCCGTGGCTGGTCATCCCGACCATCGTCGCGCCCGCGGCCATGGTCGCGGCGATGAGCCCGAAAGCGCCGCGCACCGCGCCCAGCAGCCGCGTGAGCAGCGTATCGAGCGCGCCGGAGACTTCCATGCCCGCGGCCAGCAGGAAGGCGGCAAGAATGAAGACCAGCGTCGGCGCCATGGCATAGAGGCCGCCGCGCTCGACGAGGCCGGTCAGTTGCTCGCTCACGGCGGCGCCGGGCGCGACCTGATCCAGCGTGAAGCCGGCGACGAACGCGTGCACGCCCGCAGCGGCGGGGAACCCGTTGACTGTCACCCCGATGACGAGCGCCACCAGCGCTGAGGCGATGATCACCGGCGCCGGCGGGTAGCGGAGCGCGATTCCGCCGATGGCGACCGCGAGCGGCAGCGCGGCCCAGAGACCGGGCGCGAAGAGGGCCACGAGTTCACCCCGGATCGCCTCGGCCGGGTTGGCGCCGGCCAGCTCCGCGCCGGGCGCGATCAGCGCGAAGGCGGCGATCGCGATCAGCGCGGGCGGCAGGCTGGTCGGCAGCATGTGGCGGATATGCGCGTAGAGCTCCGCCCCGGCGCCGATCGCGGTGATGTTGGTCATGTCCGAGATCGGCGAGAGCTTGTCTCCGAAATAGGCGCCGGAGACGACCGCGCCCGCGACCGGCGCGAGCGGCAGGCCCATGGCCTCGGCCGCGCCCATCAGCGCGACGCCGATCGTGCCTGCGGAGCCCCACGAGGTGCCCGAAACGACCGACATCACCGCCGTCGCGAGGAAGGCCGTCAGCGCCATCCACTGCGGGCTGATGAGGTCGATCCCGAGCACCACCAGCAGCGGGATCGTGCCTGCGAACATCCAGCTCCCCAGCAGCGCGCCGATGCTGAGCAGGATGAGCACGGCTGGCAGCGCCTCGGCCAGCAGCCGCCCGGCCGCGGCCTGGACCTCTGCCCAGCCGTGCCCGCGCGCCCGGGCGATCCCGGCCGCGACAGCGGCGGCGAAGAGCAGCGCCAGCAGCAAGGGCTCGCCGCCGAAGCCGAACACCGCCGCGCTGCCGACTCCGGCTGCGAACAATGCCACTATCGGCGCCAGCGCGAGCGCCAGCGGCAGCGGGGTCCGCTCGGTCCGTGCGATGTCGCTCATGCCAGTGCCTGCTCCAGATCGGCGATCAGGGCCTCGGCGCCTTCGAGCCCGACCGAGAAGCGCAGAAGGGTACGCGGCATGCGGCCGCCGTGATCGGGCCTCGGATCGGTCCGGTGCGCGCTCGACACGAGGCTTTCGACGCCGCCCCAGCTTATCGCCTTGCCGAACAGGCGCAGGCGGTTGCCGAGCGCGAGCGCCGCGGCATGATCGGGCAGGTCGAATTCGGCGGAGAGCAGGCCGGAGTGGCCGCGCATCTGCCGCGCGAACAGCGCTGCCTGCGCGCCCTCGGCCAGCGCCGGATGGAACACGCGGCGGACCTTCGAATGATCCGCGAGGAAGCGCGCGACCGCGAGCGCATCCGCCTGCTGCCGGGCCAGCCGCGCAGGCAATGTCGCGAGCCCGCGCAGGAGCAGCCAGGCGTCGAACGGCGCCATCACCGCGCCCATCAGCATGTAGCCGCGGCGGAACACGCGCTCCACGAGCTCGGCCGAGCCCGCCACGGCGCCGCCCAGCGTGTCCGAATGCCCGCCGATGTACTTGGTCAGCGAATGGAGCACGAGGTCGCAGCCCATCGCGAGCGGCTTCTGCAGCAGCGGGGTCGCCACGGTGTTGTCGGCCGCAGTCAGGATGCCGCGCGCCTTGGCGAGGGCGCAGATCTCCGCGATCGGCAGCAGCTCGAACCGCATCGAGCCGGGGCTTTCGAAGTAGATCATCTTCGTAGCGGGCGTCAGCGCCGCCTCGATCTCGTCGATACCGGCGGCGAAGCACCGGCTGTGTGTGACGCCGTAATCCTCCAGCCGCTGTGCGAACTCGATCGTCGGGCCGTAGATGTCGCCGCAGAACAGCACGTGATCGCCCTCGGCGAGCAGCGCGAAGAGCGTGGCCGAGATCGCGCCCATGCCGCTGGCGAAGCACTTCGCGGCCTCGGCGCCTTCGAGCCGGGCGAGCGTCTCCTCCAGCTCACGCACGGTCGGGTTGGTGCCGCGGGAATAGACGCAGACCTCGTTCTCGCGCGCCTGCGCGGCGTGCAGTTCCTCAAGCGTTTCGAAGCGGAACAGCGAGGCCTGCACGATCGGTGGCATGGCCGGCCCCGCAGCATCGCCGGCGCGCAGGCAGATCAGCGCATCGTCCGCATCGATTGGATTCATCGGCGCCAAACTCCCCTCACCTCAATGCAACGCTGGCCGCGCGCCATCGACGAGATCGCGCAGTCATGCAACCCCGACCCGGATCCTCCGTCAATGGCGCCTGATCGCGTCGAGGAAGCGTTCGCCATAGGCCTGCAGCTTCTTTGCGCCGACGCCGCCGATCTCGCCCAGTTCGGCGAGCGACGAGGGGCGGCGGGCGGCCATTTCGCGCAAGGTGGCGTCGTGGAAGATGACGTAGGGCGGCACCTGCGCTTCAACCGCGAGTTCGCGGCGCAGTTCGCGCAGGGCGTCGAACAGCGGATCGCCGACCGGGTTCGGTCCGCTGTCGCGGCGGCGGCTGCGTTCCTTGCGGGGAGGAACAACGATCTCCACCGCCTGCTCCCCCTTCAGGATCGCGCGCGCATCGCCGGCGAGCGCAAGGCCGCCGTGCTCGTTCGATACCAGCGCACCGCGCGCCTGGAGCGCGCGCGCGAGCGGCTGGAGCAGGCGCGCCTCCTCCCCATCGACGATGCCGAACACGCTCAGCCGGTCGTGCCCGCGCTGGCGCACGCGCTCGTCCTCCGCCCCGGTCAGCACTTTCTGCAGGTGCCCGAAGCCGAAGCTCTGCCCGGTGCGATAGGCGGCCGAGAGCAGCTTGCGCGCAGTTTCGGTGGCATCGGTGACGCCGGGCGGGGAGAGGCAGTTGTCGCAGTTGCCGCAGCTCTCGGGTGGGCTTTCGCCGAAATGGCGCAGCAGAACCGCGCGGCGGCACCCGGCGGTCTCCACCAGGCCCGCGAGCGCATCGAGCCGCGCGCGTTCGCCGGCCCGCCGTGCCTCGTCCACTTCGCTCAGCCGCTGGCGCGCCTGCGCGAAATCGCCTGCGCCCCACAGCATGACCGCCCGCGCCGGATCGCCGTCGCGCCCGGCGCGGCCGGTTTCCTGATAATAACCCTCGATCGACTTGGGGATGCCGGCATGGGCGACGAAGCGGACGTCGGGCTTGTCGATCCCCATGCCGAAGGCGACCGTGGCGACGATCACCATGTCCTCGCTCGCGACGAAGGCGGCCTGGTTGGCGGACCGCACCGCGGGATCGAGCCCCGCGTGGTAGGGGAGCACCGCGCGGCCGGTCGCCGCCGCCAGCTTCTCGGCCAGATCCTCCACCTTGCGCCGCGTCGGCGCGTAGACGATCCCGGGCCCCGGTTCCTCGTCCATCAGCGCGGCGAGCTGGCGCGCGGGATTGTCGCGGTGGCGCATGACGTAGCGGATGTTGGGCCGGTCGAACCCGGCGAGCACGAGCCCTTCGGCCGGAATGCCGAGCTGCTCGAGAATGTCCGCCCGCGTATGCGCGTCGGCCGTGGCGGTCAGCGCCAGGCGCGGCACCTGCGGGAAAGCGTCGAGCAGGCCGCGCAACTGGCGGTAGTCGGGGCGGAAATCGTGCCCCCATTCGGAAACGCAATGCGCCTCGTCCACCGCGAACAGCGCGACCGGGGCGGACGAGAGCAGTTCGCGAAAGCCCGGCTGGCTGGCGCGTTCGGGCGCGACGTAGAGCAGGTGGAGCGCGCCGGCGCGGAAGGCATCGATCGTCTCGCGCCAGTCGGCATCGACGCTGGTGAGCGCTGCCGCCTCGATCCCGTTCGCCCGCGCGGCGCGGAGCTGGTCGTGCATCAGCGCGATCAGCGGCGAGACGACGACGCAGGTGCCTGGCAGTATCGTCGCGGGAAGCTGGTAGGTCAGCGACTTGCCCGCGCCGGTGGGCATGACGGCCAGCGTCGATTCGCCGCCCAGCAGGCGTTCGACCACGCGCGCCTGGACACCGCGGAAGTCGTCGTGCCCGAACAGCCGGCGCAGCTCCGCGCGTGCCGTGTCGAGCGGCTGTATCCTTTGGTGCCCCGCGTCCATCGCGGATCCGCATGGCAGATGCGGCGCGGCAGGTGAACGGCCAATCGGATCATTTGCCGTTTGCCGGAGGACTTGTGCGCCGCTAGCGTGCGCGCGCCCTGGCCATGCCGGGGCAGGAATTCACAGGAGAACAATCGATGAGGAAGATCCTTGCCAGCGCGTTCGCGGCTTCGGCGGCGCTTGCGCTCGCCGCTTGCGGCAGCTCCGAAGACGCGTCGGCCGATGCCGAGGCGGACACGGTCGAGATGCCGGCCGACGAGGCGCTCGCGCCCGTGACCGAAGAGCCGGTCGAAGCGCCGGTGGCCGAGCCGACCGCCGAGGACACGACGGCCGTCGACGCCAATGCCGCCGCCGACGAGGCGGGTGCAGCCGCCGCTGCCGCGGCCGCCGACGTCGCGGCCGAAGCCGCAGCCGCTTCGGAAGAGACGACCGAGTAAGCTTGTCCGCGCGCCCTTCGCGGGGCCGCAGCCAATCGATGAAGCGGGCGGATCGTTCAGGCGATTCGCCCGCTTTTCCTTTGTCCGCCGTTCGCTATGGTGCGCGGCGATGACGCGCTTCGCCCTTCTCGCCTTCCCGCTCCTGCTCGCCGCCTGCGAGCCGGCCGACAACCAGCCCGGCCCCGGCGGAGTCACGGTGGGCGAGGCCAAGGCGCTCGACGATGCGGCCGAGATGCTCGATCAGCAGCGACTGCCGCCTGACGCGCTCGACGAGGGCGCCGAAACCCCATCCTCCCCAGCCGCGACCCCGACGGCGGAGCCGGCACCCGCCGGATAACCCCGCCGATTCATCACAGCGAGAGGACAAGACACAGATGATTCAAAGCGGCATGGATCCGGAACTCTTCGAGCAGTTCATCGACCAGCTCGAGCGCTACGTCCGCGAACGGCTGATCCCGGCCGAGCGCGAGGTGATCGAGCACGATTCGATACCCGAGCCGATCCTGACCGAGATGCGCGACATGGGCCTGTTCGGTCTTACCGTGCCGGAGGACTATGGCGGCGCCGGCCTCAACACCAGCCAATATGCCCGCGTGGTCAGGACGATGGCTTACGCCGCGCCCGCGTTCCGATCGATCTTCTCGATCAACGTCGGCATGTTCAACTCGGCGATCAAGAACGGCGCGACCGAGGCGCAGAAGGCGGAGTGGTGGCCGCGGATCGCCGGAGGCGAGATCGCCTGCTTCGGTCTGACCGAGCCCGGTTCGGGCAGCGACAGCGCGGCCATGCAGACGACCGCCAGGCCCGATCCCGAGGGCAACGGCTGGATCCTCAACGGCACCAAGCGGTACATAACCAACGCACCGCAGGCCAAAGTCGGCCTGATCATGGCCCGCACCCAAAAGGAGGCGCTGCCCAAGAACGCGCACGTCTCCGCCTTCATCGTGCCGATGGATGCGCCGGGCGTCTCGGTCGGCAGCGCGGACAAGAAGATGGGCCAGTCGGGGGCGCAGATCGCGGACATCATTCTGGAAGACGTGCACGTGCCGGGCGATGCCCTGCTCGGCGGGGAGACCGGCAAGGGCTTCGTCTTCGCGATGAAGAGCCTCGACAACGGGCGCATCTCGGTCGGCGCGGCGTCCACCGGCTACGCGCGCCGCGCGCTCGATTCGGCGCTGCGCTACGCCACCGAGCGCAAGGCTTTCGGCGAGCCGATCGCCAATTTCCAGCTCATCCAGCAGATGCTCGCCGAGAGCGAGACCGAGATCTACGCCGCCGAATGCATGATGGCCGACGTTACCGCGCGCGCGGACCGGGGCGAGAACATCCTGCGGAAAGCGGCCGCCTTCAAGGTCTTCGCCAGCGAGATGTGCGGGCGCGTGGTCGACCGGGTGGTGCAGGTCTACGGCGGCGCGGGCTACCTCGCCGAATACGACGCCGAGCGCTTCTTCCGCGACGCGCGGATCTACCGCATCTACGAGGGCACGACGCAGATCCTCCAGCTTCAGATCGCCAAGCACATGCTGCGCGACTTCGCGGCGGGATCGTGACGACAAAGGTGGCTCGGGCCCACCCCATTGCAGCTAGGCTCGCCTGCGGCTCGCCAAGCTTCATTCCCCTCCCGCAAGCGGGAGGGGAGCGAGACTTGCCGGCTTGCCGGCTAGTCGCAGCGGGGTGGGCTCCGCGCGATGTATAGACTCCTCTCCGGCCTCTCGATCGTCGAAGTGTCGAGCTTCGTCGCCTCGCCGACGGCGGGGCTCTACTGCGCGCAGATGGGAGCGGAGGTCGTGCGGGTCGACCAGATCGGCGGCGGGCTTGACTACGACCGCTACATGCAGACCGCCGAGGGGCGCAGCCTGTCGTGGGAGAACCTCAACCGCGCGAAGAAGAGCGTCGCGCTCGACTTGCGCAGCGCGGAGGGACGCGAGCTGTGCGTCGAGCTGGCGCGCAGGACCGGCCAGCTCATCACCAACCTGCCGGAGAAGAGCTTCCTCAGCCACGCGGCGGTGAGCGAGGGGCGGGCGGACATGATTTCGGTGCGGATCATGGGCTGGCACGACGGGCGCCAGGCGATGGACTTCACGGTCAACGCCGCGAGCGGCTATCCGCTGATGACCGGCCCGGCCGAATGGGACCCGCAGACCGCGCCGCCGGTCAACCAGATCCTGCCCGCGTGGGACTTCATCACCGGCGCCTACTGCGCGTTCGTGATGATGGCCGCGCTGCACCATCGCGCGGCGACCGGCGAAGGCAGCGAAGTGCGCGTGCCGCTGGGCGACGTGGCGCTGGGCACTGTCGCCAACAGCGGCGCCATGGCCGAGATGCTCTATCGTGGGGCCGACCGCGAACGGCTCGGCAACGCGATCTGGGGCGCCCTGGGACGCGACTTCAGCAGCCGCGACGGGAAGCGCTTCATGGTCGCGGTGCTTACGCCCAAGCAGTGGACGGCGATGGTCGAGGCGCTCGATATCGCCGAACCGGTCGCGGCGCTGGAGGCGGAGACGGGCCTGTCGTTCGCCCGGTCGGACCGCAACCGGTTCGAGCACCGCGAGGCGCTATTCGCGATCGTGCAGGAGGCCGCAGGGCGCGAGGACTACGCGGTGCTGGCGGAGCGGCTGGCCGCGGCCGGCGCGACGTTCGAACGCTACCGCACGATGCACGAGGCCGTGACGGATCCGGTGCTCGTCGCCGAGAACCCGCTGTTCGGCCCCTCGCCCGCCAACCCGAGTGGATTCGCCTATCCGGCAGCCCGCTCGCTCGCCAATCTGCCCGGCCGCGCCGCCGGCGATCCGGCGCCCGCGCCCTACCTCGGCCAGCACAGCGAAGAAGTGCTCGCCGAGCGGCTGGGACTGTCCTCGGGCGCGATCGGCGACCTGATCGACCGGGGCGTTGTGGCACCGAGCGACAGGGAATCCTTCCGGGGAACTGCCTAACAAAAATGTTCCTATTTGGTTATATATCTTGACATGAGTCAATTATTCGGTTATAAGACCGGCCGAGATTCGGAGATTTTCAGATGACCAAACGCCGCGCCGCCATCGTCAGTCCCTTGCGCACGCCGGTTGGGCGCTTCCTCGGCACGCTCGCGCCGCTGACCGCGGGCGACCTCGGGGCCGCGATCCTCAAGGCGCTGATCGAGCGGAGCGGGATCGATCCGGCACAGGTAGACGACGTGGTATTCAGCCAGGGCTACGGCAACGGCGAGGCGCCGGCGATCGGGCACTGGGCATGGCTTGCGGCAGGGCTGCCGTTGGAAGTCCCCGGCTATCAGCTCGACCGGCGCTGCGGTTCCGGCCTGCAGGCGGTGGTCAACGCGGCGATGATGATCGAGGCGGGGCATGCCGACGTGGTCGTCGCCGGCGGGTGCGAATCCATGTCCAACGTCGAGCATTACACCACGGCGCTGCGCGGCGGTGTGAAGGCCGGCAATGTCGAGCTGTGGGACCGGCTGACTCGCGGGCGGCTGATGAGCCAACCGATCGAGCGCTTCGGCGTGATCAGCGGCATGATCGAGACGGCCGAGAACCTCGCGAAGGACTACGGCGTCACGCGCGAGCAGGCCGACGCCTTCGCGGTGCGTTCGCACCGGAACGCCGCCGCAGCGTGGGACGCGGGCAAGTTCGACGCGCAACTCGTCCCGCTCGAAGTGCCGCAGCGCAAGGGCGATCCGGTCGCGTTCGACCGCGACGAGGGCTTTCGCGCCGATGCCAGCACGGACACGCTGGGGCGCCTGCGCCCGCTCGAAGGCGGCGTGGTCACGGCGGGGAACGCCAGCCAGCAGAACGACGCGGCGGCCGCGTGCCTGGTCGTGGCCGAGGACAAGCTGGAGGAGCTCGGGCTCGAACCGATGCTGTGGTTCTCCGGCTATGCCGCGGCGGGCTGCGACCCGAGCCGCATGGGCATCGGGCCGGTCCCCGCGGTCGAGCGCCTGTTCGCGCGCACCGGCAAGGGCTGGGACGACGTCGGCCTGGTGGAACTGAACGAGGCCTTTGCGCCGCAAGTGCTCGCGGTGCTCAAGGGCTGGGGCTGGTCGGAGGACGACAGCCGGCGCGAGATCCTCAACGTCAACGGCTCGGGCATCTCGCTCGGCCACCCGATCGGCGCGACCGGCCTGCGCATTCTCGCCGACATGGCGCACGAGATGCACCGGCGCGAGGTGCGCTACGGGCTCGAGACCATGTGCATTGGCGGCGGCCAGGGGATTGCCGCGCTGTTCGAGCGGGCGGCGTGAGAGAGTATGGGTCTTCGCCCGTCATCCCAGCTTTCGCTGGGATGACGAATGCGGGAGTGCAGCATGACTGAATGGAACGCCTGGATCGGCCGCGAGCAGCGGAGTGCCGACCGGCTCGACCCGTCGCTGGCGGCGCGCTGGTGCGCGACGTTCGATCTGCCGACGCCGGGGGGCGAGGCCATGCCGCAGGGGATCCACTTCTGCCTCTGCACGCCCGAAGCGCCGACGGCGCAGCTCGGCGAGGACGGGCATCCGCAGCGCGACGACAGTGCGGCGAGCTTCCTGCCGCCCGTGCCGCTCCCCCGCCGGATGTGGGCCGCGAGCGAAGTCGCGTTCCTCGGTCCGATCGCAGTCGGGGCGCCGGTCGAGCGCGTCTCGCGCGTCGCGGCGATCGCCGAGAAGGACGGGCGCAGCGGACCGATGACCTTCGTCGAGGTCGTTCATGAGACGTCGGCAGGCGGCGCGCTCGCCGTGCGCGAGACGCAGACGCTGGTCTACCGCGAGGCGGCCGCGGCCGATGCGCCGCTGGCCCCGCCTCCGCCGACGGAGGACACGTTCGACGCCGCAGGCTGGGATTCGCACCGGACGGTGCACCCCGATCCGCGGCTGCTGTTCCGCTACTCGGCGCTGACCTTCAATACGCACCGCATCCACTACGACGCGCCCTATGCCCGCGAGGTCGAGCGCTATCGCGGGCTGGTGGTCCACGGGCCGCTGACGGCGAGCCTGCTGCTGCAGCTCGCCGCGCGCGAACTGGGCGACAACGCGCTGACGCGCTTCGCTTTCCGCGGCCTCAGCCCGGCGATCGCGGGGGAACCGCTGCACCTCGTCATGCGCGGGGCGGGCGAGGCTATCGAGCTTGCCGCCTTCGCGGGCGACGGGCGCCAGGTCACCCGGGCGAGCGCCGCCGCATAAGAGGCTGGCGCGCAAGAAAAAGGGCGGCAATGCTGCCGCCCTTTTCCGTTCGTCGCGATCCGGGCGTTAGGCTTCGGGATCGGTTTCCGCTTCGGCGTCGGCCGACGCAGAGGTGTCGCCCACTTCGGCGTCCGCCGCGACATCGGCTTCGACGCTCGCGTCCGCGGCGTCGTCCGCATGCTCCTTGGTGTGGTCGACGGTGTCGGCCACTGCGTCGGTCGCGGTGTTCACCGGACCTTCGAGGCCGGTCTGCGCGTCCGCGCTGACGTCGACTTCGCCGGTGACCGGGCCGACCGCGCCGGTGGCATCGTTGGCCGACTGCGCATGGGCGACCGAGCCGGCAGCGCCAAGCGCCAGGGCGAGCGAAAGGGAAATCATCTTCTTCATCGAGTCCATCCTTAATCCCGTTGGCTGGGATGGCTAGGACGTGCCGACCCCGTGAAAGGTCCCCGAGTTGCGGCGATCCGCGCCGTAAGACCGCCGAGGTGAGCCCGTTAATCGGGGGTTTAGCTTCCGGCCCTCCCGCTCGATGGCGCTTTCCAGCGCGCAGCACAGCCGCTAAGCGCGCCGGGCTTGCGCAGGCAGGAGGTTTTTCGAATGAACCGCAGCGACGAGATGGCGACGATCGCCAAGGCCCAGGTGCTGATCGAGGCGCTGCCTTACTTCCAGCGATATGCGGGGCGCACTTTCGTGGTCAAATACGGCGGCCACGCGATGGGCGACCCGGCCGCCGCGCGCGACTTCGCCGAGGACATCGTGCTGCTGAAGGCCGTCGGGATCAATCCGGTGGTGGTCCACGGCGGCGGGCCGCAGATCGGGGCCATGCTGAAGAAGCTCGGGGTCGAGAGCACCTTCGTCGACGGCCTGCGCGTGACCGACGCGCAGACGGCGCAAGTCGCCGAAATGGTCCTGTCGGGCGCGATCAACAAGGAACTGGTCGGCTGGATCAACCAGGCGGGGGGCAAGGGGCTCGGCATTTCCGGCAAGGACGGGCGGCTCGTCACCGCGTCCAAGGTGCAGCGCACGGTCAAAACTCCGGGCAGCAATATCGAGCAGGCGGTCGACCTCGGCTTCGTCGGTGAGCCGTCGGCGGTGGACACGACGATCATCGACACCGCGGTCGCCGCCGGGATGATCCCGATCGTCGCCCCGATCGGCGCAGGCGAGGACGGGCAGACCTACAACATCAACGCCGACACCATGGCCGGTGCGATCGCCGCGGCGCTGGGCGCGGCGCGGCTGTTCCTGCTGACCGACGTTCCGGGCGTGCTCGACAAGCAGGGCGCGCTGCTCAGCGATCTCAGGCCGTCCGACATCGAGCGGCTGCGCGCCGACGGCACGATCGGCGGCGGAATGATCCCCAAGCTGGAGACTTGCGTCCACGCGGTCGAGGCCGGGTGCGAGGCGGCAGTGGTGATCGACGGGCGCGTGCCCCATGCCATGCTGCTCGAACTCTTCACGGCGCATGGCGCGGGCACGCTGATACGGGCAGAATGAGGATGGTCGTGCGACCGTCTTAGGCAGTTGATACAGCCGCCACGAAGCGGGTAGGAAGGCGGCCGAACCTCAACGCGGCCAGGAAAGGACAATACGTGGGTCTCATCATCGACATCCTCGGCATGCTGATCAACGTGATCGTAATGCTGGTCATCATCCAGTTCATCATCGGGCTGCTGTTCGCCTTCAACGTGATCAACCAGCGCAATGAATTCCTCTGGCAGGTCTACAACTCGATCAACTCGCTGCTGGAGCCGGTGCTGGCGCCGATCCGGCGAATCCTGCCACAGACCGGAACGATCGATTTCTCGCCGCTGGTGCTGATCATCGGCCTGCAGATCTTCATGCGTATCCTGATCTACGCGGTCTACGGCCAGTAATGGCGGCCGAGATCATCGACGGGAAGGCGTTCGCCGCGTCCCTGCGCGAGAAGGTCGGCGCGCTGGCGGCCGCGTTCGAGGCGCAGGCCGGGCGCAAGGCGGGCCTCGCGGTCGTGCTCGTGGGCGAGGACCCGGCGAGCCAGGTCTATGTCGGCAGCAAGGGCAAGGCGACCGTCGCCGCCAACATGGCGAGCTTCGAGCACCGCCTTCCGGCCGAAACCAGCGCGGCGGAGCTGCTGGCGCTGGTCGACCGGCTGAACCGCGACCCGGCCGTCGACGGCATCCTGGTGCAGCTTCCTCTGCCCGGCCATCTCGACGAACAGGCGGTGATCGCGGCGATCGATCCAAACAAGGACGTCGACGGCTTCCACGTCATCAATGCCGGCCGGCTCGCGGTCGGCCAGCCCGGCTTCGTGCCCTGCACGCCGCTCGGCTGCATGATGATGCTGACCGACCGGCTGGGTGACCTCTCGGGGCTCGAGGCGGTCGTGATCGGCCGCTCGAACATCGTCGGCAAGCCGATGGCGCAGCTCCTGCTCGGCGCCAATGCGACCGTCACGATGGCGCACAGCCGCACGAAGGATCTGCCGGATGTGGTGCGGCGGGCGGACATCGTCGTCGCCGCGGTCGGGCGCGCGGAAATGGTGAGGGGCGACTGGCTCAAACCGGGCGCGACCCTGATCGACGTTGGCATCAACCGGCTGGAGCCGGAGCCCGGCGCGGCGAAAGGCCGCCTGGTGGGCGACGTCGCTTTCGATGAGGCACGCGAGGTCGCGGGCGCGATCACGCCGGTGCCGGGCGGGGTTGGGCCGATGACCATCGCGGTCCTGCTCAGGAACACGCTCGTCGCCGCGCACCGCAATGCGGGAATCGCGCTGGCGGAGGATGCGATATGAAGCGCGCGATCGGCGCCGTGCTCCTCGCAGGCCTGCTCGCCTCCTGCGCGTCGGGCAGCAACGATCCGCGCGAGCGTTTCTACCGCTCGCTCGCGCCGCGGGCGAACCCGAGCGCGGTGATAGCAACCGAGCTCGCCTTCGCGCGCGAGGCGCGGGAGGAAGGGCAGTGGACCGCCTTCCGCGAATTCGCCGCCGAGGATGCGGTGATGTTTGTGCCCGAAGCGGTGAAGGCGCGCGACTGGCTGTCCAACCGCGCCGATCCGCCGCAGCCGGTGCAGTGGCAGCCGCACCAGGTCTGGTCGAGCTGCGACGGCTCGCTCTCGGTCACCAGGGGCGCCTGGCAGCGGCCCGACGGCAGCACCGGCTATTTCACGACCGTGTGGCGCCGCGAGGGCCGCCGGGGGGACGAGGAATACCGCTGGGTGCTCGACCAGGGCGACACGCTGGCCGAACCGCTGCCCGAGCCGGACATCATCCGGACCACGGTGGCGGACTGCGCGAACGACGGCCTGCCCGTGGCGGCTGCATCCGGGGCCAGCGCCACAGCCGGATCGGGCAGCTCCCGCGACCGCACGCTCACCTATACCTGGCAAGTCGCGCCCGATCTCTCGCGCACCGTTACGGTCACCATGCTGATCGACGGTGAGGCGGAGGATGTCCTGACGGTCACGGTTGCCGCGCCCGGTGGCGGCTGAATGGTCGAGCTCTTCATCTCCGCCTTCGTCACGCTGTTCGTAGTGATCGACCCGCCGGGGTGCGCGCCGATCTACGCCGGGCTGACCAAGGACGCGAGCGCTGCGCAGCGCCGCAACATGGCGATCCGCGCGGCCCTGATCGCGGGTGCGATCCTGTTGGCCTTCGCCTTCTTCGGGGAGGCGCTGCTCGGCGCGCTGCACATCGATCTCGAGAGCTTCCGCATCGCGGGCGGCATCATGCTGTTCGTGATCGCGCTCGAGATGGTGTTCGAGAAGCGGACCCAGCGCCGCGAGGACCGGGCCGAGAAGATCATGGCGCAGAACGAGGCAACCCCCGAGGTCGAGGACGTGTCGGTCTTCCCCATGGCCATGCCGATGCTCGCCGGGCCGGGCGCAATCGCCTCGATCATGCTGCTCACCAGCGGGACCGACATGAACGGAATGCTGACCGTGCTCGCCGCGCTGTTCAGCGTGCTGCTGCTGACGATGCTGGCGCTGATGGCCGCGGGGCCGCTGATGCGGCTGTTCGGCGACCGGGTGGAGGCGGTCATCACGCGCTTGCTCGGCGTGCTGCTCGCCGCCCTGGCCTCGCAATACGTGATCGACGGGCTGCGCGGCAGCTTCGCGTTCTAGGCTGCCCGGTGCGGGGGGGCCTGCCCACACGGCGCTTGAGGGCGTTTACTGCAGCGTTACGCGATCTTCGTCGCCGTCGCGGCGGCCGTAGAACTGCATCAGCTGGATCAGCAGCTCGCAGCGTTCGCGCAGCGTATCGACTTCGAGCAGAGCCTGCTTCGACGCGGGATCGAACGGCGCGATCTGCGACACGCCGTTGATCAGCGACATGTCGTCGAGCCGGGCGACCGATTCCCAGTCGACGCTGTAGCCCTGGGCATCGGCGAAGCGGCGCGCCTCGCGCTCGAAGCCGGCGCGCTCGATGCTGCTCAGCACCTCGTCGGCATCGTCGCCGATCAGTTCGGCCTCGACCTTGCGGAACGGCGTGGCGCTCTCGACCTCGCGCAGCACGCGGAAGCGCGCCTCGCCGTCGAGCACGATGTTGTAGCGCCCGTCCTCCAGCGCCTCGACTTCGCCGATCCGGCCGACGCAGCCGATCGCGAACAGCGGCGCACCTTCCGCGGCGCGGTGCGGCTGGATCATCCCGATCCGCCGGTCGCGCGCGAGCGCGTCGCCGACCAGCGCGCGGTACCGCGGCTCGAAGACGTGCAGCGGCAGTTGCAGCCCCGGGAAGAGGATCACGCCCGGCAGGGGGAAGATCGAAAGGCGGGTGGTCATCGGCCTGACCGATCCCTGCTCCACCGGGCCCGGCATCGCCTCATCCGAACAGTATCCTGGACAATCGCCGCCGCGTCGCGACGACCCACGGATCTTCGAGCCCGACGGCTTCGAAGATCTGCAGCAACTTGGCGCGCGCGGCGCCATCGTTCCATTCGCGGTCGTGCTCGATCATAGCCAGCAACGTGTCCGCCGCCTCGTCGCGCCGGTTCGCCGCGAACGCCGCCTCGGCGAAGGCGAGCTGCTTGTCCATATCCGCCGGCGCTTCGGCCGCCGCGGCGCGCAGCGCCTGGAGCTCGCCTTCGTCGACCTGCGTTCCGGCCAGCTCGAGCGCACTCTTCGCGGTGCGGATCACCGGGTCTTCAGCGAGCGCCGGATCGAGCGCGTCGAGCGCCGCCTGCGCTTCGTCGGGCCGCCCGGCGGCAATCAGCGCGCGGATCAGCCCGGCCTGCGCTGCGGCGTTGTCCGGCGTCATCTCGGTCACCTGCGCGAAGATGCCTGCCGCGCGTTCGCCATCGCCGTCGGCAAGGATCTGCTCTCCCATGGCGACGAACTGCGCAACGTCCTGCTCCTGCCGCTGCGCGGCGCCGCCGTCCCCGCCGTTCACCGGAAGTTGCTCCAGCAACTGGTCGAGCACTTGCTTCAACTGCGATTCGCTGCGCGCATTGGTCAGGTCGGCGACGGGCTGGCCCTGGAACAGCGCATAGACGGTCGGGATCGAGCGGACCTGGAACTGGCTCGCGATGAACTGCTCCTCGTCCACGTTGAGCTTGGCGAGTATCACGCCCTTGTCGGCATATTCGGCGGCGACTTTCTCCAGCATCGGCGCAAGCGCCTTGCACGGCCCGCACCACTCGGCCCAGAAATCGAGGATGACGAGTTTCGACATCGACGGTTCGACGACATCCTTGCGGAACCGATCGACTGCCTTCTGCTCGTCGAGATTGAGGCCCATGCTAGCCAAGGCGCGCTCCCATTCGTTAGGTGTTCGGACAAGCGGCCAATGTGGGTGTTTTGCCCGGATTGTGAAGGAAAAAGCGCCGCGCGATTTTCCCCTTGCGGCCCTGGGTCCCCACTGCTAATCGCGCCGCCTCCAGCCGGAACGCCAGGCGTCCGGCAGCGCCAAGTGAGCGGGCGTAGCTCAGGGGTAGAGCACAACCTTGCCAAGGTTGGGGTCGAGAGTTCGAATCTCTTCGCCCGCTCCAAAAATGCCGGCGATTTCAAAGGGAAGTGGTGGGTTCGCTAGTGCGGACCCGGCGTTCTCGCTGGTCGTCTACCACCTGTCTACCACCGAACGAATCCTGTCCGCGGTAATGCAGTGGCGTTCCAGTGCGTCCGGGATTGAGGAAGCCAAGCGGCTTGTGCCGCAGCGACATAGGCTTCTGTGCTCGCGAAGCTTGGTCCGGTAGTGAGTTTCATTCGCTGAACTGCATCTTCCAGGCCGAACGTCGATAGGCGGGTGTGCGGTGACATAGGCGACAAATCGGACTTGATGAACTCGTGCACGCAAAAGCGCCCGCTCACTTGCGCCTCTTGCCGCGTGCCACCTCCGTTTCGAGCGCCATGAGCTTGTGATCCCCAAAGCGCCGGAACGGTGCTAGCCATCGATCGACTTCGGCGATGGGTGCTGCGTCGATCGAGTAAATGCGGCGCTGAGCTTCAGCGCGCACGATGGCGAAGCCGCTTTCGCGCAGAACTCGCAGATGCTGTGATACGGCCGGCTGGCTGATTCCGAACTCGGCACCGACACGCTCGACGATCTCGCCCGACGAAAGCTCGCTCTCCCGCAGGAGATCGAGAATACGCCTGCGAACAGGATCGCCAAGAACGTCGAATGCGTGCATCACTCAGCCTTTCCGGCTGCCCCGCCAGTGAAGAAGTGGGTGGCGCGTTCGCCAGCAGCACGAGCGGCGCTTTCCTGGGTTCCGAATGCAATAGACGCTTCAACCCACTCCCTGCTCGATTGCACGGTGAACGAAAGCCCCTCTTCGGAGGCCACAAATGCCGCCTCATCCTCCGGCTTTGTCCACTGGGGGTCGCTGACATGCAAGGCAAGGCCCAGCAGCGAGAGATCCCAGCCGATGCCGACTGCGCCTGGGCCAAACTGATCCCAGAAGGCTTGGCCTTCGGGGCTCTCGTGGGCGATGTGCTCGATGGTAAGCCGCGTTGCGTCCTCGCCCTCAGCGGTGAGAGTCACGTTGACCCAGCTGATCGCGCCGTTGAACTCCCAAGTTACCGCAAGTGCACGTGGAGCCGAGCAGGCCGTGATTGTACCGCCAGCGTTGCCCTCCAGCTGGTAGCGACCGCCTTCGCGAAGATCGCCAGACACAGGCATGAACCAGCGCACCATTCGCTCGGGTATGGTCAGAGCCTCCCATAGGATCTTCGATATCGGTCGCGTATATTCGGGTAGCGATGACCGCTCGCGCTGGCTTGCCCTCCCACTCACACGAGCGAACCTTCCTATCAACTACGTCTACCTGCCCAGGTATCATGATCAAGCTCCTAAAATAAGATGTTCCTTATATAAGGATAGACTTAATTGGAGTCCAGCCCAATCGCCGGACCAACGCGTTCGGTTCAGATCCGGCTACGAAACTCGATGGATTATGCCGCAGTTTGGGCAGGCGCCGTCACGAGGTCGATAAACACGCGGACCGCGGGGAGTTGCCCGCGCTTATGCGGTGACAGCAGTGTAGTTGTAATAGTTCCTGCAGCCCAATCGGGCATGACGTGAACAAGCCTGTCCTCGTCGATGGCCGGCCTGACGATGGTTGCCGACAGGCGCGTTATCCCGGCACCGGTTTCAGCGAGCCGCAGGAGAACTCCACTCTCATCGGCACTGATCCTGGCCGGCGGCGACAAGGCGACCTCAACGCGCTCGGGGTTGCGCAGGTGCCAGACTTCCTTTGCTTGCCATCGCCATTCAGTCGACGGCACCTACGCCACATCCGCGGCAGGAGGAGGCACGAGAGCTAGTGACCGCTGTCCAAGCAAGATCCGACCAGCGCTTTCTTCAGATCGGCCGCGCCGCCGGTGTCGTCGAACGCGTTAAGCGGCCAGGGCTCGATCGCACGCCCGCAGTCGAGCCGGGTGAGGCTTACTTCCACGGTCGGTTTCGGCCGCGCTTACCGCCATGGGCGTGCAGGCGAGTGTGATCGCCAGAAGTTGTTTCATCGGCTTGCTCCTCTCTTGCCGGTTGCGGTGTGGAACCGATGCAGCCAATCGCTAACGGGATGCACCGTCGCTAAATGCCCGCCAAGTCGACGGACACTGAGCCGCTGGGGTTGGAATGGTCTGAGCGCCTTCAATTATCCAGCAGTCGTTATAGATAGAGCAATAGCAGGCACGAACCCGCAGTTTCCAACGTTCTTCGTTTAGCTTGTCCCAAGTTGAACTGCTCTGGGCGGTACGCTTCAAACGAAAGAACTGGACGCTTTCGCCGGGTCTCACCGCTACGTTGCTTGCGGGCGAGGTCATGAACGCGAGGCCGCTGTTCGGCTTGAGGCCGCAACATTGCTCCAGCAGATCGGCAGGGCTGTCGATAATTTTGCCCTCATACCGGATTTCAAGCGGTCCGAGGATCGCGGGACCGAGGCCGTTATTGGCTAGCGAAAGTGAAATCTCGCGGCCGCCTTGGTCATCGACATTGCTGGTACCGTAGGTGACGAACGGCATCGCACCTCCGACCTGCATTTTTCTGGTGGCGTCCGCCTGGACAAAGGCAAAATAGGCCAGAGCCAGAGAACCGATCAATGCTGGAACCGCAAATAGCAGTTGTGCTGCCGTGAAGAGCGGCAAAAGCCGCAGTAGCTTGTCTAGCGCGGCGGCGCTGGAATCGCTCGAACTGCTAAGCCGAAGCTCGAGATCATTCAGCCGGTCACCTAGGTCTTTTTCGTCCATCTCGATCCCGGATTCCCGCAGCTCGCGCGCCGAGCGCCTGCCGCGGATAAGCTTTACATCGACTGCGATTCAACTGCCAAGAACTTGGCCCCTGTGTCCAGCAACAGTCGCTCTGCGACCGGCAGCTCGAGCGGGCCATCAGCGTGCTCGCTGAGTCGGGTATTCGAGCTGCATCGCAACGACGCCGGCAGTCTTGTCACCATACCGAGCGCGGAGAGCTTCGAGCGACAGGTCGAGCGCCGCCGCTGGGGGATTATAAACATAGGTCGAGAGCTGCCTGCCTCTCATCGGGGCTGTCGGCTTCGCGTCCGGAAGGATGCGGACACCGTTCGCGGTGATGACGGGCGATGCCGATGATGCAGATGAAGTGACGCTCGCGCGGTATGTTCGGGACCATGCGTCAGCCACCAGAGCGAGCGATACTTCGTCCATCCCCGGTTCAAGCCTGAGATCGAGGTCCTCATGTTTCCAGAATGCTGCTCGATTGCCGATGACGGTCGTGGCGAAGTCGCGAGTGAGCCGAAAGGAATCGCTGGCGTGCTGGGCGTTCCAATCGTCAAGGCCGAGCTCGCCGGCGACCTCCTCCGCCTTGGCACGGCCCCCTATCGCCTCGATGAGTGTCAACATCATGGGCATGGAGGCTGAGATGCCAGTGGTTGTTGCGACGCGTTCGTCCACCACCATCCTGCGGTCCTTGACGTACTGGATCGTCGGATGCCGGGTTAATAGCTCATCTAGATAGTACCAGTGCGTGGTTGCCCGTCTGCCATTGAGAAGACCGGCTGCACCGACGACCTTGGCACCGGCACAGATGCCTATGATGAACGCTCCTTTTGCAGCCTGCTCATTCAACCACTCAAGCACTGCCTGGTCGTCGTCGCGGCTCATTGCAGGAACGATCACGTAATCTGCCCCGCGAGCATGCGCCGCATCGAACTGAGCGATGGTCGCGTCGGGCTGCACCTTCAGGGCCGGGTAAAGGTGCACAGGACCAGGCTCTGTTGCCAAAAGCATCACGTCGGCAATGTCCGCCCGCCTGAGGATACCAGCCGGCATGAGATAGTCGGTCGTCTCGGTCGCATCATTGACCCCAACTACCGCTATCAAGGGTCGCCCGTTATCGGTGGGGCGGAGCGCCGCAAGCATCGCGGCCTGCTCACGTCTTGGAACCGGCGGCGCCGGAGCACCGGCGCCGGACGCCGGCAGGCTGAAAAGCCAGACGCCGAAGCCCGCGAGGGCTAGTGCAAGCGCTGCCGCCAAAATCCAGTACCGCCGATGCCTCAAGAGCAACCTCTCCGCTGCTATCCGGTCACCTGGGCGATGGTCGACAAGTCCAACCGACCAAACATACAATCAGGCGGGCGTAGCGATTCTGCGGCCGAACGTAGAGATAATCGGCACATCGGCTGCCGAACGCGCGCGTACCTGGTGAAGCTATTTCCTAACCTCCGGTTGGGCATAGTCTTGCATGGGATGCCCGAACGTCATCTTTCTGCGGCCGAGCGTACATCGACAGATTTGCGCCGCTCTGCGAAACTGTCGAAATGAACGTCATGCCTATTCTGGACGCGGGTCCATCTCTCGGCGCTTCGCCTCCTCAAGGCGGGCGATCGCACTATCACCGTGCTGAGAACAGAGCGAAAGTCTGGCTGACGCTCGCGATGTGGGGCTCTACTTTCGTCGCATTCACGCTTCTCAGCTTTATCGAATCGGAGCGGGCGTTCGGCCCTGCTGCGGCAATGCGAGCCGCGGTGATGCTTCTGGGGATCGGATTCTGCTACGCGCTGCATCGCTTGTTACAGTCGATGCGGTCGCACCGGTTCTCGACACGAGCCGCGACGCTGATCATTGCGGCGCCCGTCGTGGCCGAAATCTTCGCATGGACTAACTATTTCGGTTTCGCGTGGCTCTCCGGCGCGCCCCTGGCGTTCGTAGTAGAGGATTGGAACGCGGCCATTCGCCAGTTGCTCCTCTATACCTGGTTCTTCATCGCGTGGTCCGGGTTGTACCTGGCGATCGAGTACAGCTTCCTTGCGCGAGGAGAGCAGCAGCGCGCTGCCGAACTGCAAATCCATGCGCATCGAGCAAAACTGCGGGCGCTGTCGAACCAGCTCAACCCTCATTTCCTGTTCAACAGCTTGAACTCGATCTCGGCGCTCGTGCTAGAAGGCAGGCGCGAGGACGGTGACAAGGCCTTGGGCCTCCTGTCATCCTACCTCCGGCAGACGCTGAGCTTGGATCCCGTTGCCGATTTGCCGTTGTCGAAGGAGATCGATTTCCACCGCACGTATCTCGCGGTCGAGCAGTTGCGCTATCCCGACATGCAGGTGCAGATCGATTTGCCCGATCGCCTCCGGCACGCAGCGGTGCCTGCATTGATCCTGCAGCCGATCATCGAGAACGCAATCAAGCACGGAGTCGCGAGATCAAAACCACCGACCTCCGTTCGCGTCGTAGCCGGAGAGAAAGCGGGTCGGCTCGAGTTGCGCGTCGAGAACCGCGGAGCAGTCGAGGGCCGCGCCCCGCGTGGCGAGGGGCATCGCATTGGCCTCGAGAACATCAGAAGTCGGTTGCATGAGCGTTTCGGCGGCGAGCAGGAGCTGGTTACCACCGCGAAAGAGAACGGGTTCGAAGCGAAGCTGTCGATCCCGCTCGCCTTCCTCTGATGTCGCCGCTCCGTGTGGTCATCGTCGACGACGAGCCGCTCGCGCTGCGGCGGCTGAAGCTCATACTCGCGGATATGGCGGATGTGCAGCTTGTGGGGGCTGCATCCAGCTGCGCGGAAGCACTGGAGGTGGTGGAAGCGAGTTCGCCCGACGTGCTCCTGCTCGATATCCGGATGCGGGACGGGACCGGCTTCGACGTGATCGAGAACCGGGGTGAAGGGCACCAGCCGTATGTGATATTCGTGACAGCCTTCGATCACTACGCGGTCAGGGCGTTCGAGCAGGCTGCTATCGATTACCTATTGAAGCCGATCGACGCGGAGCGCCTTGAAGAGGCGCTGGACCGGGTGCGAAGCCGCTACGAAGACGAGCGAGAGAGTTCGCGCATCGACGAAATGCGGGAAGTCATCGAGAACCTGCGCGCTGCTCTTCATGAGCAACAAAAGGATGCGGATGACGGCGAACTATGGATCAGAAGTGCGAACGGTAGCTTCAGCCGTGTGTCGCTGCCTGACGTTCATTGGATCAGCAGCGAAGACGACTACGTCAGGCTTCACCTCGACAGAACGACACATCTTGTACGATCATCTATTCGTGCGCTCGAGCCAAAGTTGGAAGAGGGTCAATTCGTACGCGTTCATCGGTCGGCACTGGTCCGACTGGCTTCAATCGCCGAGGTGCGGCGCTCGCCTTCGGGGCGACGGGAAGTGATCCTGAAAAACGGGGAAAAGATCCCTGCGGGACGGGTCAATTTTCGCACGCTGCGCGAACTTTTTAGGAAGAATGATCTTCTCTCGGACGCCTAACCCAGACCGTCAAAATGAAGCGGATGAAAGCTTTGGGCAAGCTTTCATCCGCTGGGTATTTTCCTCGAGAGCGTCAGCAGTGCCCCTCCGGGAGAATGGCTAGAACGTCATCGTCGCAGTGATGCTGTACCGCCGGCCGAGAACGTCATACGTGCTCGGGTAGGTGTTGCCTGAGTTCTGCGCCGTGGTTCCGACATAGCTGCTGACGTTGGGCGGATCCTTGTCGAGCAGATTCTGCACCGAGAACGTGAGGCCCAGAGTGTCGGCGACCTCGGTCCGAAAGGTCAGATCCAGGTAGCTGTAGCTGGGTATGCCGAGATAGTCGGGATGGACGTCCTCCGTGGATAGAATCCGCTCGTAATCGACGCCATCGATCCAGCGCCAGAACAGCGATATGTCGCCTACCTCGTCGATCCTCGCCGTCGTGCGGAGGTTGACGCTGAATTCCGGTGTGATCTCGCCTGCGAAGAAGCCGCAGTTCGAGCTGTACTGGCCGACGCACTCGCGATTGATCGCAGTTGGCGATGCCTGGAACTTGGACTGCTCGGTCCAGTTGCCCGTAAGATCGAAATTCAACCCTCCGAAGCTCATCGGCAGGTCGTAATTTATCCGCAGGTCAACGCCGGAAGTCACGATTGTGCCCTGGTTGCTCAGAACGGTGATGAGACCTGGCGTATCCCCGCCGCCGTTCAGCGAACCGTTCAGGGGATTCCGCCTGATCCGGGCGCAAGCCTCGGCATCACCTTCGTCGAAGCACGGTCCGAAGATGTCATTCGGTGTAGGCAGGGTAATCGCGTCGGTGATCTTGATGTGATAGTAGTCTGCCGTCACCGCCAGTCGGGGAATCTGTGGCGGCGTCAGCACCACGCCGAGCGTGTAGGAATCCGCGGTTTCGACGCCAAGGTCCGGATTTCCTCCATTTGTGAGGTTGATCTGTCCGGCCGAAGGCGATGGGATACGTCCAATGGTGCCCGGAGGCGCGCCCTGCGCGATACAGATTGCCGTCAGCTCAGGATTTCCGACAGGGTTTGTCCCCTCGCACGGGTCTTCTGCCAAGTTCGAGAGCCCGGTCGTTACCGGCGTGAACAGTTCTGATATGTTGGGAGACCGCACCGAGTGCTGGAAAATTCCGCGGATCTTGTAGCCGCGGATTGGCTCCCAGGTGCCGCCGGCCTTCCAGGTCGTGCTCCCGCCGGTGTTGGAATAATCGGATAGGCGCAGACCGCCTTCGAGTGTCAGCCCGTGGATGCCGGGAACATCCTCGACCAGCGGGACGAGGACTTCGGCGAACACCTCCTTGACATCGTAGGCACCGGAGAACGACGGCGACGGCGCACCAGTCCCAAGCACCTCGTCCTGTGTCCCGAATGCAACGTCTGAGACCTGCGACGCGCCGTACTTCCTGTACTCTGCGCCCAATGCGTAGCCGATTGGCGTTTCGCCGGCGAGGAAGTTGCCGACCTCGCCCGAGACGCTTCCGCTTACGACCGAAAGCCGCGTGCTGATGGTCGCACCGGCCGGCTGGTTGAAGAAGGCGATCGACTCTGGTGAGATATCGGTTCCGTCGCCGAACAGATTGATCGGCACGCACCCATTGGACGGATCCGCGCATTCGGTCTCGCTGACGGCGCGGAGCGCCTGCTGGACGCGCGACTTCAGACCCCAGTTGATGTTGCTATTCTTGCGGTCGGACTCGCCGTGCAGTCCATAGATGTCGAAGTCGATCGTGTCCGTGATCTCACCGCGCACACCTGCCCAGACCTGGAACTGGTTGGTCGTGAGATTCCTGATACGCGGCCCCTGCTCGATAAACCGCCGATTGATGGTCGCGGCGACTTCGCGATAGTTCGGGTCGGTCGGATCGGTGGCGCCCGCGGCGACTGCGCAGTCGGCAGCCGAGATTCCGTTGGAAGCGCAAACTTCGCCCCGCACAGCGTCGGGCAGGAACGGGTTGTTTAGCGGTAGGAGCCAAGTATCGCCAAACATGCCGGACGGAGCCAAGCTGAGCTGGACCGTGGACTTGGTGAACATGCCCTTGGCGTACACCTCGATCGCGTCGGCGATCTCGTATCGGGCGGCCCCAAAGACGTTATAGCGTTCAAGCGGCGTCTGGAAGTAATTGTCCGGTGCAAAATTGAAGGCATCTGAGACGAGATACTCTCGCAGGGAGCCGGTTTCCGGATTGTAGATGCGCTCGTTGATCCGCGTCGGAGATGTTGTTCCGGAGCCGATCTGTCCGCCGCCAATGGAGTAGGTGTCGCGCGAAACCGCGCGGTCGCCCTGCAAAACGGGCTCGACCTTCTGGTATCCGACATTGAGCACTGCATTGCCGCGCCCGTCGTCGAAGTTCGCGCCAAGGGTGACATCCGCCCGGTAGCGTGCACCATCGCCGCGCTCATTGATACCCAGCGTCCCTGCGAGCTCGGCGCCTGAGAAATCCCTCTTTGTGATGAAGTTCGCGACCCCGGCGATTGCGTCGGCGCCGTAGACCGAAGACGCACCGCCCGTGACGATCTCGACTCTCTCGATCAACGCCACGGGAATGATGTTCAGGTCGGTTTCGCTCAGGAGTGAGGAGGGGACGAGACGCGTTCCGTCGAGCAAGACCAGGTTGCGGTTGGTTCCTACTCCGCGAAGATTGAGCGATGCGAAGCCGCCACTGCCGTTGTTGACGCCCGCGCCGGCACCTGGAGACACGCCCGGAAGTTCGCCGATGAGTTCTTCTGCGTTCGTTGCTTGCCGAAGGCTGATCTCGGCTTCCCCCACGACCTGGACCGGACTCGACTGATCCAGATTGGGGTTCGAGATGCGCGAGCCCGTCACGACGATCAGCGGTGGTTCGTTCGCTCCGGCCTCCGTCTCTGGAACTTGTGTAGCGTCCGCGGTCTGCGCGTGCGCAGGCACCGCGAGTCCGGCGACGAGTACGGTCGATGCGAACAGGTGTGCCCGAATTCTGGTCCTCATTGGTTTCCTCCCTGTGTACGTTCTTGTTTGCGGTCACTGAGCGGAGGAACGGTGCGATCGCCATTGCGCGCATGCCCACGAAGGCGCGGCGCGGCTCCACTGCTCGTGACTTGGCTTGCTGTTGCTAGGAGCGAAGGGTGCGACTGACTTGGATCTTGCCGGTCAGCGGCCGTTCAATGCCGCCGAACGGAGGGCGCTGGCCGAACGTCAGATCCCGCGGGGCCAACGTAGGCACGATCGAGCAGTTGGGCGGCACGCACGTCCGTTCGGGTGGCTTCTCGCCATGGCTAAGGGGCCGCCTCAGGCCCTCCCCTTCGCTGAGACGAGCTCGGCAGACAGACGAGAGCTGCGGCGGCTGGTGCCGGAGACGATCAGCGAAATGGGCAGCCCAACCAGCACAGCATGGATAAGCATCGGAATGGCAACTGTTCGTATCGAGACGATCTGCGCAGAGTCGGGCCAGCGTGCCGGGAGAACAAGCCAGTACATCACGACGTAGATCGCTAGCCCGTACAGGATGCCTGCAGCGACAGATCGACGGCTCAAATCGGGGTACCGCCAGACCAGCCAGGCGAATACGAGCACCATCACTGCCATCAGAACATAATGCGTCGCCAATCCTAATATCGACGCGGTGAGGCCAAGGGCGAGCACGCGGTCGCCAAATGGCCCCGAGGCGATACCGGCCAGCATCCGGTCGACCGGATTTCCCGCCAGGATCGTCAGCACGATAGCCGACAAGATGTCGAGAGTTCCCGCGGTAACGATGGCTTTCAATATAACTCCTCGGGTCATCGGTCTTGTCCTCTCTGCACTCCGGGACAATTCCAACATCGAGCCCATCCTCCCACCCCGATGCCGCCCAACGGCGCGGTTCTGAGGACATGCGTCCGGCGAAGCGGACCGGCGCGGATGAGCGAACGCACAAACGTCAGGCAGCGCTGACCGGCCAGGATGGGGCGTTGGGCAGATGCCCGATGCGCTCAGCTACATTGTTTCGCCGCTGGCAGAGTCTGCCACTGCGATCGCGGAGGCCGCCCTGCACTCTTGCCCCCAGTGTCGACAAGGGGGTTGGACGCATGGCGACGAAGTCTCGGGACCAGGCACTCGGCGATCCCGATGAAATCATGGACAGGGGCAATATAGCCGAGTTCCGCACCTTGACTGCGCGGGCGAAACGGCTGGCGGACAGGATCATGATCTGTCCACCCCAGGTCCGCGTCTCGAAAGGCTTGCCACAGCCAAGATTTCTAACGGGCGTTGGCTGTCGGAACGAAGAGATAGCGAACGTGCCCGTGCGGTATATTCTGCAGCCGGAGGTTGCATCCTGGTGCTGCGAAATCGTCCGCTCGGCCGATAGCTATCTCGACACGCGCAATCCGCGCATGAAGATGCCTCATCCCGCCTTTTGGCTCGAGTGGCCGTCGGAAGACGCAGCGTCCCAGCACTCCTTTGGCGCACTCGTCACCTCGAGTCCGGACGGTCGCAGCGGAGAAATCCGCTCTTGGTGGGCGGGTGAGGGTGCCATGCCGGATTTGAATATCCTCTCCGCCGAATTCGACTTGGACGCGCCGATGGCAAAGGCGGCAAACGGGCGGAACGCATTCGCCGTTCGCAACGCCGCACTTCCGCAGCTCGACCAACTGCTTTCGCACGTCGTCGCCCGGCTGGATCCTACGTGGGAGGAGTTTCTCGTTCGCTGCGAACGTGGAAGCTTTGCCCAGCACATGCAGCATTGCATGGAGAACACGTGGTATCTCCTCCCTCAGATCCTGGCATTCGTCGCTGTGCTCGAAAGCCGCTCCCCGCTGACATTTTCCTCGAGCGACCTGTCCCGGCTGAACAAGGCGCGACGCCGGAGAGGAAAACACCCGTTGCTCGACCATGCCGAAGTCGGCCTCGATCTCGCGCGGAGGAACATCCCGTCGGGCGAGCACGGGGCGAATGCGAAAACCCGGCAAACGCCGCGTCTGCATCACGTGCGCGGTCATGTCGTGCATCGCGGCGACACCACTTTTTGGCGCGCGCCGCATCTACGTGGCGATATCGCGTTGGGAGTGGTCAGGCGAACAGTGACGGTTCGCGGCTCAGTGTGAGCCACAAATACTACCAGTCTCTCGTCTAGAAAGAGGCTCTCGCAGCGCAGCCATAAAGGACATTTAAAATGCCCTTGCTGCGCTAGTTCTCAGCATCCGCAGCAATGATCGTCCGTACCGCCGGATAGCCGCGCAGACCGACTTCGGTTGGTCGCCCCGCGGAGACGATCGTATAGATCTCGCGAACCGGATATGTGTGGATGGCCGTTACCTGTCCGGTAAGTTCGTCAACCGCCAACCTCGCTGACCGCTTTCGAGTCGTTGATGTCGTAATGGGTCGCGTTAGGAATCACGGCAAAGTGGTTGCTGCCACGATCAAACATTATGGTGCGTTGGAACAATCCTGGCCTCCCGGTTCTGTCACACGATCAAACGATGCTGGTTGAGAATGGCAGGACCTTCAAACGCAGCGCCGCTGAGCGGCGCTTTTTTTCCGGAAAGGTCACGGCGAGGAACGGTGGGAGCGAGAGCGCCGTCACGTGACAGCGCCATGAGGCTACGCTTACCGATAGAGAGGTGCTGAATGCCGACCTTAATCGCGCGCACCGCGCATCCAGGCAGTGGGCCAATCCGGGAAATGCCGGCTGTGGCTCGATCAGCGGCAAGTCGGGCGGGGTCATGGTCGATGTGGGCGTCGATTTGCGTCGATCGAGCATTTGCATGGCCGAGGAGGGCTCCGACCATCAAGAGCGCTTCGCCGCCTGATGCAGCGGCACTTCCCAACGTATGGCTGAGGGTATGAGGAGTTACGTCGGTCAGGCCGGCTCTGGCGACAATGGTCGGCCACAGTCGCTTCGTTCCCTGGTAGAATCCATCACCGCGTATGGGCGGGAACATAGACCGCACCATCCGCGGCATTCGCGAACACCTCCCGTAAAAGGGCCGCAGCTGCGGTTCCCAGGGGGCGGATACTCTCTCCGGTCTTGCTATCTGCCAGGGTTAAGCAATCCTCGGCCTAGGTCACACTCAGACCACTTCAGAGCGGCAATCTCGTCGCGTCGGCATCCTGTGAGCGCCCAGAGGCGGGTGATTTGCGCAGCCTTCAGATACATGCCTTCTGCAACTATACCCCAGCCATTTAGCGGTTCGTCGAGAACCCCAGTGGACATGGCGGCGGGAATCGTTATGAAGCCGCCGATATGTTGTATCGTCATCTGATCGCGGCGCGGCCGCTTGTCCTTCCGCTCGGCCTGGCCCTCTGCGCCATGGCTGCTCCCGTTCACGCTCAGGACCGCGCTCAGGATCGGCGCGAGACGCCGGAGCCAGACGACTTCCACGATCGGCGTGTCGCGCCGAGCGGGGAGATCGTCGTCACGGCCGCCGGGCTCGAGCAGCTCGATGTGCTCGCTGGCACCTCGGTCGTCGAAGGCGTGGAACTTCAGCGCAATCTCGACGGGCAGCTCGGCGAAGTGCTCGCCAAGGTCCCGGGCGTCTCGGCGACCAGCTTCTCCCCCGGCGCCTCGCGCCCGGTGCTGCGCGGCTTCTCGGGTGAGCGGGTCAAGGTCCTGATCGACGGGATCGGCGCGATCGACGTCTCCAACACCTCGGCCGACCACGCCACCTCGATCGACCCCCTCACGGCCGAACGGATCGAGGTCCTGCGCGGCCCTGCGGTGCTGCTCTACGGCAGCCAGGCGATCGGCGGTGCGGTCAACGTGATCGACAAGCGCATTCCGCTACGCCGGCTGAACGAGCCGTTCCACATCGACGCGCTGGCCGGCGTCGATACCGCGTCCGACCTGCGCCAGGGCGGCGCTTCGCTCGACGTGCCGCTGGGCGACCGCTTCGTGGTCCACGTCGACGGCTCGTACCGCAAGACCGACGATCTCGAGATTGCCGGCTATGCCGCCGCGCCCGGTCTGCGCGCGGACCTGCTCCACGACGCGGAGCACGAGGAGGAGGAAGGCCATCTCGACGAGGCCGAGGAGCTGCGCGAGCTCGCTGGCCAGCGCGGGGTGCTGCCGAACAGCGGGACCGAGACCTGGAGCGTCAACACCGGCTTCGCGTTCTTCGAGGGTGACAGCAATCTCGGCGCAGCGATCGGCTGGTACGACACGACTTACGGCGTGCCGATGCGCCCGGGCACCGGCCACCATCACGGCGAGGAAGAGCACGATCACGAGGAAGGCGAGGAGCACGAGGAAGGCGGGGACCACGAGCACGGCGACGAGCTCGTCACCATCGGCCTCAGGCAGTTTCGTGCCGACATGCGCGGGCGGCTCGCGCTCGGCGACGGGTTCTTCTCCGCGCTGAACACGCGCGTCGGCTTCAGCGACTACACCCATACCGAGTTCGAAGGCGAGGCGGTCGGCACCGTGTTCGACGTGCAGGGCCTGGAAGCGCGCGCCGAGCTGGAGCAGAACGACCGCGGCGGCTGGGGCGGCTCGACCGGCGTGCAATACTACTTCCGCGATTTCGACGCCTATGGGGCCGAGGCCTACGTGCCCAAGAACCGCACCGACCAATTCGCGGTGTTCACCCTGCAGGAGATCGCGTTCGATCCGCTCCAGCTCGAGCTGGCGGGGCGCTACGAGGCGACCGACGTCGAATCGCAGGTGCTCGGCTTCCAGCGCTCGTTCGACACGTTCTCGGGCGCGCTCGGGCTCGTCTACGAGACCGACGGCGGCCTGCGCTTCGGCGCGAACGGCAGCCGCGCCGAGCGCGCGCCGAGCGCCGAGGAGCTGCTGTCGAACGGCCCGCACATCGCGACTCAGGCGTTCGAAGTTGGCGACCCGAACCTCGAAGTCGAAGGCGCCTGGGGCGTCGAGGCCTTCGCGCGCGGCCCGATCGGCGACGGCACGGTCAGCCTCGCGGTGTTCAACAACTGGTTCGACAACTACATCTATCTTGCCGAAACCGGCCTCGAGGAAGACGGGCTCCCGGTGTTC
>JAPSJS010000019.1 GCA_031178065.1 Altererythrobacter sp.
GCCGCGATACGGCAGGCGACGACACGGCGCTGTTCTCCATCGACGTGATCGAGATCCCGGTGGCGAACCCCGCCGCCGCGCGCATCGTCGACCGTCCGCGCGTCTTCGCGGCCGAGGGGCAGATCGCGGGGCTCTGGCGCGGCGGCGACCACGGCGAGGGCACCCAGCGTACCAGCCGGACCGACCAGTGCCACGACATCACCGTGTTCCCGGCGAAGAACATCGCCGCCGGCGCCTGCTCGGGCAACGGCATCACGCTCGACATCTCCAACCCGCTCAAGCCGGTGCGGATCGACGACGTGACCGACAAGGGCTTCGCCTACTGGCACTCGGCGACGTTCAACAACGACGGCACCAAGGTCCTGTTCACCGACGAATGGGGCGGGGGCGGCCGTCCGCGCTGCCAGGCGGGCGATCCGAAGAACTGGGGTGCCGACGCGATCTACGCGATCGAGGATGGGCAGCTCGCGTTCAAGAGTCTCTACAAGCTGCCCGCGCCGCAGACCGACATGGAGAACTGCGTCGCCCACAACGGCTCGATCATCCCGGTGCCCGGGCGCGATATCTTCGTCCAGGCCTGGTATCAGGGCGGGATCAGCGTGATCGACTTCACCGATGCGGAGAACCCGGTCGAGATCGCCTATTTCGACCGCGGGCCGGTCGACAAGGACCAGCTCGTCACCGGCGGCTATTGGTCGGCCTACTGGTACAAGGGCCACATCTACGCGACCGAGATCACCCGCGGGCTCGACGTCTTCGCGCTGGAGCCGAGCGAGTTCCTGACCGAAGCCGAAATCGCGGCGGCGACCGCGGCCCAGTATCCGGGCGACGTCTTCAATCCGCAGACGCAGACGCAGGTCACCTGGCCCGCCGATGTCGTCGCGGCGGTGGAGGCGAGCCGCAAGGGCGGCTGAGGTCTAGACCCCGAACGGCCAGGTCTCGGGCGCCTGGTCGTGCGGCTCGTGCCGCGCGAGCGGTTCGAGCGCGCGGGTCTCGTCGAACCAGACGTAGGCGTCGAACTGCTCGGGCAGCACGGATTCGCTGTAGTGGCTCCAGCGCTCGGTCTCGGGACGGTAAATCACGCCGATGAAGCGTTCGAGTAGCGGTTCCGAGAGGCGCCGGGCTATCGCAGGATCGCTCGACAGGTCGAGCAGGAAGCGCGGCACACCGCTGTCGTGGCATAGCCGTTCGTAGCTGTCGCGGCGGGAGGGGACGACGCGCTTGACCTCACGGTCTCCGTCCCAATCGGTCGCGGCCGAGACGGTGCCGGTGTGTGTGCCGAAGCCGATCAGCGCGACCGTCTCGCCCCATTTCTCGCGCGCGAGCTGGCCGATGTTGTGCTCGCCGCGCGCCGGGCCCATTTCGGTCGCGCGCGCGTCGCCGATATGGCTGTTGTGGGCCCAGACCACCGCCTTGGCACCGGGCCCGCGTGCTTCGAGCAGATGTTCGAGCGTCTCGGCCATATGGCTGTCGCGCAGGTTCCAGCTTTCCGCACCGCCGTAGTACATCACGCGGTAGTAGCGCTCCGCCGAAGCGACGAGCCGCGCGTTCATCGCCGCACCGAAGCTTTCGCCGTCCTGCTCCAGGGCGCGTTCCAGCAGATCGCGGCACTGCGCGACGACCGCCTGCTCGCATTCGGCATAACCCTTGCGCAGCGCTGCACGGCCGTACGTCGCGGGATCGGCCTGCCACGGGGTGAGGCAGCCGTAGCGCTCGCGCGCCACCGCTGCCGCCTCTGGATCGTGCTGGTCGAGATAGGCGAGCACCGCTTCGATCGAGCCGGACATGTTGTAGATGTCGAGCCCGTAGAAGCCGATCCGGTCGTCCTCGCCTCGACCCTCGTTGATTGTCCTGAGATCGCGCAGGAAGCCGGGCATGACGGTGTTGCGCCACATCCACGTCGGGAAGCGGCGGAACGGCATCGGTGCGTCCTCGCGCTGCGGGAAGCCGCGGATATAGCGGTCGTAGGCAGCGGCATCGGGCCAGTCGCCCTCGACCGCGACCACGGTGAAGCCGTGACGTTCCACCAGATGGCGCGTGATTGCGGCGCGCGCGGCGTAGAACTCGTGGGTGCCGTGGCTGCATTCGCCGAGCATAACTACGCGGCGGTCGGCGAAGCGGTCGAACGCCGATGCAAAGCCGGGTTCGTCGATATCGCCGAGCGGAACGGCAGCGTCGGCGATCAACTCGGGCAGGCTCTTCGTGCGCGCCGGCTGGTGGTTGCTTGCGGCGCGCGTGCCATCTTCCGGGACGGCGCCGGGCAGCAGAGGCACGAAGCGTACCGGGGCGATGTCGTGGCTCTCCCAAGTATCCTTTGCCGTGCGCACGACGCAGCGGAGCTGCTGGACGTCCTCACCGCCGACCGGGATGATCAGCCGACCGTTCACGGCAAGCTGCTGCTTGAGCGCCTCGGGCACCTCGATCCCTCGGGCGGCGACGAGGATCGCGTCGAACGGTGCTTCCTCGGGCAACCCCTGCATGCCGTCACCCGCGATAACGTCCAGATTGTCGTACCCGAGCGCGGCGACGCGTTCCTGCGCCTGCCGGGCGAGAATCGCGTGGCGCTCGATGGCGAAGACGCGCGCCGCGATGCGCGAGAGCACCGCCGCCGCGTAGCCCGAGCCCGCGCCCACCTCTAGCACGCGATCATCCGAGCCGATTTCGGCCGCTTCGACCATGCTGGCGACGATATAGGGCTGCGAGATCGTCTGCCCTTCGCCGATCGGCAGCGGGCCGTCCTCATAGGCGAATTCGGCCATCTCCTCTGGAACGAAGCGTTCGCGCGGCACTTCACGGAAGGCCCGCAGGATCGGTTCATCGGTGATGGCGCGGGCGCGGATCTGCCGCTGCACCATAGTTTCGCGTTGCTTCTCGTAGTCGGCCAAGATCGCGCCTTTCCGGCGAGGGCCCGCGTCTCGCGCGATCGGGGCGGGCCCCGCCCGTCGTGATGATCGCTTCCCCGGCTCAACGACGTGCGCCCGTGATCGTGCCCGCGCGGGACAAAAGAAAGGGCCCGGCGGATCGCTCCGCCGGGCCCTCTTTTCTCGCGAACTCCCGCGCTCGCGGGAGTGCAGCGTTCTGGCTTAGAAGCCCATGCCGCCCATGCCGCCCATGTCGGGCATCGCGGGGGCAGCCGGCTTGTCGTCCGGCTTTTCGCTGATCGCCGCTTCGGTGGTGATCAGCAGGCCGGCGACCGAGGCCGCATCCTGCAGCGCCGTGCGAACGACCTTGGTCGGGTCGATCACGCCAGCCTGGACGAGGTTCTCGTAAACGTCGGTCGCAGCGTTGAAGCCGAGCGAATCGTCGTTGCCGTCGATCAGCTTGCCCGCGACGACCGCGCCGTCGTGCCCGGCGTTCTCGGCGATCTGACGGATCGGCGCCTGCAGCGCGCGGCGGACGATATCGACGCCGCGCGTCTGATCGTCGTTCTCGCCGCTCAGGCCCTGGAGCGCGGTAGTGGCATAGAGCAGCGCAGTACCTCCGCCCGGGACGATGCCTTCCTCGACCGCGGCGCGGGTCGCGTGGAGCGCGTCGTCGACGCGATCCTTGCGTTCCTTCACCTCGACTTCGGACGCACCGCCGACCTTGATCACGGCAACGCCGCCCGCGAGCTTGGCGAGACGCTCTTGCAGCTTCTCGCGGTCGTAATCGCTGGTGGTGTTCTCGATCTGGGTGCGGATTTCGTTCACGCGCGCCTTGATGTCGTCGGCCGAGCCGGCGCCATCGACGATCGTGGTGTTGTCCTTGTCGATGGTGACGCGCTTGGCTTCACCGAGCATGCCCAGCGTGACGTTCTCGAGCTTGATGCCGAGATCCTCGCTGATCATCTCGCCCTTGGTCAGGATCGCGATGTCCTGCAGCATCGCCTTGCGGCGATCGCCGAACCCGGGAGCCTTGACCGCAGCGACCTTGAGGCCGCCGCGCAGCTTGTTGACCACCAGGGTCGCAAGCGCCTCGCCTTCGATGTCCTCGGCGATGATCAGAAGCGGGCGGCCGCTCTGCACGGCAGCTTCGAGCACCGGCAGCATCGCCTGCAGGTTGCTGAGCTTCTTCTCGTGGATCAGGATGTACGGGTTATCCAGCTCCACCACCATCTTCTCGGGATTGGTGATGAAGTAGGGGCTGAGATAGCCACGGTCGA
The DNA here is from genome assembly GCA_031178065.1 of Altererythrobacter sp. Lineage (GTDB taxonomy): Bacteria > Pseudomonadota > Alphaproteobacteria > Sphingomonadales > Sphingomonadaceae > Pelagerythrobacter. The sequence goes on from JAPSJS010000019.1 coordinate 4,142, forward strand.
ACTGCATGCCTTCGACCACGTCGAGCTCGAATTCGAGGCCCTTGGCTTCCTCGACGGTGATCACGCCTTCCTTGCCGACCTTCTCCATCGCCTCGGCGATCTTCTCGCCGACTTCACGGTCGCCGTTGGCCGAGATGATGCCGACCTGGGCGATCTCGTTCGAGCCTGCAACTTCCTTCGAGCGCGTCTTGAGGTTCTCGACGACCTTGATCACCGCGAGGTCGATACCGCGCTTGAGATCCATCGGATTCATGCCGGCGGCGACCGACTTCATGCCCTCGCGCACGATCGACTGGGCGAGCACGGTGGCAGTGGTGGTGCCGTCGCCTGCGAGATCGTTGGTCTTGCTGGCGACTTCGCGCAGCATCTGCGCGCCCATGTTCTCGAACTTGTCCTTGAGCTCGATTTCCTTGGCGACGGTGACACCGTCCTTGGTGATGCGGGGCGCACCGAAGCTCTTGTCGATCACGACGTTGCGACCCTTGGGGCCGAGCGTGACCTTCACCGCATTGGCGAGGATGTCGACGCCGCGCAGGATGCCTTCGCGCGCGTCGCGCGAAAATTTCACGTCCTTGGCTGCCATTGATGTTCTCCTGGAATTCGTGTGTTGGTTTGGAAAGCGGTGCGATCAGCGGATCAGGAGATGATCCCCATGATGTCGCTTTCCTTCATGATCAGCAGATCTTCGCCGTCGAGCTTGACCTCGGTGCCGGACCACTTGCCGAACAGCACGCGGTCGCCAGCCTTCACGTCGAGCGGGGTGACCGTACCGTCTTCGGCCTTGGCGCCCGAACCGACGGCGACGATTTCGCCCTCGCTCGGCTTTTCCTTGGCGCTGTCGGGGATGATGATACCCCCGGCGGTCTTTTCTTCGGCTTCGATGCGACGGACCAGTACGCGGTCGTGCAGCGGACGAAATGCCATTGTTGTGACCTCTCTGATAAGAGTGAATGAATGCCTCTGGCACTCTCGGGGTGAGAGTGCCAGCCGGGCGGATATGTGAATGTGCCGGCGGCGAGTCAACAGGCCGCACCTAAAAAATCGCGCCCACGGACTCGCGCGCGGCGGTGGATCCCGTCAGGCCGGCTGCGGGATAGCCGCGGATGGCCGGATGGTGAGCGCAAGCCGGTCGCGCCGATGCCAGCGGGAGACCAGCAGCAGCGCCGCGACGACCAATCCGGTGGCGAGCCCGATCCATACGCCCGTGCCTTCGAGCGAAGTGGCGAAGCCGAGCACAAGCGCCACACCCATCCCGGGCACCCAGTAGCTGAAAATCGCGATCCACATCGGCACCCGCGTGTCCTGCAATCCGCGCAGCGCGCCCGCCGCGACCGCCTGCACGCCATCGAACAACTGGAACGCCGCGGCGATGACCAGATATTGCAGGGCGAAGGCCACCAGTACGGCGTTCTCCGGCGCCCACGGATCGATGTAGATCGCGAGCAGCGGCATGGGGATCGCGATCATCGCGCTTGCAGTCACCGTCATGAAGGCTGTGCCCATCGCGATCGCGGTCCATCCGGCGCGCATGATCCCTTCGCGGTCGCGGGCGCCGAAGAAGTAACCGACCCGGATGGTCGCCGCCTGGCCCATGCCGAACGGCACCTGGAACGCGAGCGCGGCGATCTGCAGCGCGACAGTGTGCGCGGCAAGCTGCGAAGTGCCGATGTTGCCCATCAGGAACGCGGCAGCGCCGAAAATGCCGGCCTCCGCGGTGATGGTCAGCGCGATCGGCGTGCCAACCCGCACGATCTTCACCAGCCGCCACCAGTCGGGGCGCCACCAGAAACCGAAGATGTGGTAGCGGTGCAGGAGCGGATCGAGGCGGATCGCGGCGATATAGGCCAGCGTGACCGCGACGCCGGTCATGATCGTCGCCACCGCCGCGCCGCGGATGCCTAGCTCCGGCGCGCCGAGATTGCCGAAGATGAAGGCGTAGTTCGCAAGCGCGTTCACCCCGATGCCGCCTGCGGTGATGATCGTTGCGAAGACCGGCCGCCCGAGCGCGGACACGAAGTTCCGCAAGACGTTGTTGATGACCATCGGGATCAGCGACCATACGACGACGAGATTGTAGGCGTTGGCGAGGCCGATGATCTCTTCCTGCTGCCCGGTCACCCGCATGATCGGTTCGAGCAGGAGGCAGAGCCCCATGCCGACGGCGCCGCTGAGCACCGCGAGCCACAGCGCCATGCGCACCGAACGGCGCACCGGCCGCAGGGCAGGCGCGCGCGCGCCCAGTTCTTCCGCGATCAGCGGCGCGACCGCGCCGGTGAGGCCGGAGAGCGCCCAGAGTACGAGCCCGAACAACGCGACCGTGATCGCCGAGGCCGCCAGCGGCGCTTCGCCCAGCCGCGCGATGAAGATCACGTCGACCGCATAGGTGAGCATCTGCAGCAGGTTGGCGAGCGCGAGCGGCCACGCGAGCCGGAAAGTGGCTCCGATTTCGGTGCGCCAGGGCGAAAGGGTGCGTGCGTCGGACATAAAGCCGTCCCGGTTAGGGGCGGTGGGCGGCGGCGCAAAGCGAAAATGCCGCCGCATGGCTCAATTCGGCGCAAGCGCGGCCCCGGCGCCACAGCTTGCATGCGGGAGGCCCGCGCGGCAAGGGTCGCGGCGAAGGAGACGCGCGTTGAATCAGGGCTCTGGAATCGCACTGCTGGCACTGTCTCTGGCACTGGCAGGCTGCGGATCGGGAAATCGTGACGGCGAGCCGGCGGACCAGATAGCGGTGCAGGCGGCTCCCGGCGATCGGCCAGCAGCTTTCTCCCGCTGCGCCACCTGCCACCAGATCGCGCCGGGGCGCAACGGGGTGGGCCCTTCGCTGGCCGGCGTCTACGGCGGGCCAGCGGCGCACGAGCCGACCTATGCCTACAGCAAGGCCATGCGCGCGTCGGGCCTCGTCTGGGACGATGCGACGCTGGACGCCTATCTCGCGAATCCGCGAGCCCTCGTGCCCGGAACCAAGATGGTCTTTCCAGGGGTGCGCGATCCGGCCGAACGGGCGGCGATCATCGCCTACCTCAAGACGCTCTAGGGCAAACGATCTAGGGCAAACGAAAAGGGCGGCGCCTCGCGGCACCGCCCTTCGCGTGTTCTCGGTAAAGAGAAGTCGCTTACTTGAGCTCGACGGTGCCGCCGGCTGCTTCGATCTTGCCCTTGACCTCTTCGGCCTCGGCCTTGTTCACGCCTTCCTTGAGCGGCTTCGGCGCGCCCTCGACGAGAGCCTTGGCTTCGGTCAGGCCCAGGCCGGTGATGGCGCGGACTTCCTTGATGACCTGGATCTTCTTGCCACCGTCGCCGGTGAGAATGACGTCGAATTCGGTCTTCTCTTCGGCTGCGGGGGCATCGCCACCGGCGGCGGGGCCGGCAACGGCGACGGCAGCGGCGGCGGAAACGCCCCACTCTTCTTCCAGCGCCTTGGCGAGTTCGGCCGCCTCGAGGACGGTCAGCTTCGAAAGTTCTTCAACGAGCTTGGCGATATCGGCCATGATGTTTCACTCCAGATAAATTCGGCTGGGGCAAGGTGCCCCGGAAAAATCGCTTTCGCGAAAACCGCTTACGCCGCTTCCTTGGCGCCAAAGGCACCGAAGACGCGAGCGAGCTTGGCGGCGGGTTCGTTGACGACCCGGGCGATCTTGGTCGCCGGGGCGTTGACGAGGCCCACCAGTGTGCCGCGCAACTCGTCGAGCGAAGGCATCGAGGCGAGCGCCCTGATCCCAGCTTCGTCGAGCAACTGCCCGCCCATCGAACCGCCCACGATTTCGAGCTTCTCGTTCGATTTGGCGAATTCCACCGCAGCCTTGGCTGCCGCCACCGGGTCTACCGACCAGGCAAGCGCCGTCGGGCCGGAGAGGTATTCCTCCAGGCCTTCGTACTGGGTTTCCTTCAGGGCGAGCTTGGCAAGGCGGTTTTTCGCAACCTTGTAGGACGCACCGGCTTCGCGCATCTTCGAACGCAGGTCGGTGGATTGCGCCACCGACAGGCCGAGGTTGCGGGTGACGACCACCACACCAACCTCGTTGAAGACCGCATTGAGCTGGGCGACCGCATCGGTTTTCTGCGAACGATCCATGCCATACTCCTTCACATATGACCGCACGCGCTGGCGCGCCTACGGCCGGCTCACATCGCTCCGCGCCGCTAACCGGCACGGGGCAAGTCCGTTTGACTAGGGAAGGAGGGCGCCGTGACGCCGGAGCGGGGGCACATGGCACCCGCAATAATCTCGTTTCCCCGCCTAGGTCGGAAATTAAGCCCTGACTGACTTCAGTCGCAGGCACCGGCTGTCTCGGACGGATGACTCGGTAGACGCAAAGAGGCCCGCCGGTCGGGGCGGGCCTCTAGCAGAAAGTGCGGGCGGGTCAAGCCGCCGTGGGATGCCAGCGATCAGTCCATCTGGTCGCGCGCATCCTGCTGGGCGTCGGCCTGCGCTTCGAGACGATCGGCTTCGGCTTCGTTGACGTCCTCGACGCGGTCGGCGCGCTCCTCGAGGTTCTCGGCGCTTTCGTCGAGCACCTCGGCCTGCTGGTCGGCGCTCATCTCGGTTCTCGCGCCGGCAGGAGCAGTCTCTTCGGCCGGAAGCGCGGTCTCGTCGGCCATGGCGGCCTCGTCAGTCGTCGCAGCCTCGTCGGCGGTATCGGTCGCGGTCTCTCCGCAGGCGGACAGCACGAGCGCAGCGGGCAGGGCGGCGAAAAGGGCAATCTTCTTCATATCAAATCTCCCGGTTGGGTCGCCATAAAATCGCCATAATTCGATCCGGTTCCACGCTTTGCGGCGGATGGATGGCGATCTTTATCTATCAGAGGGCGTGAAACGAAGAGGCCCGCCTGCGGGGCGGGCCTCGGGCCGGAGGGTCGGCTGGAGCGGACCGATTACATCGGGTCGGTCGTGGGTTCCTCGTCCGGAGTCGTCGTATCGTCCGTGGTGTCGCCGGTCGTATCACCTGTCGTGGTGTCGTCCGTCATCGTGTCATCCGTCATGGTCGGATCGGTCAGCGTGTCGTCGGTCATGGTCGGATCGGCCATGGGATCGTTGGTCATCGTGTCTGCCGTGGTGTCTTCCGGCATGTCGGTGTCGGTCGCGGGATCACCGCAGGCACCGAGCGCAAGGGCAAGCGGGAGGGCGGCAAGTGCGAGCTTTTTCATGGGTAGGCTCCTTTCGCTACTCGCCATATAATTGCCATAATCCGCCTCGGTTCCCCAATTTCGGCAAAATAATATCCTTCCGCGAAGCAGCCCTGGTCGCGGCTGGCATTGCTCTTGTGGGCCTCCGTTGACAGTTGCAGGGGGAAATCCTACATGCCCCGTCGACCGCACGCTTCGAGCAAGGTCCGTTCATGCGCGGGGACGGCCAGGGATGGAAGCGGCGATTCCATATTCGCGACGTTCAGATCAAGCTGCAGCAGGCCCGTAAGGGTGCGATTTGCTGCGGCTTTTTGGCGTCCCGGCTATGAGGCTCCTGACCCATCAGGGGCACGCGTGAGCATGAGTTTCACGATACCGGCGGCGCGATGCCCTGGTACAGCACACGAAGAGGCGAATCACCTCCATGGCGACGAAGGCGAAGAAGACCGGCGCGAAAGCATCGGCCAACACCGGCACCGCGAAGAAGCGCATCCGCAAGATTTTCGGCGACATCCACGAAGTGGTGCAGATGCCGAACCTGATCGAGGTCCAGCGCGAGAGCTACGAGCAGTTCCTGCGCTCCGATCCTTCGATCGACTATGTTTCCGGTCTGGAAAAGACGCTGCGCAGCGTCTTCCCGATCCGTGACTTCGCCGGCACTGCCGAGCTCGACTTCGTGCACTACGAGCTCGAGCCGCCGAAATACGACACGACCGAATGCCGCCAGCGCGGCATCACCTACGCGGCGCCGATGAAGGTCACGCTGCGCTTGATCGTGTTCGAAGTCGACCAGGAGACCGAGACTCGTTCCGTGCTCGATATCAAGGAGCAGGACGTCTACATGGGCGACATGCCGCTCATGACCGAGAACGGCACCTTCCTCATCAACGGTACCGAGCGTGTGATCGTCTCGCAGATGCACCGTTCGCCGGGTGTGCTGTTCGATCACGACCGCGGCAAGACGCACAGCTCGGGCAAGCTGCTGTTCGCTGCGCGCGTCATCCCCTACCGCGGTTCGTGGCTCGACTTCGAATTCGACGCGAAGGATATCGTCAACGTCCGCATCGACCGCAAGCGCAAGCTGCCGGTCACGGCGCTGCTCTATGCGCTGGGCCTCGATAGCGAGGACATCCTCCAACACTTCTACAACACTGTGTTGTGGGAACGCATCTCCGGCAAGAAGGGCGAAGGCTGGAAGATGCCGTTCGTGCCCGATCAGTGGCGTGGCGCCAAGCCCGCGTTCCCGCTGGTCGATGCGGCGACGGGGGAAGAAGTCTTCGCCGCGAACCAGAAGATCTCGCCGCGCGCCGCCAACAAGGCGCTGAAGGATGGCCTGAAGGACCTGCTGATTCCCACCGAGGAAATCCTCGGCCGCTATGCCGCAAAGGACATGATCGACGAGGCCACCGGTCGCATCTGGATCGAAGCCGGCGACGAAGTCAGCCCCGAGAATCTCGAGGTGCTCGACAAGGCGGGTGTCGACCGGATCGAGCTGCTCGACATCGACGACATCAACACCGGCCCCTGGATTCGCAACACGCTCAAGGCTGACAAGGCCGAGAACCGCGAAGAGGGCCTCGAGGCGATCTACAAGGTCATGCGTCCGGGCGAGCCGCCGACGAAGGAAACCGCCGAAGCGCTGTTCGAAGGCCTGTTTTTCGATTCGGACCGCTACGACCTTTCCGCGGTCGGCCGCGTGAAGCTCAACATGCGTCTCGGCCTTGATGCCGAGGACACCGTGACCACGCTGCGCAAGGAAGACATCCTCGCGGTGGTCAAGGAACTGGTCGGTCTGAAGGACGGCAAGGGCGAGGTCGACGACATCGACAACCTCGGCAACCGCCGCGTCCGCTCGGTCGGCGAACTGCTCGAGAACCAGTATCGCATCGGCCTGCTGCGCATGGAGCGCGCGGTGAAGGAGCGGATGAGCTCGGTCGACGTCTCGACGGTCATGCCGAACGACCTGATCAACGCGAAGCCCGCGGTCGCCGCGGTGCGCGAGTTCTTCGGTTCCTCGCAGCTCTCGCAGTTCATGGATCAGACCAACCCGCTGTCGGAAGTGACGCACAAGCGCCGCGTCTCGGCGCTCGGGCCGGGCGGGCTCACGCGTGAGCGCGCCGGCTTCGAAGTGCGCGACGTTCACCCGACGCACTATGGCCGCATCTGTCCGATCGAGACGCCGGAAGGCCCGAACATCGGCCTCATCAACTCGCTCGCCAGCTTCAGCCGCGTCAACAAGTACGGCTTCATCGAGACGCCATACCGCAAGATCATCGACGGCAAGGTGACGAGTGAAGTCGTCTATCTTTCGGCGATGGAAGAGCAGAAGCATGCCGTGGCGCAGGCCTCGGCTGAGCTCAACGAGGACGGTTCGTTCGTCGAGGAGATGGTTTCGGCCCGCCAGAACGGCGAGTTCGTGATGCTCCCGCGCGAGCAGATCACGCTGATGGACGTCAGCCCCAAGCAGCTGGTTTCGGTCGCCGCGTCGCTGATCCCGTTCCTGGAGAACGACGACGCCAACCGCGCGCTGATGGGCTCGAACATGCAGCGCCAGGCGGTGCCGTTGCTCAAGGCCGAGGCGCCGTTCGTGGGCACCGGCATGGAAGAGACCGTGGCGCGCGATTCGGGCGCGGCGATCTCCGCCACCCGCGGCGGTGTGGTCGACCAGGTGGACGCGACCCGTATCGTGATCCGCGCGATCGGTGATGTCGAGCCCGGTCAGTCGGGCGTCGACATCTACACGCTGCAGAAGTTCCAGCGCTCCAACCAGAACACCTGCATCAACCAGCGTCCGCTGGTGAAGGTGGGTGACGTGGTCGAGCAGGGCGACATCATCGCCGACGGTCCCTCGACCGATCTCGGCGAGCTGGCGCTCGGCAAGAACAGCCTCGTCGCGTTCATGCCGTGGAACGGCTACAACTACGAGGACTCGATCCTGATCTCCGAACGCATCGTCAAGGACGACGTGTTCACCTCGATCCACATCGAGGAGTTCGAGGTCATGGCCCGTGACACCAAGCTCGGGCCGGAGGACATTACCCGCGACATCCCGAACGTCGGCGAGGAAGCCCTGCGCAACCTCGACGAGGCGGGCATCGTCTACATCGGCGCCGAAGTGCACCCGGGCGACATCCTGGTCGGCAAGATCACGCCGAAGGGCGAGAGCCCGATGACGCCGGAGGAAAAGCTCCTCCGCGCGATCTTCGGCGAGAAGGCGAGCGACGTGCGCGACACCTCGCTGCGCCTGCCGCCGGGCGTCTCGGGCACGATCGTCGAGGTGCGTGTGTTCAACCGTCACGGCATCGAGATCGACGATCGTACCCGCGCGATCCAGAACGAGGAAATCGAGCGCCTGCGCAAGGACAGCCAGGACGAACGCGCGATCCTCAACCGGGCGACCTACAACCGCCTGCGGGACATGCTGCTCGGCCAGACCGCTTCGGCTGCGCCCAAGGGCGTCAAGAAGGGCACCGAGATCACCGAAGAGGTGCTCGAAGGGGTCGAGAGGCACGAGTGGTTCAAGTTCGCGGTCGCGGACGATGGCCGCCAGGCGCAGATCGAAGCCGTCAAGTCGCAGTACGACGAGGCGGTGAAGGGCATCCAGGACAAGTTCGAGGACCGCAAGGAAAAGCTCGAGCGTGGCGACGAACTCGCCCCCGGCGTGCTCAAGATGGTCAAGGTCTTCGTCGCGGTGAAGCGCAAGCTGCAGACCGGCGACAAGATGGCCGGCCGTCACGGCAACAAGGGCATCATCAGCCGCGTCCTGCCGATCGAGGACATGCCGTTCATGGAAGACGGCACCTATGTCGACATGGTGCTCAACCCGCTCGGCGTGCCTTCGCGTATGAACGTGGGGCAGATCTTCGAAACGCACCTCGGCATGGCGGCCCGTGGGCTCGGCCAGCAAGTCGCCGCGGCGCTCGAGGATTGGCGTGCGGCCAATCCGGATGCGGAGGCGGGCCAGCCGCCCGAAGCGGTCCGCGAGAAGCTGAAGGACGTCTACGGCGAGCAGTACCACGACGAGATCGAAGCGCGTTCGCCGACCGAGATCGTCGAGCTTGCGGGCAACCTGGTCAAGGGCGTTCCGATGGGCACTCCGGTGTTCGACGGCGCGCGCGAGGCGGACGTGACCCGGATGCTCGAGCGCGCCGGGCTCGACGGCTCGGGCCAGGTGAGGCTCTACGACGGGCGTACCGGCGACGCGTTCGACCGCAAGGTGACAGTGGGGCACATGTATATGCTCAAGCTGCACCACCTGGTGGACGACAAGATCCACGCCCGGTCGATCGGCCCTTACTCGCTCGTCACCCAGCAGCCGCTGGGCGGCAAGGCGCAGTTCGGCGGCCAGCGCTTTGGCGAGATGGAGGTCTGGGCGCTCCAGGCCTACGGCGCCGCCTACACCTTGCAGGAAATCCTCACCGTGAAGTCGGACGACGTGATCGGCCGCACCAAGGTCTACGAAGCGATCGTCAAGGGCGACGACACGTTCGAGGCGGGCATTCCGGAGAGCTTCAACGTGCTCGTCAAGGAAATGCGCAGCCTTGGCCTCAATGTCGAGCTCAAGTCGCTGACCGAGGATGAAGACGAGGACCAGTGGCCGCAGGCGGCGGAATAATCGGGAGCCGGGCGGCGTGCTGCCGCCCGCCCCTTCCGCCCCAGGATTTTCCCCTCAAGGGATTTGAGAGATGAACGAACTGACCAAATTCACCAACCAGCTTGCGAAGCCGGAAACCTTCGACCAGATCCAGATCGGGATCGCCTCGCCCGAGCGCATCCGTTCGTGGTCGTTCGGCGAGATCAAGAAGCCGGAGACGATCAACTACCGCACGTTCAAGCCGGAACGTGACGGGTTGTTCTGCGCGCGTATCTTCGGTCCGGTGAAGGACTACGAGTGCCTGTGCGGCAAGTACAAGCGCATGAAGTACAAGGGCGTCGTCTGCGAGAAGTGCGGCGTCGAGGTGACGGTGACCAAGGTTCGCCGCGAGCGCATGGGCCATATCGAGCTGGCCGCGCCGGTCGCGCACATCTGGTTCCTCAAGTCGTTGCCGTCGCGCATCGGCCTGCTGCTCGACATGCAGCTCAAGCAGCTCGAGCGCGTGCTCTACTTCGAGGCCTACATCGTCACCGAGCCGGGCCTGACGCCGCTCGAGAAGTTCCAGCTCCTCACCGAGGACGAGCTGCTCGACGCGCAGGACGAGTACGGCGAAGACGCCTTCACCGCCGGGATCGGCGCGGAAGCCGTCAAGATCATGCTGATGGACCTCGATCTCGAGCAGGAGCGGGCCGACCTGCTGCAGGAGCTCGAGACCACCAAGTCCGCGCTCAAGCCGAAGAAGATCATCAAGCGGCTGAAGGTCGTCGAGAGCTTCATCGAATCGGGCAACCGCCCCGAATGGATGATTCTCGAGGTCATTCCGGTCATTCCGCCCGAGCTGCGCCCGCTGGTGCCGCTCGACGGCGGCCGTTTCGCGACCTCCGACCTCAACGACCTCTATCGCCGTGTCATCAACCGCAACAACCGTCTCAAGCGGCTGATCGAACTGCGCGCGCCCGACATCATCGTGCGTAACGAGAAGCGCATGCTGCAGGAAGCCGTCGACGCGCTGTTCGACAACGGCCGCCGCGGCCGCGTGATCACCGGTGCGAACAAGCGTCCGCTCAAGTCGCTCAGCGACATGCTCAAGGGCAAGCAGGGCCGGTTCCGTCAGAACCTGCTCGGCAAGCGTGTCGACTATTCGGGTCGTTCGGTGATCGTGACCGGTCCCGAGCTCAAGCTGCACCAGTGCGGCCTGCCGAAGAAGATGGCGCTCGAGCTGTTCAAGCCGTTCATCTACGCCCGCCTCGACGCCAAGGGTCTCTCGATGACCCTCAAGCAGGCGAAGAAGTGGGTCGAGAAGGAGCGCAAGGAAGTCTGGGACATCCTGGATGAAGTCATCCGCGAGCACCCGGTCCTCCTGAACCGCGCGCCGACGCTTCACCGCCTGGGCATCCAGGCGTTCGAGCCGGTGCTGATCGAAGGCAAGGCGATCCAGCTCCACCCGCTGGTCTGCGCCGCGTTCAACGCCGACTTCGACGGCGACCAGATGGCCGTGCACGTCCCGCTTTCGCTGGAAGCCCAGCTCGAAGCGCGCGTGCTGATGATGTCGACCAACAACATCCTCTCGCCGGCCAACGGCAAGCCGATCATCGTGCCCTCGCAGGACATGGTGCTGGGCCTTTACTACCTGTCGATGGACCGCGACGGGGAGCCGGGCGAAGGCCGCCTGCTGTCCGACATGGCCGAAGTGCACCAGGCGCTCCACGTCGGCGCGGTCACGCTCCACTCGAAGATCGTCAGCCGCGTTCCGCAGGCGGACGAGGACGGCAACGTCGTCATCAAGCGCTTCGAGACCACCCCGGGCCGCATGCTGATCGGCGAATGCCTGCCGAAGAACCACAAGGTTCCCTTCGACATCGTCAACCGTCTCCTCACCAAGAAGGAGATCGGCGACGTCATCGACCAGGTCTATCGCCACACGGGGCAGAAGGACACGGTGCTGTTCGCGGACGCGATCATGGCGCTCGGCTTCCGCCACGCGTGCAAGGCGGGCATCTCGTTCGGCAAGGACGACATGATCATCCCGCACGAGAAGGTGAAGCTGGTCGACGAAACGAAGGCGCTCGTCGCCGACTACGAGCAGCAGTACCAGGACGGCCTGATCACCCAGCAGGAAAAGTACAACAAGGTGATCGACGCCTGGAGCCGCTGCGGCGACCAGGTGGCCGACGCGATGATGGACAAGATCAAGTCGCGTACGAAGGACGATGACGGCCGCGAGACCCAGATCAACTCGATCTACATGATGAGCCACTCCGGCGCGCGTGGTTCGCCGGCGCAGATGAAGCAGCTCGCCGGCATGCGCGGGCTGATGGCCAAGCCGTCGGGCGAGATCATCGAACAGCCGATCATCTCGAACTTCAAGGAAGGCCTCACCGTTCTCGAGTACTTCAACTCGACCCACGGCGCCCGCAAGGGTCTGGCCGACACCGCGCTCAAGACGGCGAACTCGGGATACCTGACCCGTCGTCTGGTCGACGTGTCGCAGGACTGCGTGATCGTCGAGGACGACTGCAAGACCGAGAACGCGCTGGAGATGCGCGCGATCGTCCAGGGCGGTTCGGTGATCGCCTCGCTCGGCGAGCGCATCCTTGGCCGCACGACCGCCGAGGACCTGGTCAACGCCAAGACCGGCGAAGTCATCGTCAAGGCGGGCACGCTGCTCGACGAGCCGATGGTGAAGGCGATCGAGGACGCCGAAGTGCAGGTGGCGAAGATCCGTTCGCCCCTGGTCTGCGAGGCCGAACAGGGCGTCTGCGGCACCTGCTACGGGCGCGATCTCGCGCGCGGTACGCCGGTCAACATCGGCGAGGCCGTGGGCGTCATCGCGGCGCAGTCGATCGGCGAGCCGGGCACCCAGCTCACCATGCGGACCTTCCACATCGGCGGCGCGGCGCAGCTCAACGAGACGAGCCACCTCGAAGCGGTGTCGGACGGCAAGGTCGTCTATCGCGACATGCCGACCATCACCGACAAGAAGGGCCGTATCCTCAGCCTCGCCCGCAACGGCGAACTGGCGGTGATCGACGCCGAAGGGCGCGAGCGCGAGATCCACAAGGTCCCCTACGGCACCGTGCTGATGCACAAGGACGGCGCCAAGGTGAAGGAAGGCGAACGCCTGGCCGAATGGGATCCGTTCACTCTGCCGATCATCACCGAGCAGTCGGGTGTGGTGCGCTACCAGGATCTGGTCGACGGCCAGACGATGGAAGAGCGTGTGGACGAAGCCACCGGCATCGCCCAGCGCGTCGTCACGGAGCTTCGCTCCAGCAGCCGCAAGAAGGACGAACTGCGTCCGCGCCTCACCCTGCTGGGCGAGGAAGGCGGCAAGAAGGGCGAGGAAACCGAGGCGGCACGCTATATGCTGGCTCCGGGCACCACGCTCTCGGTCGAGGACGGCCAGCGGATCGAGGCTGGCGACATTCTCGCCCGTGCTTCGCGTGAAGCGGCCAAGACGCGCGACATCACCGGCGGTCTGCCGCGGGTGGCGGAGCTGTTCGAGGCACGCGTGCCCAAGGACAATGCGATCATCGCCAAGATTTCGGGCAAGATCGAATTCGTCCGCGAGTACAAGGCCAAGCGCAAGATCGCGATCGTGCCGGAGGAAGGGGAGGCGGTCGAGTACCTGATCCCCAAGACCAAGGTGATCGATGTTCAGGAAGGCGACTTCGTCAAGAAGGGCGACACGCTGATCTCGGGCAGCCCGAACCCGCACGACATCCTCGAGGTTCTCGGGGTCGAGGCGCTCGCCGAGTACCTCGTCAGCGAGATCCAGGAAGTCTACCGGCTCCAGGGCGTGAAGATCAACGACAAGCACATCGAGGTGATCGTTCGCCAGATGCTGCAGAAGGTCGAGATCACCGACGGTGGCGATACCACGCTGCTGCCGGGCGAGCAGGTGGACTTCGAGGAGATGAACGAGGTCAACAGCAGGCTCGCCAAGAGCAAGAAGCCTGCCGAGGGCACGCCGATCCTGCTTGGGATCACCAAGGCGAGCCTGCAGACGCGCAGCTTCATCTCGGCCGCTTCGTTCCAGGAAACCACCCGCGTGCTCACCCAGGCGGCGGTCGAAGGGAAGAAGGACACGCTGATCGGTCTCAAGGAGAACGTGATCGTGGGCCGTCTCATCCCCGCCGGCACCGGCGCGGCGATGAACCGCGTTCGCATCACCGCCTCCAGCCGCGATGCCGCTCTGCGTGCGCAGTGGAAGAAGCAGCAGGAAGCGCTCGTCGCGGCGCAGACGGCTGCCGAAGAGCACGAAGCGGAGCTCGCACAAGGCCCCGAGGCAGCGATCGGGGACGATCCGCTGGCGCGGGTCGAAGGCGAAACCCACGGCACTGACGCCGATGCGGGCGAATACCTGCAGCAGTCGGACGAGGGTGAAGCCACACAGACTGCCGACGAGGAATAAGAAAGCCTCGTCCCAAGCGGCACGAAGCCCCGCCGGAGCGATCCGGCGGGGCTTTTTCGTGCGCGCGATCGGGGCTAGCCTGGAGCGGTTTCGCACTCGCACGGGAGAACTCCGGACATGCGCCGAATGCTGACCATCCTCGCCGCTTCCGCCGCACTGGCGGCCTGTCAGCAAGCCGACGAGGTTGCCGCGCCAGCCACGCCTGCCTCCGATAGCGGCGCGGCGGCGACGCCCACGGGCGCTCCGGACAGCAACCCGCCGGCACCCGCGGCGAATGCGCCGGCCTCGCTGGTCGGCGAATACCGCGTCGCCGGGATCGACGGCACAGAGGTTGGCGGGCAGATCGGCATCGCCCTGTCGATCACCGAAGAGAGCATCTTCTACGATCCGCGTTGTGCTGGCCTCGAGTGGACGTACACTTACGAGAATGAGGCGTTGACCACGCGGCGCCCGGTGGATGCACCGATTTGTGAAATCGCGGTTCATCCGGAGAAGCAGCGGCTCGCGGCGGCGCTCGATGCGGTGGCGCGGGCGGAGCGGACGCCTTCGAACGGGATCGAGCTGACCGGCGGCGGGCACAGCGTCACCCTGTTCTCGCAATAGGCGCGCGGCTCGGCTATCGGGCCGGGCATGACCGTGATCACCCGCTTCGCCCCCTCGCCCACGGGGCGCCTGCATGTCGGCAATATCCGCACCGCGCTGCACAACTGGATGCATGCGCGCAAGGCCGGCGGCCGCTTCCTGCTGCGGATCGACGATACCGACGCCGAGCGCAGCCGGGAGGAATACGTCGATGCGATCCGCACCGATCTCGCGTGGCTCGGGCTCGATCCCGATGGGGAGGAGCGGCAGTCCGCACGGCTCGACCGCTACGAAGCTGCGTTCGAGCGGTTGCGCGCGGCGGGCCGGGTCTATCGCTGCTACGAGACGGCGCAGGAACTCGATCTCAAACGCAAGATCCTGCTCGGGCGCGGGTTGCCGCCAGTCTACGACCGCGCGGCGCTGGCGCTGAGCGAGGACGACCACGCGGCCAAGGCGGCGGCCGGGATCGCGCCGCACTGGCGCTTCAAGCTGGATCACGACGAGCCGATCGCCTGGAACGACGGGATTCGCGGGGCGCAGAAGTTCGATCCGGCGCAGCTTTCCGATCCGGTGGTGCGCCGCGCCGACGGGTCGTGGCTCTACATGTTGCCGAGCGCGGTCGACGATCTCGACATGGGGGTGACCGACGTTCTGCGCGGTGAGGATCACGTTTCAAACACGGCCGTCCAGATCCAGATGTTCAGCGCGCTCGCCGCTTCCGGCGACGGACAGCCGATGCCGCGCTTCGCGCACGAGGCCCTGCTGGTCGGCAGCGAGGGCAAGCTGTCGAAGCGGCTGGGCTCGCTCGGCTGCGACGCCTTTCGCGAGCGGGGGATCGAGCCGGAGGCGCTCGTCGCGCTGCTCGCGCGGATCGGCACCTCGCTATCGGTCGAGCCGATTGCCGACCGTAGCGTGCTGGTCGAGAGCTTCGAGCTCGCGACCTTCGGCCGGGCACCGGCGAAGTTCGACGAGGCCGAGCTCGAGCGGATCAACACCGCGATCGTCCACCAGCTCGACTACGGCGCCGTGGCGCACCGAACGCCGCCGGGGATGGACGCGGCGGGCTGGCATGCCGTGCGGCCCAATCTCGCGACCGTGAATGAGGCCGGCGAATGGTGGCGGCTGGTGACCGGGCCGATCGCGCACCCGCCGTTCTCGGACGAGGACCGCGCCTATCTCGCCGAAGCGGCTCGGCTGCTCGCATGGGACGAGAACCCGTGGCAGGCGCTGACGGGCGCGCTGAAGCAGGCGACAGGCCGCAAGGGCAAGGTGCTGTTCCTGCCCTTGCGCCAGGCGCTGACGGGCATGGACCACGGGCCGGACATCGCGGAACTGCTGCCGCTGATCGGCGAGGCCGAGGCGCGCGCGAGGCTCGAACGAGCGGCTAAGGCGTAGCCGCCGGCCATCGACCGGCGGAGCGCGCCTACTTCCCGTGTTTCTCCAGCTCGTTGCCGACCAGCGTCACGATGTGGAGCAGGTTGGTCGAGCCGGGGGTCCCGAACGGCACGCCGGCGAGCGCGATCAGCTTGCTGCCCGCATGACCGAAGCCGTGGCGCAGCGCCATGCGCTTGCCCTTGGCGATCATCTCCTCGAAGCTGCCGATGTCCTTCGTGACGACGGCGTGCGCGCCCCACAGCAGGGCGACGCGGCGGGCCGTGGCCATCGACGGCGTCAGCACCAGCATCGGCACGCTGGGCCGCTCGCGGGCGACACGCCGCGCGGTCGAGCCGGTGCCGGTGAAGACCGTGATCGCCTCGATCACGACCGTGTCGGCGATCGTCATGCAAGCGTGCGACAGCGCATCGGCGGTCGTGCGGTCGGGCGGCGTGTCGAGGAAGCGCACGCGTTCGAGATAGGCGTCGTCGCGCTCCACCTGGGTCGCGATCTTGTCCATGATCGTCACCGCTTCTTCGGGCCATTCGCCCGCGGCGGTTTCGGCGCTGAGCATGACCGCGTCGGCCCCGTCGTAGACCGCATTGGCGACGTCCGAGACCTCGGCGCGGGTCGGGGCAGGGCTCTCGATCATCGATTCGAGCATCTGCGTCGCCACGATTACCGGCTTGCCCGCCGTGCGAGCCTTGTTGACGATCTTCTTCTGCAGCGGCGGCACTTCCTGCGGTTCGAGCTCGACGCCGAGATCGCCGCGCGCGACCATGATCCCGTCCGACAGCTCGATGATTTCGTCCAGCCGCCGCACCGCCATCGGCTTTTCGATCTTGGCGCAGAGCGAGGGCCCCTGGGTCCCCGGGCCGCCCATCAACTTGCGCGCTTCGGCCAGGTCTTCCGGGCGCTGGACGAACGAGAGGCCGATCCAGTCGGCGCCCTGTTCGACGGCGAAGGCGAGATCCCGGCGATCTTTCTCGGTCAGCGCGGGGATCGGGATTTCGGCATCCGGCACATTGACGCCCTTGCGGTTCGAGATCACGCCGCCGACTTCCGCCGAACAGAGGATTTCGTTCTCGTCGGCCTCGATCACGCGCAGGCGGATCTTGCCGTCGTTGATCAGCAGCCGCTGGCCCTTGCCTAGCAAGCCGAACAGCTCGGGGTGCGGCAGGTGGACACGAGTCTCGTCGCCCGGTTCGGGATTGCGGTCGAGCGTGAAGTGGCCGGAATGGCGGATCACCGCCTGGCCGTCCTTGAACTCGCCGACCCGCAGCTTGGGGCCCTGCAGGTCGCAGAACACGGCGATGGGGCGGGCGAACTCCTTCTCCAGCGCGCGAATGGCGCGGATCGTCTCCGCGTGGGTTGCATGGTCGCCGTGGCTCATGTTGACGCGAAAGGCGTCAGCCCCTGCCTTGAACAGCCGTCGCAGCATATCGGGTTCGCGGCTTGCGGGGCCGGTGGTGGCGAGAATCTTGACCTTGCGGGCGCGCGGATCGAGCTTTTGCATGGATGCTGCGCTACGCCAGAGGCGCGGGGCAAGACAAGGGAAAGCGCGGCCGTGGATACGAATGCGACCGCCGGCACGCGCGCGCCAGCGTCACTCCGGCCGGTCGCACGTCGCGCCCGCGCGCGCGGCCACCGCTATGGCGGGGTCGTCGGCAATCACCCCGTCGACACCTGCTCTGGCCAGCAGAGCCCATAGCTTCTCGGGGCAACCGCGCGCGCCTTCGCCTGCTCCCCGGCGTAGTTGCGGTGGAAGGAAGGTGTTCTCCTTGCGAAGCGTCCAGGCATGCACCTTCAGTCCCGCGGCATGGGCGGCGGTGACCAGCCCGCTGGGCGTGCCGTCTTCCTCCAGCAGGAGCCTGATGTCCGCGCTTACCGCGTCGGCATATTCGGCGATCTGCGCCGTACCATCCATGGTGACCATCGCGCTGTAGCGCATGTCAGGTTTGTCCGCCGGTCCGCCTTCGGCTCCGACGAGCTGCACCAGCTTGAAATCGCTGCGCGCGTCGAGGTGTCGGAGCGGGGCAACCTCGAAGCTCTGGATGAAGATCGGATCGTCGGGCCCGATCCCGGCCGCCGCCAGCTCGCGCAGCAGCAGGTCGACCGTGTCGATGCCTGCATGCCACAGCAGGAACTGCGGGTGCTTGAGCTCGGGGTAGAGGCCGATACGGCGGCCGGTCTCCGCCTCCTTGGCCGTCACCAGCGCGGCGATCTCGGCGAAAGTCGGGACCTGGTAGAGCCCGTCGAACCGTGCATTGCCGGGGCGCAGGGCGGGTAGTCGCTCCTTTGCGCGCAGAGTGCGCAGTTCGGCCAGAGTGAAATCCTCAAGGAACCAGCCGGTCACCTGCTGTCCGTCGACCTTCTTGGTCGTCCGCCGGTCGGCGAATTCCGGGCGGTCCGCGACGTCGGTCGTGCCGGAAATCTCGTTCTCGTGCCGGGCGACGAGCACGAGGTCCTTCGTCGCAACGAGATCGGGCTCGATATAGTCCGCGCCCTGATCGATCGCCCGTTCGTAAGCCGCAAGCGTGTGCTCGGGCCGCTCTCCGCTCGCGCCGCGGTGGGCGATGACGAGCACCTCCGAAGGTGCTTCCTGCGCCGCGGCAGGTGCCACCAACGCGAGCACGGTCAGCGCGCTCAGGATAAGGCTGCGGCCCATTCGTCCTCCTTGAACCCCACGAGCAGACCGCCCGGATACTCGACAATCGGCCGCTTGATCATGCTCGGGTGCTGTTGCAGCAGCGTTACGGCCTTGGCCTCGTCGATATCCACCTTCTCGGCGTCGGAGAGCTTGCGGAAGGTCGTCCCGCGCCGGTTGAGCACCGTGTCCACGCCCTCGGCCGCGATCCACGTGCGGAGCCGCTCAGGGTCGGCGCCTTCCTTCTTGTAGTCGTGGAACGCGTAGTCGACGCCGCGCGCGTCGAGCCACTGGCGGGCTTTCTTGACCGTGTCGCAATTGGGAATGCCGTAGACTTCGATGTTCATGCGGCTTCCTTGCTTTCGAAGCGGTGGATGCGCGGTGCGTCGCAGGCGAACAGCGTATAGCTCTCGTAGAACTCGTTGCGGCCGCGGTTCTGGACCACGCGGTGCTCGGCCACCCGGCCCCAGGCGCGGGCGGAGGCTTCGTCTTCCCACTCCGATAGCGCGATCACCTCACCATCCTCGCTGGTGTAGCTCTTGAACGAGAGGAAGCCGCGTTGCGCCTGAGCCAGCTCGAGCATGCGGCTGGCTTCGGCGTCGTAGACGGGATAGTCGATATCGGCTCGTTTGCGGTTACGGAATACAACCAGAAACATCAGGGTCCTTTCAGGTGTGCATCGGCGATGGCAACGGCGAGGGCATCGGCCGCATCCGGCCCGGCGATCGCTGCACCGGGCAACAGAATCTTGAGCATGGCCTGGACCTGCGCCTTTTCCGCGCCGCCGGTGCCGACGACCGCCTTCTTGACCAGCCGCGCGGCATGCTCGCGCACGTTGAGCCCCGCGGCGCCGCAGGCGGCGAGCACGGCGCCGCGGGCCTGCGCCAACTTAAGCGTCGACTGCGGGTTCTTGTTGGCGAAGACTTCCTCGGCCGCGGCGCGGTCCGGGCCATGCCGCGCGATCACTTCGGAAACGGCCGAGTGCAGCGCCGCCAGCCGCTCGGGCATGGGCGCCTTGGCATCGGTCGGGATCTGGCCATTCGCGACATGCGACAGCCGCGCGCCTTCCGCCCGCACCAGGCCCCAGCCGGTACAACTGAGCGAAGGGTCGAGGCCGAGGATCAGCATAAATCCTCCCCGTCACCGGGAGGGGGACCATCCGCAGGATGGTGGAGGGGCAGGTCGTCGGGTTCCGGACCGACAAGGGAATGAGTAACGGCGAGTGCCCCTCCACCATCGCCTGCGGCGATGGTCCCCCTCCCCGGCCCGGGGAGGATCAGGAGAGCTTCTCCATCACCGCGTCGGGAATCTCGTAGTTGCCCCACACAGTCTGCACGTCGTCGTCGTCGTCGAGCGCGTCGACCAGCTTGAGCAGCGTGCCGGCCGCGCCTTCGTCCATCTCGACGGTGATGTTCGGCTTCCACGCCAGCTTGACGCTTTCCGCCTCGCCGAGCGATTTCTCGAGCGCGCCGGCGACTTCGTGCAGTGCTTCCATCTCGGTCCAGATCGCATGGCCGCTCTCGTCGCTCTCGACGTCGTCGGCGCCCGCCTCGATCGCGGCTTCGAGCACTTTCTCCTCGTCGCCCGCGCTCGCCGGATATTCGATCAGGCCCTTGCGCTCGAACCCATGCGCGACCGAACCTTCGGTGCCGAGGTTGCCGCCATTCTTGGAGAAGGCGGTGCGCACGGCGGTGGCGGTGCGATTGCGGTTGTCGGTCAGCGCCTCGACGATCAGTGCGACCCCGCCCGGGCCGTAGCCTTCGTAGCGGACCTCCTCGTAGTTATCCTCGTCCCCGCCGCTCGCCTTGTCGATTGCGCGCTGGATGTTGTCCTTGGGCATCGACTGCGCCTTGGCGTTGTTGATCGCCAGCCGCAGCCGCGGGTTCATATCGGGATCCGCCGCGCCCATCTTCGCCGCGACGGTAATCTCGCGGCTGAGCTTGGAGAAGAGGTTGGAGCGCTTCTTATCTTGCGCCCCCTTGCGGTGCATGATGTTCTTGAATTTGGAATGGCCTGCCATGGTAACCCCGGAATTTTGGTCTGCATGAGGCCCAGCGGTGCGGGCCGCATTGTGACGCGCTCCTAGCGAAGCCGCGCCGGGCGGGCAATCGGGGGCTGCGCGGCTTTCTAGGGCGCTATGTCGAAGTGCAGCACTTCCTCGCGTGTGCCGAGCTTGTCGTAGAGCGCGATCGCGGGCTCGTCCTCGGGCTGGGTGTCGGCCTGGACGTAGATGACCCAGACGCCGGCCTCGCGCGCGATCCGCCGCGTCTCTTCGATCAGCGCGGTGGCGACGCCGCGGCGACGCCAGTTTTCGGCGACGGCGAGGTCGTAGATGTAGAGTTCGCTGCGCGCTTGCTCGAACTTGGGCAGGACGTACCCGGCGATCGCGCCGATGATCTCGCCGTTCGCCTCGGCCAGCAGCAGGACGGTATCGGGCCGGGCCAGCAGCGTTTCGGCATAGGCGTCGTCCGGCGGATGCGCGGCGTAGCTCTCCCGGTCGTCGAAGACCTCGCCGAACAGCCGGTTCATCGCGCGGAAGCGCGTCAGGTCGCCCGGGCCGATCCGCGCGACCGAGAAATCGCGGTCCGTGCTCAGATGCGCACCGCGGTGCCGCTGGCGGAGACCATCAGCATCGAACCCGTGTCGCCGATTACCTCGTAGTCGAGATCGACCCCGACCACTGCATTCCCGCCGAGCGAACCGCATTCGGCCTGCAGTTCTTCGATCGCCTGCTCGCGCGCATCGCGCAGGATGCGCTCGTAGCTGCCAGAGCGGCCGCCGACGATGTCGCGGATGTTGGCGAAGAGATCGCGGAACAGGTTCGCGCCGACGATCACTTCGCCAGTGACGATGCCGAGGTACTCCTGAATCGGTCGCCCCTCGATGGCGTGCGTGGTGGTGACGACGATGCCGCGCGCATCCTTCCAGGGCCCTGCCATTCGATTGTCCTCAGCCGTTGACGATGATCCCGCCGTTGGGGTGCAGGACCTGCCCCGACATATAGGACGAATCCTCGCAGGCAAGAAACAGGAACGCGGGTGCGACCTCGTTTGGCTGGCCCGGCCGGCCCATCGGTGTGTCCTCGCCGAAATGCTCGATCTTCTCCGGCGGAGCGCCGCCGCAAGGATTGAGCGGGGTCCAGATCGGCCCCGGCGCGACCGCGTTGACGCGGATGCCGTCCTTGATCAGATTCTCGCTCAACGAACGGGTGAAGGCGGTGATCGCGCCCTTTGTCGCCGAATAGTCGAGCAGCCCGCCAGAGCCCTTGTACATCGTTACGCTGGTGCAGTTGACGATCGCCGCTCCCTTGGTGAGATGCGGCCGCGCCGCCTGGACGAGGTAGAACATCGAGAAGATGTTGGTCTGGAACGTGCGTTGGAGCTGCTCGGCGGTGATCTCGGTCACCTCCTTGTCGGGATGCTGCTCGCCGGCGTTGTTGACCAGCACGTCGAGCCGGCCCCACTTGTCGATGACTTTGTCGACCAGCGCCTTGCAGACCTTCGGATCGCCGAGATCGCCGCGGTGGAAGAGGCCCTCGGTGCCCTCGCGCTCGATCGCCTCGATCGTGACGCGCGCGTCGTCGTCTTCCTCGAGGTAGGCGATCGCGACTTTCGCGCCCTCGCGCGCGAACAATACGGCGGTGGCGCGACCGATGCCGCTGTCGCCGCCGGTGACGATCGCCACTTTGCCCTTGAGCCGGCCGGATCCGCGATAGCGCGGCTCCCACTCGGGCTTGTCGTCCATCGCGGTCTCGTGGCCGGGCAGTTTCGGGTCTTCGTTCGTCTCCTCGACGAACGCCTTGTCGACGGTTTCGGTCGTGTTGCTCATCATTTGCTCCGTGAATCGGTGTTCACGAGAGCAATCGACGGGAGCGTGGCGTCGTTCCCCGCTCCGCCGCGGCCGCGGATCAGCCCAGCCCGAGCGCCGCCTTGTAGGTGTCGAGCACCATTTCCATTTCCGCGCGGTCGTCGGGCTTCATTTTCCGGAGGCGGACGATCTGGCGCATGATCTTGACGTCGTAGCCGACCGCCTTCGCCTCAGCATAGACGTCGCGGATGTCGTCCGCGATGCCCTTTTTCTCCTCCTCGAGGCGTTCGATGCGCTCGATCAGCAGGCGCAGGCGGTCGTCGGTGGCTTCGGCCATGTCTTGAACTCCGGATGATGTGAGAATCGGTTGACGCGCTCGATAGCCAGCCCGTTCGTGCCGGTGAACCCGCGGCGCGAGTTTTCCCCTTCTCTTCGCGAAAGCGTCAGGCGCGTGTGGCGGTGACGACATAGTTGAGCGCGAGATCGCCCGACAGGTGCAGGCCCTTGCCAGGCGAGAAGCCTATCCCCAGCGGCTCGCCCATCACGAGGCCGGCGTCGGCGAGCAGGCCGCGCAGTTCCTCGGGTGTGACGAAATCATCCCAGTGGTGCGTGCCCTTCGGGATCGCGCCGAAGGCTTCGGCTGCGCGCACGAGGAGGAGCTGCGACTGCGGCGTCCGGTTGGGCGTGGACAGGATCAGCAGCCCGCCCGGGGCAAGACGCTCGGCGAGAGCGGCCACGAAGGCGTGTTGGTCGGCGACGTGTTCGATCACTTCCATGCAGGTGACGAGATCGAACGTGCCGATATCGAGCGCGGCGATCTCGCCCGCCATGTAGCGGATGTCGAGGCCCGCCCCTTCGGCGTGCTGCGCGGCCGCCGCCGTGTTCTCCGGCGCGGCGTCGACACCGGTCACATCGGCGCCGAGTCGCGCGAGCGGTTCGCACAGCAGGCCCGCGCCGCAGCCGACGTCGAGCGCGCTCCTGCCCGCGAGCGGCCGCAGGCTCTCGGGATCGGTGCCCCAGTGCGCGTCGGTCGCCGTGCGCACGAAAGCGAGCCGCACGGGGTTGAGCCGGTGCAGCATGGCCGAGGAGCCTTTCGGATCCCACCAGTCGCGCGCCAGACTGCCGAAATGGACCGCTTCCTCGGGGCGGATGGTTTGCCCACCTGAAGAATTGGTTTCGCCCGATATTGTTGCATCGACCATGCGCCCTCCCTAACAGCGCGCACAGACCGGCACCAGCGCCCGCCATGAAACGGGCACAATGCAGGGGAGGCACGGACTTGGCGCGTATCGTGATGAAATTCGGCGGCACTTCGATGGCCGGGACCGAACGCATCAGGCGCGTGGCCAATATCGTGCGCAAGCAGCAGGCTGCCGGGCATGAGGTTGCCGTCGTCGTCTCCGCCATGGCGGGGGAGACGGACCGGCTGGTCAACTTCTGCCGCGAGGCGAACGCGCTCTACGATCCCGCCGAATACGACGTCGTCGTCGCCAGTGGGGAGCAGGTGACGAGCGGGCTGCTGGCGCTGACGCTCCAGTCGCTCGGCTGCAAGGCGCGCAGCTGGCTCGGCTGGCAGCTTCCGGTGCGCACCGTCGAGGCGCACGCCAAGGCGCGAATCGAGGCGATCGATTCGGATGCGCTGATCGCCTCGATGCAGGCGGGCGAGATCGCGGTCATCCCCGGTTTCCAGGGCCTGGGCGCAGACGGCAGGGTGACCACGCTCGGCCGCGGAGGCTCGGATACCTCGGCCGTGGCGGTCGCCGCGGCGATTGGCGCGGACCGCTGCGACATCTACACCGATGTCGACGGGGTCTACACCACCGACCCGCGCATCGTGGCCAAGGCGCGCAAGCTCAAGGCGGTGACTTACGAGGAAATGCTCGAGCTCGCGAGCGTGGGTGCGAAAGTGCTGCAGACCCGTTCGGTCGGGCTCGCGATGAAGGAAGAGGTGCGCGTACAGGTGCTCTCCAGCTTCATCGGCGACGATGCGGCTCCTGCCGACGATCTTCCCGGTACGATGATCGTGTCGGAAGAGGAAATGAACGAACTAGTGGAGAAGGGCGATATGGAACGCCAGCTCGTCACCGGAATCGCGCACGACAAGAACGAAGCCAAGGTGATCCTCACCCGCGTACCCGACAAGCCGGGTGCGGTGGCGCATATCTTCGAGCCGCTCGC
Organism: Altererythrobacter sp.; assembly: GCA_031178065.1. Taxonomy (GTDB): domain Bacteria; phylum Pseudomonadota; class Alphaproteobacteria; order Sphingomonadales; family Sphingomonadaceae; genus Pelagerythrobacter. Next base: position 28,861 of record JAPSJS010000019.1, read on the forward strand.
GCAGGCGAGCATCAACGTCGACATGATCATCCAGAACGTCGGGCGCGACAAGGGAGAGACCGACGTGACCTTCACCGTGCCGCAGGCCGATCTCGCGCGGGCGCAGGCTCTTCTCGAAGACCGTCGCCCCGACATCGGTTTCAACCGCATCATCACCGATAGCAAGATCGCCAAGATCTCGGTCGTGGGCGTCGGCATGAAGAGCCACGCCGGCGTCGCCGCGACGATGTTCAAGTCGCTCGCCGAGCGCGGAATCAATATCCAGGCTATTTCGACCAGCGAGATCAAGGTCTCGGTCATGATTGACGAGGACGAGACCGAGCTTGCCGTGCGCGTGCTGCACACCGCCTACGGCCTCGATGCGAACGACGAAGCTGCCTGACAGGGCAGTTAGGCGCGGCAGGTCGCCGGGCTAACGATTCCTTAACCGGCAGCGCCGACTCCTTTCGCGAAAGGAGTGGCAAGTATGGTGATCGCGGCACATCTGGAGCCGAATAAAAACAAGGAGCGGCGCGGCGCGCCGCGCCGGACATTGCGATTCGAAACGGTCGGAGGGCGCGAATCGGGCGACGTTCTGCCGGTCCGGGTGCACAACGCCTCGTCCACCGGTCTGCTGCTCGAATGCGACGCCGAACTTTCCATAGACGAGGGGATCGACATCGATTTCCCGCACGCCGGAGTGACCCCCGCCCGCGTCGTCTGGGCGAGCGGTACGCTCTACGGCTGCCGCTTCGACCGTCCGATCTCTCCCGGCACCCTCGCCGCCGCGGAACTGCGCAGTGATGCGGGTCTGAAACTGGAACACGCACATGCATCCGCGCCCGAATCCTTCGGCAGCCGGCTGCAGCGTCTGCGCAAGGAACGCGGGCTCACGCTCGCACAGCTCGGCGAACGTCTCGACGTTAGCAAGCCGACGGTCTGGGCTTGGGAGAAGGGCAAGGCGCGCCCGATAGAGAGCCGGATCGCTGCGATCGCCGACGTCCTGGGCGTATCCGAGGAGGAACTGGCCGACGTGCACGACAACACCGAGGCCCGCGAAGTGCTCGCACGCAGCCGCGAGGTCATCGCCCGCGCCTTCGGAACCGAACCGGCAAAGATTAGGATCATGATCGAATTATAAGAGCGATTTTGCAAAATATTGTCGCAACATGCGAAATGACTCCCGCAAATTCATCGGCTTGGTTAATATCTACCTAAGTCGATTCGCAAGTTAATCAAGTTATACAACTCGTATAACAAAGATGATGGGCGCAATTTACGCAGGGACTTCTCTCCCGGTATTGTTCTACATCATTTGTGGATCGGCGTAGGCGGGGCAAAGGTCGGGGCGTTATCGCATGGTAGAAGACTTCACCCTTCATGAAGGGGCGGCGTTGTACGACTTGGTTGCGGAGGGCGGCCGCGACATTGTCGTGAAAGTCGACCGCGAAGGTTTCGTGGTTCACGCCTCCGCAGCGATCGGGCAGCTCGGCTTCGCCATCCCCGATATGCTCATCATGCCGCATCTCGCCGACCTCGCCGAACCGAGCCAGGCCGAGAAGCTGCGCGCCTTCCTTGAGGTTATCATGCGCGGCGGATCGGCGACCGGTTGGTTCGAGTTCGCCGCTCATATGGCCGACGGCAGCACGAACTGGTTCACGCTCCAGCTCCGTCCGCTGCTGGCCGGCGATGGTCAAGCCTATGGTGCAATCGGCATCATGCGCTCGATCGAGGAGCGGCGCGCGCTGGAGGAGCGGCTGTTTGCCGCGACGCTGACCGACCCCCTCACCGGGCTCGCCAATCGCCGCGCCTTCCAAGTGATGCTGCGTCACCTCGTTCGCCGGGGGCAGGGCGGCACGCTGGCGCTGTTCGACATCGACCATTTCCGCGCGATCAACCTGCGGCACGGCGCGAGCGCCGGCGATCGCGTGCTCGTCGCTTTCGCCGATTTCCTGCTCGGCAGGCTGCGGCACGAGCATATCGTGGCGCGGATCGGCGGCGAGAGCTTCGGTGTTCTCTTGCCCGATCACGATCTGGCCGCGGCGCGCGGGGTCACCGCAGCGGTGCTCACGGCGCTTGCGGAGGCATCACCGCCGCGCCCGTCGGACGAACCGCGCCTGTCGACCAGCGTCGGACTGGCGGCGTTGCGCGTCTCCGCCGACGACACGCTGCGGCGCGCGGAGCTTGCCTTGCTGGCTGCCAAGGGGCGCGGCCGGGGCCGGATCGAAACCGACGAAGACCTGCGCGACCGCGGCCGCCTGCGCGCCTGACACTGTCGGTCTTGGCCGCGCCGGCCGATTGCCGCTAAGAGCGGCGCATGGCTTTCACTGCGAAGATTCTCCTCCTCGGATCGGGCGAGCTCGGGCGCGAGTTCACGATCTCGGCCAAACGGCTCGGCGCCTATGTCGTCGCCTGCGACGCCTACGACAACGCGCCCGCAATGCAGCTTGCCGACGCGCGCGAGGTCTTCTCGATGCTCGACGGCGCGGCGCTGCACGCGGCGGTGGAGAAGCACCGGCCCGACTATGTCGTGCCGGAGATCGAGGCGATCCGCACGGAGACGCTGATCGAGCTGGAGGCCGAGGGCTTCCATGTGGTCCCCTCCGCGCGCGCGACCCAGCTCACCATGAACCGCGACCGCATCCGCGATGCCGCGGCGGAGGAGCTCGGGCTCGCGACGTCTCGCTACCGCTATGCCGAATCGCTTTCCGAAGTGCACGCGGGCGCGGCCCATGCCGGTTTTCCCTGCGTGATCAAGCCGGTCATGTCGTCGTCCGGCAAGGGCCAGAGCAGGGTCGAGGATGCGGCGGGGCTCGAAGCTGCGTGGGAATACGCGGTCGCCAACATGCGCGGCGATCGGCGGCGGGTGATCGTCGAGGAATTCGTCGATTTCGACTACGAGATCACGCTCCTGACCGTGCGGACGAAGGACGGCGTGCTGTTCTGCCCGCCGATCGGCCATCGGCAGGAACGCGGCGACTATATGGAAAGCTGGCAGCCGATCGCGATGTCCGAGGCCGCGCTGGCGTCTGCGCAGGATATGGCCGCGAAAGTGGTCGACGATCTCGGCGGCTACGGCATTTTCGGGGTCGAGTTCTTCGTGCGCGGGGAGGAGGTGATCTTCTCCGAGCTGAGCCCGCGCCCGCACGATACCGGCATGGTCACGCTGGTGAGCCAGAACCTCAGTGAATTCGACTTGCACGCCCGCGCGATCATGGGACTGTCGATCCCGGCGCCGATCCGCGCACGGCCGTCGGCGAGCGCGGTGATCCTCGCCGACCGGGACAGCGACAGGCTCGGCTACGAGGGACTGGCGGAGGCCCTGGCGGTGCCGGGCGGCACGGTCGACTTGCGGATCTTCGCCAAGCCGACCTCCCGCCCTTACCGCCGCATGGGCGTCGCGCTGGCGAGCGCCGGCGACACCGATTCCGCGCGCCGCGTCGCGGCCGAGGCGGCGGGCAAGGTGAAGATCCAGTACGGTTGAGCGGGCGGAGCGCTGCGGCCCCGCCCGTCTGCCATCACTCTCCGGCGAGTTCCTTCACCAGCGCCGGCGCGGGATAGATCGTCTCGAGCGCTTCCTGCACCGCCGCCGTAGAGACCGCCACGGTGCGGTTGAGCGTGCCGTCGTAGCCGTAGTTGCCGCCCAGCGAGTGGATGTTGCCGTCGAACGCGGTTCCGATCACCGTGCCGGCCTTGTCGATCACCGGACTGCCCGAGTTGCCGCCGATGATGTCGTTGGTGGTCACGAAGTCGTAGGTCGTGTTCTTGTCGATCCGCGCCTCGTTCGCCGCGAAGGCCGGGGCGAGATCGAACGGGGGATTGCCGGTCGCGCGCTCGAAAGTGCCGCCCAAGGTGGTGCGGATCGGCACTTCGTTGCCGCGCTCCGTCCAGCCCTTCACCTGGCCGTAGCTGATGCGCAGCGTGAAGGTCGCGTCAGGGTAGAGCGCATCGCCATAGGCGGCGAAGCGCGCATCGGCGAGCTTGGCACCGGCCGCGGCGAGCGGACCCGAATATTGCGCATCGGACACCGCCTTCAGCTCGCGCTGGCGCGGCGCGAGCTTGAGCGCATACTGGATCATCGGATCGTCCGACGCTTCGATCGCGGCCAAGCCACCATCCCAGAGCTGCTGGCGGTAGGCGGGATCGGCCAGCCGCGTTCCGCTCACCAGCCGCTCGGCGAGCTGCTCGGGGCTTTCCTTGCTGAGCAGAAGCTTCGAATCCGGATCGTCCACGCCGAGGTATTCGCGCGCCTTCGACAGGCTCCACTCCATCATCAACTCGTCGACCCAGGGATAGACCGGGCGCTCGTCGAGCAGGCGCTTTTGGGTCAGCGGCAGCGCGCTGTCCGTATAGCCGGGCAGGCGCTCGGCGTTGGGCTTGGCGCGCTCCTGCGCGGCGAAGACCAGCGTCTGGGCGTAACCATAGAGATCGCCCGAAGGCTGGGTGAAACGCAGCGGGAAATAGAGCGAGCGATAGGCGTCCATGGCCTGATCGACCGCGCTCCAGGGGTCGCCGATTTCCGCATTGCCCGCACTCTTCTCCTTGAGGGCCTGTTCCGCTGCGGCGAGCTTGCCGGTGAACGCCGGATCGTTGAGCGCCTTCATCCGCCCGATGTAGACCTTCAGGCTGTTCTCCAGCCCGAACAGCAGATCGAGCCCTTCGCGCGCGTGATCGGGGCTTTCGTCCATCGCGCGGATCACACGGCCGCGCAGCTCACTCATTGTCGCCACGGTGACCGGCAGGCGCACTTCGCGCTCGAACGCGAGCTGGCTCTGCGTGAACAGGCGACTTGTCGAACCGGGGTTGCCGACGACGAAGGTGATCTCGCCTTCCTCCGGCGCGCGGGGGTTCCATTCCAGGTGATTGGGCGTCTCGACCGGCTTGCCGTTCTCGTAGGCGCGCAGGAACGAGGCATCGAGCGAGTAGCGCGGGAAGTTGAAGTTGTCCGGATCGCCGCCGAACGTGGCCGCGCGATCCTCGGGCGCCCAAGCGAGGCGCACATCCGAATACTTGCGGTAGGTATAGAGCTTGTACTGCCCGCCGCCGAACAGCGTCACGACCTGGCAGCGCGTGGTCTCCTGATCGGTGCAGCCGGCCGATTCAAGCTCGGCGATCTTCGCGTCACGCGCCTTGGTCAGCGCCTCGCCGGTCGACTCGCCGATCGCATCCATCACCTGCGCGGTCACATCGGTGATCGCGGTCACGACTTCGGCCTGCTGGCCGGGGCAAGTCAGTTCATCCTCGCGGCGGCCGGCGGTGAATCCTTCGTCGAGATAGTCCATCGCATCGGTCGAGTTGTCGTAAAGGCAGCTTGCGACGCAGTGATGGTTGGTGAGGATCAAGCCCTCGGGCGAGACGAAGCTGGCGGAGCAGCCGCCGGTCAGCCGCACGGCGGAATTGCGGACGTGATCCAGCCAGGCCTGGTCGGGCGCCCAGCCATAGGTTTCGCGGACCTGCTCGGCGGGGAACCCGTCGAAGGTCCACATGCCTTCGTCGGCACTCGCCGGAGCGGCGGAAAGGGACAGCACGCCGAGCGAAGCGGCGGCGAGCAGGATGGTACGGCGGGTCACGGACAGTCTCCCCTGTAGAACGATACTGGCGCGTTCTGTCCGCCTCGACCCCGCGAAAGTCCAGCCCCTTTTCAGCGTTCTAAACGCAATGGCGCCGCATGCGAAAGAGCCCCCGGCATCGCTGCCGGGGGCTCTCCGAAGGCAGGCCTCAAGGGGTCAGGCCGCCTTTTGGTGATACTTCGCGTAGGTGAGATCGCAGCGGTCGGCGTTCATCACTTTGGTCCAGGCCTTGACGAAGTCGCGCACGAACTTCTCCTCGTGCCCGCGCTCGGCATAGACTTCGGCCGTGGCGCGGAGCTGCGAGTTGGAGCCGAAGATCAGGTCTGTCCGGGTGGCGCGCCAGCGTTCCTGCCGGCCCGCGCGGTCATAGCCGATGAATTCCTCGTCGGCGCTCGTGTCGACCACCTCCCAAACGGTGTCCATGTCGAGAAGGTTGACGAAGAAGTCGTTGGTCAACTGCCCGACCCGGTCGGTGAACACGCCCTCGCGGGCTCCGCGATGGTTGGCGCCGAGCACGCGAAGGCCGCCGACCAGCACTGTCATCTCGGGAACCGACAGGCCCAGCAGCGAGGCCCGGTCGAGCAGCAGCTCCTCGGTCTTCACCGAATGCTTGGTCTGGAGGTAGTTGCGGAAGCCGTCGGCCTTGGGCTCGAGCGGTTCGAAGCTGTCGACGTCGGTCCACTCCTCGGTCGCGTCGCCGCGTCCGCCGGTGAACGGCACTTCGACGTCGAAGCCGGCGTCGCGCGCTGCCTTCTCCACCGCGGCCGTCCCGGCGAGCACGATCGCGTCGGCCATCGACAGGGGGCCGCGCAGCTCGTCGATCTTCGCCAGCACCTGCGACAGTTCTTCCGGCTCGTTCACCGCCCAGTCCTTCTGCGGCGCGAGGCGGATGCGCGCGCCGTTAGCGCCGCCGCGGCGATCGCTCTTGCGGAAGGTCGAGGCGGAAGCCCAGGCGGTCTTGACCAGTTGACCGATGCTGAAGCCGGCATCGAGGATCTTCGCCTTGAACGCCGCAACGTCGCCCTGCGACGGCATGGTGCCGGCCGGGATCGGATCCTGCCAGATCATGTCCTCGGCAGGAACTTCGGGGCCGAGATAGCGGCACTTGGGGCCCATGTCCCGGTGGGTCAGCTTGAACCAGGCGCGGGCGAAGGCATCCTTGAAGGCCTCGTGATCGTTGCGGAACTTCTCGCTGATCTGGCGGAACTCCGGATCCATCTTGAGCGCCATATCGGCGGTCGTCATCATCGTCGGGACCTTCTTGGAAGGATCGTGCGCGTCGGGCGCCATGTCCTCTTCCCTCTGGTCGATCGGCTGCCATTGCTTGGCTCCCGCCGGCGAGGTCACGAGCTCGTAGTCGTAGTCGAGCAGCAGGCGGAAATAGTTTTCGGTCCACTGGGTCGGCGTGTTGGTCCACGCACCTTCGAGGCCCGAGGTGATCGTGTGGGGGCCGAACCCGCTTTCATAGGTGCTCGCCCAGCCGAGGCCCTGGAGCGCGATGTCGGCCGCCTCGGGCGCAACGTCGAGCAGGCTCGGATCGCCTGCGCCGTGGCACTTGCCGAACGTGTGGCCGCCGGCCGTGAGCGCGACGGTTTCCTCGTGATTCATCGCCATGCGCTCGAACGTGATCTTGATATCGCGTGCCGAGCCGAGCGGGTCGGGGTCGCCGCCCGGACCTTCGGGGTTCACGTAGATCAGGCCCATCTGGATCGCCGCGAGCGGGCTTTCGAGATCGACCTCTTCTTCGGGGCGGATGCGCGTCGGCACGCCTTCGTTGACCCACAGGTCCTCGCCACCCCAGTAGATGTCGCGTTCGGCCTCGAACACGTCCCTGCGACCACCGCCGAAACCGAGCACCGGGCCACCCATCGATTCGATCGCGACATTGCCGGCGAGAATGAACAGGTCCGCCCAGCTCAGGTTCTTGCCGTACTTCTGCTTGACCGGCCACAGCAGGCGCCGGGCCTTGTCGAGATTGCCGTTGTCGGGCCAGGAATTGAGCGGGGCGAAGCGCTGCTGTCCGCTGCTGGCGCCGCCGCGCCCGTCGCCGGTGCGGTAGGTGCCCGCCGCGTGCCAGGCCATGCGGATGAAGAAGGGCCCGTAATGCCCGTAGTCCGCCGGCCACCACGACTTGGAATCAGTCATCAGCGCGGTGAGGTCATTCTTCAGCGCCTGGTAGTCGATCGCATTGAACGCCTCGGCATAATCGAAATCCTCGCCCAGCGGGTCGGGCGAGCCGTTGACGAGCAGGATTTCCAGCGGCAGCGCCTCGGGCCACCAGTCTTTGTTGGTGCGTCCGAGCAGCGCGCGCACTCCGCCGTCACCGTTGAAGGGGCATCCGCCCTCGGACATCGAACCAGTTGCTGCGTCCATTTTGGCATCCTCCTGATTTCGGATCGGCCCCGATCATCGCCGGAGTCCCGATCGCGTGAGTCGTTGCAGGCAAAAGGCTACGCCCGCACGACAATCGGACAAAGCAATTAAGTCCTGTCAGCCTCATCGATGAAAGCGATCATGTTGCTGTGCTTTCTCCTGCCGGAACGACGGGCGCGCGGCGTTCCGGTTCCCGCGAGGCTGCACCGGCCGCCGCGCCGAGCCCTCTTGCCGCCTCGGGGTCGTGCGCCTAAGCGCGCCGGCGATGGACTATCCCAAGACACGCCGCCTGATGCAGCGCGGCACCGACTTCCTCGGCTGCGAAACCGCGATCCTGTGCGGCGCGATGAGCTGGGTTTCCGAACGCAATCTCGTCTCCGCGATCAGCAATGCGGGCGGCTTCGGTGTGATCGCCTGCGGCGCGATGACGCCCGAGCTGCTCGACGCGGAGATCGCGGCGACGAAGGCGATGACGCATCGGCCGTTCGGCGTGAACCTCATCACCATGCACCCGCAGCTCTTCGACCTGATCGAGGTATGCAGCCGGCACGGCGTCGGCCATGTCGTGCTTGCCGGCGGCATTCCGCCCAAGGGCAGCGTCGAGGCGATCAAGGGCGGGGCGACCTCGGCCAAGGTCATCTGCTTCGCGCCGACGCTGGCGCTGGCGAAGAAGCTGTTGCGTTCGGGCGCCGATGCATTGGTTATCGAGGGAATGGAGGCAGGCGGCCACATCGGCCCCGTCTCGACCAGCGTTCTGGCGCAGGAGATCCTGCCCGAGCTGGCGGAAGAACACCTCGTGTTCGTCGCCGGCGGGATCGGCAAGGGGCAGGCGATCGCCGGCTACCTGGAGATGGGCGCCGCGGGCGTCCAGCTCGGCACGCGCTTCGCCTGCGCGACCGAAAGCATCGCGCACCCCGATTTCAAGAAGGCCTTCTTCCGCGCCAGCGCGCGCGACGCGGTCGCCAGCGTCCAGGTCGATGCGCGCCTGCCGGTGATCCCGGTCCGCGCGCTGCGGAACAAGGGGACCGAGGCCTTCACCGCCAAGCAGATCGAAGTCGCCGGCATGCTCGACCGCGAAGAAGTGGTGATGGGCGAGGCGCAGCTCCAGATCGAGCATTACTGGGCCGGCGCGCTGCGCCGCGCGGTGATCGACGGCGATGTCGAGGGCGGCTCCCTGATGGCCGGCCAGTCGGTCGGCATGGTCAAGGAGGAAGAGCCGGTCGCGCAGATCGTCGCGACGCTGATGGCCGAGTGCGAAGAGGCGCTCGCGCGGCGCTGATGGCCGAACCGCTCATCCTGACGCTCGGCTGCGCCGACCGGCCGGGGATCACCGCACAGGTGACGGGCTTCCTGTTCGAGCGCGGCGGCAATATCCTCGAGGCACAGCAGTTCAACGATCAGGAGGGCGGCGCCTTCTTCATGCGCGTCGCTTTCGATCCGGGGGCGGCCGGGCGCGAGGAACTGCGCGCCGATTTCGCTGAGCTCGCCGACACGTTCGGCATGAAATGGCAGCTCGCGCGCCGCGATAGGCCCCGCCGCGTGCTGCTGATGGTCAGCAAGTTCGACCACTGCCTCGCCGACCTGCTCTATCGCTGGCGCATCGGGGAACTGCCGATGGAGCCGGTGGCGATCGTCTCCAACCACCCGCGCGAGGCGATCAGCCACACGCATATCGGGGATATTCCATTCCACCACCTGCCGGTGAGCGCGGGTGCCAAGCCGGAGCAGGAGGCGCACATCCGTGCCATCGCGGAGGAGACCAAGGCCGAACTGGTCGTGCTGGCGCGCTATATGCAGATTCTCTCGGACGAGCAGGCCGCGCATTTCGCCGGGCGCTGCATCAATATCCACCACTCGTTCCTGCCCGGGTTCAAGGGTGCCAAGCCCTATCATCAGGCCCATGCGCGCGGGGTGAAGATGATCGGCGCCACCGCCCACTACGTCACCGCCGATCTCGACGAGGGCCCGATCATCCATCAGGATGTCGAGCCGATCACCCACGCCGACAGCCCGGACGAGCTCGTCCGCAAGGGGCGCGACATCGAGAGCCGCGTTCTGGCCGAAGCGGTGCGTCTGCATCTCGAGGACCGCGTCCTGCTCAACGGTTCGCGAACGGTGGTGTTCAGGGGGTAGAACCGACTGTCCTCGACAGCGATGGGGGTGGAGGCGCAGAACAGGTGGGGAGGGGAAGACCGTGATCGCAACGATACGACGGCTCCTTGCGGGCGTGATAGTCGCGGGGACGGCGCTCTTCGCCGCGCCGCTTGCAGCGCAGGATTACGAGCCGGACTGCGCGCGCATCGCGGCGTTCCTCGACCGGGCCATTGAGGAGGGCCGCACAGTGGGCGCCTCGGCGCTGGTGTGGAAGGACGGCGCGGAGCGGTGCTTTGCGGCGGCGGGCATGGCGCAGCGCGAGGAAGCGAGGCCGTTCGCGCGCGATACGCTGGTGCAGATCTTCTCGATGACCAAGCCGGTCACCGGCGTCGCGCTGATGCAGTTGTGGGAACGGGGCAAGTTCGGTCTCGACGATCCGCTGGCGTGGCACCTGCCGCAGTTCGCGGACATCAAGGTGCTCGCGGGCGAGAACCCCGATGGCAGCCCGATCCTGCGTGAACCCAGCCGCCCGATCACCCTGCGCGACATTCTGCGCCATACCGCCGGGTTCACTTATGGTGCGAACGGCAATCCGCAGAACGCCGCCGACCGCACGTGGAAGGCGCTGGACCCGCTCAGCCCGACCAAGACGCTGGCCGAGTTCGCCGACGCTATGGCCAAGGTGCCGCTGCTCTACGATCCCGGCACGCACTGGCACTACAGCGCCGGCGTCGACGTGCAGGCGCGGCTGGTCGAGGTGTTCTCCGGTCAGCCTTTCGCCGATTATGTGCAGGAGCATGTATTCGCTCCGCTGAAGATGAACGACACCGGCTGGAAGCGCGATATGGCCGAGGTGCCGCGGCTGGCGCGAATCTATGTCGCGGACGGGGAGGGCACGTTGGCGCCGATGCCGCGCGAGGCTTGGCTCGAGCCGAACTTCATGGGCAAGCCGATGACGATGGGCGGCTCGGGTGTCGTCACCACCGTGGGCGACTATATGCGCTTCGCACGCATGCTGCTGAACGAAGGCGAGCTTGGCGGCGCGCGCGTGCTCCGTCCCGCCACCGTGCGGCTGATGGCGACCGACAGCCTCGACCCGCGCATCGCGCCCGAGGATCGCTCGTGGCTGACGAGCAAGGGCATGGGCGGGTTCGGGATCGACTTCTTCGTCCGCACCGCGCCGCCGCAGACGCCCAAGGAGAACCGCGGAACGGTGGGCGAGTTCTTCTGGGACGGTCTGCCCTCGATGCTCTTCTGGGTCGATCCGCGGCAGGACATGGCCGTGGTGTTCGCGACGCAGAAAATCCCGTTCGACAATGCGCTGCATCACGATTTCCGCGATGCGGTCTACGGCGCGGATTACGTCGGGCGCTGATCTGGCCGGGCCGGGTGTCAGCGCCCGACCCGATCAGATGCCAGCCTATCAGACGCTGGCGTTCTTCCGCACGGTGATCACCTGCGGATAGGTGAACTCCAGCAGCCCTTCCTTGCCGTATTCGGCGCCGAAGCCCGACTGCTTGTGCCCGCCGAAGGGCGTGAAGGGAGAGAGGTGGAGGTACTCGTTAACCCACACGGTGCCCGTCTCGAGCTGCTCGGCGATCTTCACCCCGCGGTCGGTGTCCTTGGTCCAGACCGCGCCGGCGAGGCCATATTCGGAGTTGTTCGCGCGCGCGATTACCTCGTCGTCGGTCGAGAATTTCATCAGCGGCATGACCGGGCCGAACTGCTCCTCGGCGACGATGCGCGCGTCCTCGGGCGGATTGTCGAGGATCGTGATCGGCACGTAGTAGCCGGGCACGTTCGGGTCGTGGTCACCGCCGACCAGGAACTTGTAGCCCTGGTCCTTGGCATCTTGCACCAGTTCGAGCACCCGCTCGTACTGCTTTCGGTTCTGGATCGGCCCGACCCCGGTGCCCTGATGCGATCCGTCGCCGACCTTCACCGATTTCGCATATTCGGCGATCGCCTTGCTCAAGTCGTCGTAGATATCCTCGTGGATATAGACGCGCTTGGCCGCGACGCAGATCTGCCCGGCGTTGGAAAAGCTCGACCAGAAGAGCTGTTCTGCGACTTTCTCCACGTCAGCGTCGGGCAGAACGATCGAAGCGTCGTTGCCGCCCAGCTCGAGCGTGATGCGCTTCAGATCGCGGCTTGCCCCTTCCATGATCTTCTTGCCGGTAGCGGTCGAGCCGGTGAAGGTGATCTTGTCGATATCGGGGTGCTCGGTGATCATCGGGCCGAGACTGTCCTCGCCGGTGATGATGTTGACCACGCCCGCGGGCGCAGCATCCTTGATCAGTTCGGCGATGCGCAGCGTGGTCAGCGGCGTGAAAGGGGAGGGCTTGAGCACGATCGTGCAGCCCGAGAGCATCGCGGGCGCGATCTTCTGCATCGCCATCATCACGGGGAAGTTCCACGGCACGATACCGCCGACCACGCCGACCGGCACGCGGCGCGTGCGGCTGAGGCGCGTGTCGCTATCCTCGTTGATCTCGTCCTCCAGATCGAGCGTCGCCTGCGCGCCGACCATCGCCGAGGCGCCGATGACTTCATTCATCGCCTGGCCGTGCGGCTTGCCCTGCTCGGCGGTGAGCAGGCGGTGAAGTTCGTCGGCGTTCTCCTTAATGGTTGCGGAGATCTTTTGGATCACCGCCCTGCGGTCCTCGATCCGTGTCTTCGACCAGGTCTTGAACGCGCGGCGCGCGGCGGCAACTGCGCGGTCGAGCTCTTCCTTGCCGCAGGCGGGGACCGTGCCGATCACGTTTTCGTTCGCGGGATTGATGACGTCCATAGTCTGGGCAGTCTCGATCATCTCGCCGTCGATCAGGTTACGGTAGGCAGTAGGCATCGCGGTCTCCGTTCTCTGCCGGCGCGAGGTGCGCCGATTCGCTTTATCCGTTTCGAGGTGAAACCTAACACGCCCGCCGCCATGACCCAATCGGGTTTGCGCCATGCTCCGCAGCCATCGCACTTGCATGCCGCGCCCGCTGCGCGCAGCATGTGGGCGAGCTATCGGGAGAGACGACATGTGCGATGAGGACAAGCTCGCCCGCTGGGCGCGCGAAGGGCTGAACCGGCGGCAATTCGGTGCGCTTGGCGGCATGGCCGCGCTGGCCGCCTGCACGCCGGCGGAATCGAGTTCGCAGGGCGACGGGAGGATGGCTCCACCAGCCCTGGCGGAAGAGAACGTCAGCTTCGAAACCGCCGATGGAACGATGGACGGGTTCTTCGTCCATCCAGTCGCGGGTCCGGCGCCCGCTGTCCTGTTCTGGCCCGACATCGGAGGTATTCGGGAGGCGAAGCGCAACATGGCCCGGCGGTTGGCGGGGCAAGGTTATGCGGTCCTGGTCGCCAACCCCTATTACCGCGACGTCGCCGGTCAGCAGTTCGAGGACTTCGCCGACTTTGCCGCGAACGGCGGCTTTCAGAAGGTTGGCCCGTGGCGCGAGAAACTCGATGCCGAGGCGATCATGCGTGACGCGACTTCTGCCGTCGGCTGGTTCGATGAGCAGAAGGCGGTCGATGCCAAGCGCGGCGTGGGTACGCAAGGCTACTGCATGGGCGGACCGTTCACCGTGTGGACTGCCGCGGCGGTGCCCGCGCGGCTGCGTGCGGCGGCAAGCTTCCACGGCGGCGGGCTGGTCCGCGGCAACGACCTGATGAGCCCGCACAACCTGTTCGGCAAGACGCAGGCGAGTTATCTGATCGCGATCGCGCAGGACGACGACGCCGAGGCGCCCGAGACCAAGAATGTCCTGCGTGAAGCCACCAAGGCGGCAGGCCGCCCGGCCGAAATCGAAGTTTACGCCGGCGATCACGGCTGGACCGTTCCCGATGCCCCTGCGTACGTCGAAGCCGAGGCGGAACGCGCGTGGACGAACCTGCTGGAGCTTTACGGAGAGGCGCTGGCCTGACGTCTCGGCCGGTTCTCGGGTTCGCGTGGGTTGGTGTTGATGAAGGTGAGGAGCGAAGCAGGCCCCCACCGCCTCGTCAACCCAGCCCGATACCGCGCAATTTCGCCCGCAGGGTCGCCTCGTCGAAAGGCTTGATCACGTATTCGTCGGCCCCGGCGTCGATGCCCTGATGGATGTCGGCCGCGTCGGAATTCGAGGTGCAGAACACCACGCGCGGTGCGCGGTCGGCGGGCAGGGCGCGCAGCCGGGTGACAAACTCTATCCCGCCCATCACCGGCATGTTCCAGTCGAGCAGGATCAGATCGGGCATCGCCGCCTTGCACCGGGCGAGCGCTTCCTCGCCGTTCTCGGCCTCGGCCGTTTTGAAGCCCAGATCCTCGACGATGCGGCGGACCACTTTGCGGATCATGCGCGAATCGTCGACCACCAAGCAGCGGCGGACCCGTGCCTGGACGTGCCGCGCGGCATAGGCGGCCTTGGCTTCCTCGACGATCCGCTCGGTGGGATCGGCGGGCGCTACGGCTTCGGCGTCCCGACCCGGCGTGGCCGCTTCGCCTGCTGCCTTGCTCGCAGGCGGCGGGGTCCGTTTGATCAACCCGTGGATGGCGGCACCTCCTCCTCGCCCCAGACGGGCGAGCGCAGGGGCTCGGCGAAAGACGAATGCGCAGGCGGGGGCGCTGGGGTCGGCTGCTCGTTCGGCGTCATGCAGACGTGGAGATAGGGCATCCAGACATCGCCGAACTCGGCCTTTTGATACCACACGTCGAGCACGTCGTAGGAGGCCCAGCACCCGTCGGGCTCACGCAGGCGGATGCCTTCGCCGATGCGCGGGACCGAGGCGAACCGCAGGCGCTCCTGCGTCTGGTGCGTTTCGTTCTGGATCTCGACCTCGATCACGCGCGCCCCCGAGCTCATGCCTTTTGCCGGCACGCTAGAGCGCAATCCTTGCGGAAAAGTAACGCATGGAGGAGGCACGGCGCCTTGCGGTTTCGCTTGCCCCGGTCCGGCCCGCTGATACGATAAGCGCAAACGAGGGGAAGGACATCGATGGGTATCGCCCTGATAATGCTGCCGGTGCTGGCAGTGATATTCCTGCTGATGGCGGTGCGCGTCGTGAAGCAGGGCTTCGTCTACACGATCGAGCGGTTCGGCAAGTTCACTCTGGCCGCCGAGCCCGGCCTGCACCTGATCGTCCCGTTCATCGACCGCGTGGGGCGGAAGGTGAACATGATGGAGCAGGTGCTCGACATCCCGGGGCAGGAGATCATCACCAAGGACAACGCCATGGTGGGGGTCGACGCGGTGGTGTTCTTCCAGGTGCTCGATGCCGGCAAGGCGGCTTACGAGGTGCACAATCTCTACGCCGCGATCATGGCGCTCACGACCACCAACCTGCGCACCGTGATGGGCTCGATGGACCTCGACGAGACGCTGTCGAAGCGCGACGAGATCAATGCCCGGCTGCTAAGCGTGGTCGATCATGCGACCTCGCCCTGGGGGGTGAAGATCACCCGTGTGGAGATCAAGGACATCCGTCCGCCGCTCGACATTTCCGAGGCGATGGCGCGGCAGATGAAGGCCGAACGCGTCAAGCGCGCCGAGATCCTCGAGGCCGAAGGCGACCGGGCGAGCCGCATCCTGCGCGCCGAGGGCGAGAAGCAGAGCGCTATCCTGTCCGCCGAAGGCAAGAAGGAAGCCGCCTTCCGCGATGCCGAGGCGCGCGAGCGCGCCGCCGAAGCGGAGGCGCGGGCGACCCAGATGGTCTCCAACGCGATTTCCGAGAGCGGCAATGCCGCGATCAACTACTTCATCGCGCAGGAATACACCAAGGCGGTCGGTAAGTTCGCCACCAGCCCCAATGCCAAGACGATCCTGTTCCCGGTCGAGGCGACGCAGCTCATCGGGTCGCTCGGCGGGATCGGTGAACTCGTGCGCGATGCGGTGAGCCCGCCGGACGGCACCGTGACGGTGCCTCCCGTCGACACCGGGACCCCGCTGCCCCAGCGGCGCGAACGCGTTCCGCGCGCGAGCGTGCCGCGCAGTGGCGAGCGCCAGGGGTAGCCCGTGGACGGGCTCGACAGCTTCGATCCCCACTGGATCTGGATCACGCTCGGGCTCGCGCTCGCGGCGCTCGAGCTGCTGGTGCCCGGGGTCTATCTCATCTGGCTCGCCGCGGCGGCGATCGTCACTGGGGCGCTGACCTACCTGCTCGATCTCGGGCTCGCCGCGCAGGTGATCGATTTCGTCTTCCTCGCGCTGATCTTCGCCTTCTCTGCCCGCCGCTTCCTGCGCGACAAGCCGATCGTCGGCGCCGACCCGCTGCTCAACAAGCGCGGCGGACGGTTGGTGGGGGAGACCGCCCTGGTGACCCAGGCGTTCGACGGGGGCAGCGGACGCATCCGCCACGGAGACAGCGAATGGCTCGCGCGCGGCCCGGACGTCGCCGTGGGCGCCCGCGTGCGCATCATCGGCAGCGACGGATCGATTCTGCTGGTCGAGCCCGTGACCCTGTTGGCAAAGGAAGAGGCCTCGCCCCCGCGCGAAGCCTAGACTGCGCCGCGGGTGCGGTCGGAAAAGCGGCCGTGCTTGCGGTAACGGACCATCCACCGATCGAGGAACAGACCCAGCGGGCGCGGCTGCACGCCCAGCTTGTCGAGGCCCGGATGCCCGCCCGAAGGCACGTTCCCCTGCTTGAGCAGGCACCACTGGTCGCCGTTCATCGGCGTGCCCGGCAGAGCGGCGAACAGGGCGGACAAGGCGTCGGGCATGGCGATGAAGTGCCGCTCGCGCCCCTGCGCCGCGGCGATCCGCTCGTGCAGGTCCATCATCCCGATCGCCTCGGGTCCCGCGATCTCGTAGGTCTTGCCGCCGTGCGTGCCCGGATCGGCCAGCGCTGCCGCAACCGCGTCGGCCGCGTCGTCCACGAACAGGAGCTGCAGCTTCGCCTGCGGCGCGAAGACCGGCAGCACGGGCAGGGTGGAGATGAGGCCGGCGAGCATCTGCACGAAGCCTTCGTCCTCCGCGAACAGCAGCGATGGGCGCAGGATAGTCGCGCCGGGGAAGGCGGCGAGAACCTCCCCTTCGCTCAGTGCCTTCGCCTGCGCGTATTCGGCAGGCGATTCGGCGTCGGCACCGATCGCGCTGATATGGACCATGGCGTCCGCACCGGCATCGCGTGCGGCCCGGGCGACATTGCGCGCGCCGCCGCAGATCAGCTTCTTGAGGTCGCCTTCGAACGAGGCGACAAGGTTCACCACGGCATCCGCCCCGCGCACCGCCGCTGCTGCGCTGGCCGGGTCGCGCACGTCGCACGGCATGAATTCGATCTGGCCGAGCTGGGCAAGCGGCTTCAGCGAAAACGCCTTTTGCGGACGGCGGCTCGCGACCCGCAGCCGCGCCCCGCGCTCGAGCAGCGCCTGCGCCACGTGCCGGCCGAAGAAGCCGCTGCCGCCAGTCATCGTGACCAGCTTGCCGTTCAGCCTGCCATTGAGGGGATCGTGTGCCGCCATTGCCTCGTGCCGTTCATTTATCGGTTTCGCGAATCTGGCCCCGCCTTGCCCCAACGCGTCCCGTCCCGCAACAGCCTCGAAGTCGTTGACAAGCCCCCCGCCCCTTCGCTAGTGGCCCGCCCCTACCCGCGAGCCGGACCGCGACGATCCGGATCGCCAGTGTGCCCAGATGGCGGAATTGGTAGACGCACCGTCTTCAGGTGGCGGCGCTCGCAAGGGCGTGGAGGTTCGAGTCCTCTTCTGGGCACCATCTATTCTTCTCCTAACATCCCAAAAAGGGTCGACAAAATGGCGGAATTCTGCCATTTTATGCTTGTTCCGGTCTGAAGGCGTCTGAGCTGATCTCAGGCAATCCTGCCCGAAACGGGGGTGTCGATTGGGCATAATTCCCCGCGTTCTGCGTAAGGCGCCTCCCCTGCAGACATCTGATCTGTTCGGGTGGAAGGCGAGCAAGCAATCGGCCCCCTTTGTCAAGAATCACTCATGCCCGAGCGAGCAACGTTGGCTTCGGAGAAAATTCTCCATTCTTAGGATCAAAACGAACTGGGTACCCGGATACCGTCCGCGCAACGCTACGCTGCCAGCGCTGCGCTGTTGCAAAGGTTGCGGGGCCGGTGATCCGTCAGCAACGGTCCCCGCGACTTTCGCACCGCCACATCGCACCGCCCGCACCTAGTCTGGCGCAGGCCGACACAACGATGTCGGTCGTGAAAGGGGAGGGAAATGGCGTTGGGTCCGAACTGGGCGAAAGTATTCGCGGGAATCGCTTTGATAGGCGCTCCGCTGAGCGCGGAGCCCTCTGCCTCGCCATCGGATATCCTGAGGTCGCAGACGGAAGATGTAACACTTACCCTCGCCGAGGGTACCTGGATGAGCGTCGACGTCAGCCCTGACGGGCGAACGCTCGTGTTCGACCTGCTCAACGACATCTACACCATGCCTGCAGCGGGCGGAGAAGCCCGGGCGATCCTGTCTGGCCCCGCGACCCAGCGGAGCCCCCAGTTCAGCCCCGACGGTCGCAAGATCCTCTATCTCAGCGATGCGACGGGTGCGGACAACATCTGGATCGCCAATCCCGACGGATCCGATCCGCGCCAGATCAGCCATGAAACTATGGACATGATCACGGCGCCCTCGTGGTCGCCCGACGGCAGCGCCATCGTCGCCACCAAGACGAGCGCATCGGTGTTCGACATGCGCACGTCGGAGCTGATCCGCTTCAACGTGGGTGGCGAGGAGCGGCAATTGGTCGCACCTCCCGAAAGCGGCAAGGATCTCCAGGAGCCGCGCTATTCGCCGGATGGGCGGCACCTCTATTATACCGAGCGAGTCGGCGGGCTGCATTACGTCTACCTCAATCCGAACCTCAGCAATTTCGTCATCCGCCGGCACGACCTGCTGAGCGGCGACACGGTCGATCTGATTTCCGGTTTCGGGAGCGCGACCACACCGCAGGTGTCGCCCGACGGATCGGTCATCGCCTTCATTCGGCGGGTCGGCGCCAAGACGGTGCTTTTCCGGTACGACGTCGCGACGGGCCGTCAGAACGCCGTCTACGACGGACTCGCACGCGATCTGCAGGCCGATTATCTTGCGCAGGAACATTATTACCCTGCGTTCGACTGGTTTCCCGACAATCGGCACGTCGCGATCTGGGCCAAGGGCGAGTTGATCAAAGTCGATATGGAAACGGGCGAGGCGACGGATATCCCGTTCCGCGCCACTGCCCACCACGAAATTCATCCGGCGCTGCGCACCGAGCTGGATCTCGCGCCCGACCAGGTGGACGTGAAGATCGTCCGGCAGATCGCCCCATCGCCGGATGGTGACGAGCTTCTCTTCCGCGCGCTGGGCCGTATCTGGCGTCAGAGCCTGACCGGCAACGAGCCGCCGCGTCCTCTGACGGAGAGCGACGGCGCCCAGACCGACCCGAGGTGGTCCGCGGACGGCCGCTGGATCGCCTATGTCGAATGGCATGACGAGTCCGGTAGCACGCTCCACCTGCGCAGCGTCGACGGGAGCGAGGACAGAGTGCTCGCCCGCAGCGGCGGGATCATCGCCGAACCGGTCTTCGCGAACAGCGGCGGGCAGATCGCCTATCGCATTCTCGATGCGGATTCGCAGATGGGCGGCGCTCACGACGTACCGGGGCTTTATGTCGTCGATGTCGATGGCGAAGAACCTCGGTACCTTGCGCTTGCTGCCGGAGTAGCGCGCTTCTCGCCCGACGACCGGCGGATCTTTTACATGGGGCCGGCGGACTTCGAGAAGCGGCGTGCGGTGATCCTGCGCAGCATCCCAGCCGAGGGCGGCGAAACGCAGGATCATGCCTATGCGGAGACGGCCGATACCGGCGATTTCACGCTGAGCCCGGATCTCGCGTGGATCGCGTTCAAGGAATTCCAGGAACTGCACGTGATGCCGTTCCGGCCGGGTGCGGAGCCCATCGCGATCACCGCTCAGAACAACCCTGAGGCGCGCCGCCTTACCCGCTCGGGCGGCTTCGAACTGGCCTGGAGCGACAGTTCCGAACAGCTCTTCTGGACCCTCGGTCCCGACGTCTATGCGACACGGTCCGAAACCGACGGCATCGTCGATGCGCCCCTGCATTCGATCAAGATCAGCGTTCCGGCCGATGTACCGCAGGGCAGCATAGCCTTCGTCAACGCGCGCGTTCTGCCGATGACGGGCAGCGACACGATCATCGAGAACGGGGCGGTCGTTGTGGAAGGCAACCGCATCAAGGCCGTCGGGCCGGCGGGGAGCGTCACGATCCCGGACGTCGCCAAGGTGTACGACCTGGGGGGCAAGACCCTCATGCCAGGTTTCTTCGACGCGCACGGCCATATCGATTGCTGCTACGGCACGGGCGCGATGCCGCAGAAGCACGCGGTCCGCTACGCGGCGCTCGCTTACGGTGTGACGACCAACTTCGACCCTTACGCGAACGAGCTGCCGAGCTACGAAACCGGCGAAATGACCATCGCCGGTCTGATGGTGAGCCCGCGCTGGCTGACCACCGGGCATGTGATCTATGGCCGGTCCGGAAAGCCCGACCGTGTCTTCAACCGGATCGAGAGCCTGGAAGATGCCCGCGCCGTCGTCCGCCGCAAGGCGGCCATCGGGGGGACGGTTCTCAAGAGCTACAAGCTCACCACGCGGGCGCAGAAGCAGTGGCTCCTGCAGGCCGCGGCGGAAGAAGGCCTGATGGTCGACGCGGAAGGTGCCGGGCACTTCTACGACAACGTCGGCATGATCCTCGACGGATATACGAACCTCGAGCACAACCTGCCGGTTGCCACGTACTACGACGACCTGCTCCAGCTCTTCAAAAGTTCGGAGATGTCCACCACGCCGACTCTCGTCGTCACGTTCGGCGAGCTGTTCGGGGAGAACTACATCTATCAGAACCAGGAGCCGTGGAAGGAGCCGAAGGTCCGCACCTTCATCCCCGGGATCAACAACGCCTACAACCCCATCCAGGGCCCGTCCGACGCGCCACTCTACGTGCGGGCCATGCAGTCGATCCATCAGGCGGACGAGCTCTACGACGTCGGCTTCCGCTCGGTCGCGCGCTCTATCAAACGGCTGGACGATGCGGGCGTGATCGTGAACGTCGGCTCCCATGGTCAGGCGGCGGGCATCGCCCTCCATTGGGAGATGCAACTGCTCGCGGAAGGCGGGATGGCGCCGATGCGCATCCTGCGGGCCGCGACGATCAACGGCGCGAAGACCTGGGGGCTAGATCACCAGCTCGGCTCGATCGAGCCCGGAAAGCTGGCGGACCTCATCGTGCTGGACCGCGATCCGCTCGCGGACATCAGGAACACCAACAGCGTGGTCTACACCATGGTCAACGGTCGTCTCTACGAGTCCGCGACGATGAACGAGATCGGCAACCACGATCGGCCGCGCACCAAGTTCTACTGGGAGATGAGCGATCAACATGGAACGGACTGGAACCCGGCCTGGGCCGGAAGCGCGCGCCAGCGCTAAGCGTTTCGCAGCGACCCTCGCTGCTGCGTCCCTGCTGCTCGTCGCGGCGGCACCCGACGGCGCCGCGCAGCGCGCCGATCTCGTGCCGGAGATGGTCTCGATCCCCGGCGGAACCTTCGCCATGGGCGCGACCATCGACCGCGGCTATGGCCCGATCGACGGCCCGACGCACGAGGTCGCCATCGCTCCGTTCCAATTGGCGGCGCATGAAGTGACCCTGGGCGCCTTCCGCACGTTTGCCGAAGAGACCGGCTACGTCTCGGCGGGAAAGTGCAACGTATACGACGAAGACACCACTTGGCACATCAACCCCGAGCGGAACTGGCAGACGCCCGGGTTCGCGCAGGAGGATGACCACCCCGTGCTCTGCGTCAGTTGGCGCGACGCCCGGGCCTACATCGGCTGGCTGAACGCCAGGACGGGCAAGCAATACCGCCTGCCGAGCGAGGCCGAATGGGAATATGTCGCCACTCTGGCCGACCTCGGAAACGCACGCAGCGGCGGCGAAGGCGTAACGCACGAACTGGCGAATATCGGCAAGGTGGAATGCTGCGGCGGCAAGGCTGAAGGCCGCGACGTTTGGATCGAGACGGCGCCGGTCGGGAGCTTTCCAGCCGATGGGCTGGGGCTCCACGACATTCGCGGCAACGTCTGGGAATGGCAGGCCGACTGCTATCACGAGAACTACGTTGACGCGCCGGCCGACGGATCGTCCCGGAGCGACTGCCCAACGCCGGGCTACCACGTGATCCGGGGCGGTTCCTACGGCGACGCCGGCGAATTCCTGGAGGAGCGCTTTCGGCTCCGTGGCCCCGAAGATCAGGGCTACTTCACGGTCGGTTTCCGGCTCGCGCATTCGGCGGAATGACGATGAAGACGCTCAAGCCCCTCCGCCGCCGGCTCCTAAGTGCCGTTGTCCTCGCCGGACTGATCGGCGCAGCGATCGGAACGACGACCATTCCGGCGCTCGCCCGGGCGGAGGCCGATGCTGCCCCGCTGGAGGAACGCCTGGGCTTCTGGTCCCCGACCGAGCAGGAACTCGGCTACCGGGCGATGGAGACCATCTTTCCGGCCAACGTCATCAAGGCAGGCGGCCCGGTCCGCGAACTGCAGGTCGCCGACCACGAGCTCGAGGTCGCCTTTCTTCACGAACACCGGCCGTACACGGTCGACGATTTCATGAAGGTCAACCGGGTCTCGGGCCTGCTGGTCATCAAGGACGGCCGTGTCGTGCTCGAGCGCTACGGGCTGGGCCGTAAGGCGGCGGATCGATGGACGTCGTTTTCCATCGCGAAGTCCGTGACCTCGACACTCGTCGGCGCGGCGCTGCTGGACGGGGCGATTGATAGCCTCGACGATCCGGTCACGCGATATGTCCCTGAACTGGAGGGCGGCACCTATGACGGCGTCACCATCAGGCAGGCGCTGCAGATGCGTTCCGGCGTCGGCTTCGGCGAGGACTACAACAATCCGAAGTCGGACTTCAGCCGTTATGCGACCCACATGGGCCCTGCATTCTACCGCCAGATGGCGTCCCAACCGCGGGTAGCGGAGCCGGGTCAGGAGTTTCATTACTCCACGGCGGAGTCGAACCTCATCGGCGCGGTGGTTATGAACGCGACCGGCAAGTCCCTCTCGGACTACTTCTCCGAGAAGATCTGGCACCCCTTCGGCATGGAGGCTGACGGGATCTGGATCACCTCGCCTGAAGGGCTCGAGACCGGGGGCATCTGCTTCAGCGCGACGCTGCGCGACTATGGCCGCCTGGGCCTTTTCATGCTGGAGGGCGCGCAGGCCGGCGGCAAGGCGGTCGTGCCCGGGGGGTGGATCGCGGAGGCGACAGCGGCCCATAGCAAGAATACGTTCGGCGAGCTGGGCTACGGCTATCAGTGGTGGACCGGGCCGGGCGACGCATACCGCGGCATCGGGATCATGGGCCAGGCGCTGTACATCGATCCGCAGCGCAAGCTCGTCGTCGTGATCCAGAGCGCCTGGAGCAAACCCGGCGGCCCGCAATACTACGGACTGCAGTGGGACTTCATTCGCGCGGTCGCCGCTGCGGCCGGCGGCTAGTCCGCGGCGTCCGGCCCTTCCAGCAGCGTTTGCTGGATGCGGGCTATTCTCCAACCTTCCGCTTCCTTCAACAGGGTATAGCTGATCAGGATCACGAACTGCCTCTCCGCTGTCTTTATGTAGCGGACGGGCGCGGCAACGGTCGCCAGCCGCTCGCCCCCCAGGCTGTGACCGACGGGGCCGGGGACGATGGCCCATCCCGGCTCGGCGAACCATTCGCGGTGCCATTGAGCGATCGCCTCGCGCCCCGAGACGGTTTCGCCCCAGTAGTAGACGATCTCCGGCTCCACGCTGGTCGCCAGCGTCTGCTCCAGGGCGGCCGGATCACGCGCGGAGATTGCGTGGAGCATGGCCTCTACGGGTGCTTCGATGGTCGCGGCAGGCGCCGCGATCATACCCGGGGTAACGACACCCGGCGCTGCCTGAAGCCCCGCCAACAAAGTTGCGGCCAATATGATGGTCATGTCAGCATCCTCCCTGCGGTTGGCGGAAGGATAAGAAGCCGATTGCCTCGAGTGACGGTGCCAACTGCGTAGGCGGCGGTGCTTCGCCCTCACCGTCGGTGGGAATTCAGCCGGTAAGCTGGGCGGCGAGCCAATCCGCGAAGTCGGACGCGGCGGACTTGTGACCGGCTTCCGGGAGAACGACGTAGTAGGCGCTTCCCGTGCTCACCTCGAGATCGAAAAGCGTGATCAGCTTTCCCTCCTCGATCTGCTCCGCCGCGAACATTTCCGGGAGGAGCGCCACTCCGAGACCTGCTGCGGCACTGGCGACCGCCATGCCGAACTGGTCATAGACCGGGCCGCGAAAGGCGCCGTCTCCCGGAAGACCTGCTTTCATGTGCCATTCGGCCCATGCCGCCGGGCGTGTCCTGAGGTGAATCAAGGTTGCGCGATCGAGGTCGGCCGGTGAAGCAATCGCATTGGAGTGCCGGTATTCGGGGCTGCACATCGGGACCATCGTCTCGTGCATGAGCCGCCTCAGCGTTCCGCCGGGCCACGCCGACTCTCCATGGTGGATCGCGAGGTCGAATGGCTCGGCTTCGAACGAGAAAGGGCGCAGTCGTGACGCGAGGTTGACGGTTACATGCGGTCGCATCGCCTGAAAGAGCGGCAGCCGCGGTGCCAGCCAGTGGATGCCGAACGTGGGCAGGGTCGCGACATGGAGCGTCTGTTCGACCGAACTCGCGGACATGGCCTGACGGGTGGCGGCATTGAGCTGTCCGAGCAGCGCTCGTACCTGATCCTGATAATCGCGGCCCACCGGCGTCAGCACCACCCGCTGGCGGACGCGCTTGAACAATGGCGTGCGCAGGCGCTGCTCTAGCGCCGCGACTGCGCGGCTGACCGCGCCCTGCGTCAGGTTCAGCTCCGCTGCTGCGCCTGTGAAGCTCATGTGCCGCGCAGCCGCCTCGAACGCCACGAGCTCGTGCATCTGCGGGATCTGCCGCCGCGGCGTGGTGTCGAGTGGCTCCATGAGAGATCATTACCACTGAACATGATGTTATCGCAAGATTTCGCTTTCTCTTCCTCGTATCCTTAGGCTTTCTGTCCGGGAAGGATGTTGCGACAGGAGCGATGATAATGGCGGAGTTGGCGGGGTTCCAATGGGACGACCCATTCGATCTGGAATCGCAGATCACCGATGAGGAACGTCTGATCCGCGACACGGCACGTGATTACTGTCAATCATCATTGATGCCGCGTGTCCTGCTCGCCGCGCGTCATGAGAGCTTCGACCGGGAGATCATGACCGAAATGGGCGCGCTCGGACTCCTCGGTGCCACTCTGCCCGAAGCTTAC
>JAPSJS010000101.1 GCA_031178065.1 Altererythrobacter sp.
CCCGGACGGCGCCGTGGAGTTCCTCGGCCGCCTCGACGACCAGGTGAAGATCCGCGGCTACCGCATCGAACCGGGCGAGATCCAGACCGTCGTCGCCGAGCACCCGGCGGTCCGTGAGGCGGTCGTGGTGGCGCGTCAAACGGCGGCTGGCGACCATCAGCTCGTCGCCTACTACGTCCCGCGGGACGACGCGGACGTGAGCCCGGCCGACGAGCTCGCGGCGCACTGTGCCGCGCGGCTGCCGGAGTACATGCACCCCGGTCACTACGTCCCGCTGGCCGAGATCCCCCTCAACGCCAACGGCAAGACCGACAAGCGGGCCCTGCCCGCGCCGGACGCCGGCGCCACGGACGCCCCGCAGGGCCGGATCGCCCCGCGCACCGCCACCGAGGAACGTCTCGCGGAGATCTGGACCGAGCTCCTCGCGGTCGAGCCCGGCATCACGGACAGCTTCTTCCACTCCGGCGGCAACTCGATCCTGGCGATCCGCCTGATCTCCCGCATCCAGGAGGAGTGGGAACGCACCCGTGACTCCGCCCTCGCCGTCCGCGAGGGTCTGGCCGCCACCGGCAGGGTCATCACGGCGGCGGCGGCCATCATGATCGTCGTCTTCGCCGCCTTCGTCCTCAGTCCGAGCCGGATGCTCCAGCAGTTCGGTCTGGGCCTGGCGACGGCGATCCTCCTGGACGCCGCGCTGATCCGCTGCCTGGTGGTCCCCGCGGTCATGCACCTCCTGGGCGACCGCGCCTGGTGGCTCCCGTCGCCCCTGGCCCGGCACCTGCCGAAGGTACGGCTTGAGTCGGAGTCCGATGCGGAGCCGGCGCCGGAAACACGATGGTCTTCGACACGCCCGTCGCGGGGGCGGAGATCAGGACGCGCTTGGCGCCTGCGTCGAGATGCGGGCGGCTCGCTTCGTCCGACTGGAAGAAGCCGGTGCACTCGAGCACGATGTCGATGCCGTTCGCCTTGTGCGGCAGCTTGCCCGGTTCGCGCTCGGCGGTGACGTGGATGCGCTTGCCGTTGACGACCAGGTCGTTGCCGTCGGTCTCGACCTTGCCAGGGAAACGGCCGTGCGTGCTGTCGAAACCGAACAGCAGGGCGTTGGACTTCGTGTCGGCGAGATCGTTGATCGAGACGAGTTCGAGATCATGGTCGTCGCGCTCCAGAATGGCGCGCGCCACGAGCCGCCCGATACGTCCGAAACCGTTGATCGCAACCTTGGTCGCCATATGAAGAGCTCCTGCTAAATGCCGAGTTTGGCCTGGATTTTGGGAACGATGGCTTCTGCGGTGAAGCCGAATTTCGCGAACAATGCCTCTGCCGGAGCGGAGGCGCCGAAACGGTCGAGGCCGATCTGCAGCCCATCCGTGCCGGTGTACCGCTCCCACCCGAGGGTCGAGCCGGCCTCGATCGAGACCTTGAGCGTGCCCGCAGGCAGCAGATCGCGCCGGTAGGCTTCGTCCTGCACCTCGAACAGTTCCATACACGGCATGGAGACCACATCGGCGCCGATGCCCTTGCTTTCAAGCGCATCGGCGACGTCGCAGGCGACCTGCACTTCGGAGCCGGTCGCGATCAGCACGACCTTGCGCTCCGCCGCCGCCGCACGCAGGCGGTAGGCGCCCTTGCCGCTAAGCATCTCGCCCTCTGGATTATCGGCGTGCCGGAGCTGGGGCAGATTCTGCCGGCTCAGCGCGAGCACCGAGGGCGTGTCCTTGGTCTGCAGCGCGAGGTTCCAGCACTCCGCAGTCTCGATCACATCGGCCGGGCGGAACACGTTGAGGTTGGGGATCAGCCGCAGGCTCATCACCTGCTCGATCGGCTGGTGCGTCGGCCCGTCCTCGCCCAGCCCGATGGAATCGTGGGTGAAGACGTAGATCGCCCGCGCCTGCTGCAGGGCGGAAAGACGCACGGCGTTGCGGCAGTAGTCGCTGAAGATCAGGAACGTGCCGCCGTAGGGGATCACGCCGCCGTGCAGCGCCATGCCGTTCATCGCCGCCGCCATGCCGAATTCGCGGATGCCGTAATAGACGTAGCGCCCGCCGTAATTGTCGGCGGTGAGCGGCTCCATCGCCTTGGTCTTGGTGTTGTTCGAGCCGGTGAGGTCGGCCGAGCCGCCGATCATTTCGGGCAGCAGCGGCGTGAGGACCTCGAGCGCCATCTCCGAGGCCTTGCGGGTGGCGACCTTCTGGTCCTTCCCGAGCCACTCGGCAAAGGCTTTGGCGGCGTCCTCGCCCGCGGGCAGGTCGCCGGCCATGCGGCGCTCGAACTCGGCCTTGCGATCCGAAGCCGCGAGCCGGGCATGCCAGTCGCCGCGCGCCTTCGCACCGCGTTCGCCGGTTGCGCGCCAATCGGCGAGAATCGCTTCGGGAACCTCGAACGGCTCCGCGGTCCAGCCCAACTCGTCGCGCGCCGCGGCGATCTCGTCGGCGCCGAGCGGCGCGCCGTGAGTCGCAGACGTGCCCTGCTTGTTGGGCGCGCCCTTGCCGATCACGGTGCGGCAGGCGACCAGCGAGGGGCGCTCGTCCGCCAGCGCCTCGTCGAGCGCGCGCTGGATGTCGGCGGGGTCGTGCCCGTCGCAGGCGACCGTGTGCCAACCGGTCGCGTCGTAGCGGGCGCGGATGTCCTCGCTCGTCGAGAGGTCGGTCGAGCCGTCGATGGTGATCCGGTTGTCATCCCACAACACGATCATGCGGCCGAGCTTGAGGTGCCCGGCTATCCCGATCGCCTCGTGGTTGATGCCTTCCATCAGGCAGCCGTCCCCAGCGACCACCCAGGTGCGGTGATCGACCAGATCGTCACCGAACTCGGCGTTGAGATGCCGCTCGGCGATCGCCATGCCGACCGCCATCGCCAGGCCCTGGCCGAGCGGGCCGGTCGTGCATTCCACGCCGTCGAGCAGGAAGTTCTCCGGATGGCCGGCGCAGGGGCTGCCGAGCTGGCGGAAGTTCCTGATCTCCTCCATCGTCGGATGCGCGTAGCCCGAGAGGTGGAGGAGCGAGTAGATCAGCATAGAGCCATGCCCGGCGCTGAGCACGAAGCGGTCGCGGTCCGCCCAGTCGGGCGTGGAAGGGTCGAACTTCAGATACTTCGACCACAGGACCGCGGCGACGTCGGCCATGCCCATCGGCATGCCGGGGTGTCCGGAATTTGCCGCCTGAACCGCATCCATCGATAGCGCCCGGATGGCATTGGCCATCGGCGCCAGGCGGGTCGGATCGAGGCTCATGCGGGGTGTGCTCCTGGAGGCGTAAGGTAATGCGCATGCCCGGTCGATTCGGGCGCGCGAAGCCTTTGCGGACGCGCAGGCGCAGGTCAA
>JAPSJS010000067.1 GCA_031178065.1 Altererythrobacter sp.
AGGAAGCTCGCGCTGGCGAGCTTCCTCGACGGTCGTGAGACCTTCTGGCGCGAGCAGGTCCTGCGCCCGCTCGACTTGCGGCCGAGCGGCGCCGAGAAGGCCGCCCGGTTCGTGTTCCATGTCGGCTTTGCCGGCTCGACACTACTGGCCCGGCTTCTCGACTGGCCCGGCCAGGTCGCCGCGCTCAAGGAACCTCAGTGCCTCGCCGACATCGCCGGGCAGCGCGAGCTGATCGCCGCGGGCAAGGCGATCGCCCCGCTCGGCCCGCTACTGGATTACGCGCTGTCGGAGCTCGGAAAGATCGGCGGCAACGGAATCTCGGTCGTGGTCAAGCCGACCAACTGGGTCAATTCGCTGCTGCCCGAACTCTGTGTACCCGGCCGGATCGAACATGCCGTGTTCGTCTCAATGAAGCGGCGGCGCTATCTCGGTGCGACGTTCCGCGGTGGCAACGAGCGGCTGGCATTCTGCGCCCGCCTCGCCAGCCAGATCGCGCCGGTGGTAGGGGGCGGCAATGCGCTCATGCAATCGGCGATAGAAAGCACGCCCGACCCGTTGGGGCGGATGGCGCGGATCATGGCGCTGCTCCACTGGTTTCAGGAAACACTGTTCGACGAGGCCATTGCGCGCAACGGCTGGCCGGATGCCGTGCGGATCGATTTCGAGAGCATCGTCGCCAATCCCGAACGCGTCGTCCGGCGCGCGCAGGAGCAACTCGGCCTACCGGTGCTGCCGCCCGAGCCGGAACGCGCCGCCATCCTGATGAAGCGTCACACGAAGGACCCGTCCAGCCCGTTCCAGCCGGCGATCCACGCGCGCGCCGATGAATTCATCGAAGAACGCTACGGCGCATGTTTCGACGAGGCGCTGGAATGGCTGGAGGACGCGATCGAGGGGCGGGACTGAGCGCTTCCATCGCCGGTTCTGCGGGGCTAGAACGCGCACATGGCAGGGGATATCGGCGAGGGAATGGCGGAGATCGCCACGGGGGCTCTGGCGGCGCGCGCGATCGAGCCGGGCGGCGGAGAGGCATCGCCCGGGGCCACGGGTCATACGCACGAGAGCGCCTGCCTTAACTGCGGTGCAGCGCTGGCCGGACCGCACTGCCACAACTGCGGCCAGCGCGCGCACGTCCACCGCACGCTGCGCGCCTTCTTCCATGACCTGCTGCACGGCGTGCTCCATTTCGAAGGCAAGACCTGGCGCACGCTGCCGCTGCTCGTGTGGCAGCCCGGCAAGCTGACCCGCGAGTATATCGACGGTAAGCGCGCCAGCTACGTCAGCCCGATCGCGCTGTTCCTGTTCGTCGTGTTCCTGAGCTACGCCCTGTTCAGCGCGCTGGGCGGATCGACCGCTTTCGCGCCCGATGTTAGCGGGATGGAGCAGGTCAAGTCGGCCTATGCCACCAACCAGAAGGAGCTCGCAGAGCTGCAGGAGAAGCGCGAGCGGAACATCGACGACCCTGCCGACCTGGCCGAGATCGACGAGCGCATCGCGGAACTCAAGGATGACCAGCAGGGCCTGGAAATGGTCATCGGCGGCGTCGGAAGCGAGTTCGAGACGAACTTCAGGGAAGGGTTCGAGAGCAATCCGCTACCCGAAGGAAACGCCCTTACCGCGGCGTGGGAGAAGGCGGCCGCGAACCCGCAGCTCACGATCTACAAACTGCAGACCAACGCCTACAAGTTCAGCTGGATGCTTATCCCGCTGAGCGTGCCTTTCGTGTGGCTGCTGTTCCCCTTCGCGCGCCGCTTCAAGGGCTACGACCATACGGTCTTCACCACCTATTCGATCGCCTTCATGATCGCGCTCGCGGCAGCGTCGAGCCTGCTGTTCTACTTCGGCATGCCAGGTATCGGCGGGTTGCTGCTATTCTATGCGCCCTACCACATGTACCGGCAGATCCGCGGCGCTTACGGCACCAGCCGCTTCGGCGCCCTCTGGCGCATGCTGGCGCTGAGCCTGTTCGCCTGGATCGCGATCAGCTTCTTCCTGATGGCGATCGGCTGGATGGCCGGGCACTGACCGGCCTCCCGAGAGGCCGGTCAGCTATCCGATAGTCCTGACCCCGACGATCAGGCGCCTTGCGGGGCGCCCTCGTTGCCGCCGAAGCGCTTGCCCGCCTTGGGGATCGCCGAGCCGGTGACCGGGCGCACGGTGGGGCGCGTAGGCGCGTCGGGGCGGTCGATCTTGCCGCTGTCGAGCAGTTCGCGGATCTCGTCGCCCGTCAGCGTCTCGTATTCGAGCATGGCCTGGGCGAGCAGGTGGAGCTTGTCCTCCTGCGTCTTCAGGATCTCGGTCGCCCGGCGGTGCGCGCTTTCGATCAGCGTCTTGATCTCGGCGTCGATCAGCTTGTTGGTCTCGTCAGAACCCATCGTGCGCGCGGTCTGACCCATGCCGAGGTAGCCTTCCTGGCTTTCCTCGTACTGAAGCGGGCCGAGCTTGTCGGACATGCCCCACTTGGTGACCATGTTGCGCGCCAGCTTGGTCGCGTACTGGATGTCGGACGAGGCGCCGCTCGAAACCTTGTCGTGGCCGAAGATGATCTCCTCCGCCACGCGGCCGCCCATCGCGACCGCGAGATCGGCGTGCATCTTGTCCCGATGGTACGAGTAGTTGTCCCGCTCCGGCAGGCGCATGACCATGCCGAGCGCCCGCCCGCGAGGGATGATCGTCGCCTTGTGGATCGGGTCCGACGCGGGCTCGTTCAGACTGACCAGCGCGTGCCCCGCCTCGTGATAGGCGGTCATCTTCTTCTCGTCGTCGGTCATGACCATCGAGCGGCGCTCGCTGCCCATCATGACCTTGTCCTTCGCGTCCTCGAACTCCTGCATCGCGACCAGGCGCTTGTTGCGCCGTGCCGCCAGAAGCGCCGCCTCGTTGACGAGGTTGGCGAGGTCCGCGCCCGAGAAGCCCGGCGTGCCGCGCGCGATCGTGCGCGGGTTGACGTCGGGGGCGAGCGGCACCTTCTTCATGTGCACGGCGAGGATCTTCTCGCGCCCATCCACGTCGGGCACGGGCACCACGACCTGGCGGTCGAAGCGGCCCGGGCGCAGCAGCGCGGGGTCGAGCACGTCGGGGCGGTTCGTGGCGGCGATGATGATGATGCCTTCGTTCGCCTCGAACCCGTCCATCTCGACGAGGAGCTGGTTGAGCGTCTGCTCGCGCTCGTCGTTCGAGTTGCCGAGGCCGTGGCCGCGGTGCCGGCCGACGGCGTCGATCTCGTCGATGAAGACGATGCACGGTGCGTTCTTCTTGGCCTGCTCGAACATGTCGCGCACGCGGCTGGCGCCGACGCCGACAAACATTTCGACGAAGTCGGAGCCGGAAATGGTGAAGAACGGCACGCCCGCCTCACCCGCAATGGCGCGGGCGAGCAGGGTCTTGCCGGTGCCGGGCGAGCCGACCAGCAGCGCGCCCTTGGGAATCTGGCCGCCGAGCTTGGAGAAGCGCTGCGGATCCTTGAGGAACTCGACGATCTCCTCCAGCTCCTCGCGCGCCTCGTCGATGCCGGCGACATCGTCGAAGGTCACCTTGCCCTGCTTCTCGGTCAGCATCTTGGCCTTGGACTTGCCGAAGCCCATCGCGCCGCCGCCGCCGCCCTTCTGGACCTGGCGCAGCGCGAAGAAGGCGATGCCGAGGATCAGGATAAACGGCAGCGACTGGATCAGCACGGCGAGCAGGATGTTCATCCGCTCGGGCGCGGTGCCGGTGTATTCGACGCCGTTCGCGTCGAGCAGTTCAGTCAGCCGCGTGTCGTTGGTGACAGGCACGGTGCTGAACGTCTCGCCGTTGTCAAGCGTCCCGGTGATCTGTTCGGACGAGATCGTGACGTCCTTGACGAGGCCCGCCTCCACGTTCTCGCGGAAAGTCGAATAGCCGATCTCCTTGCCCGCCGGCTGCCCGGCATTGCCGAACATCGAGACCAGAAGCACGAGCGCGAGGAAAATTCCGCCCCAGACCATCAGGCTCTTGATCCAGGGGTTGGGGCCGCCGCCCTCGGGCTCGCCAGGCTGCTTGTCGTCGTTCATCGGAACAGGAATCCTTTCGCCGCTCAATGTAGGGGCGAGCGGGTGAATGGCAAGATAACGCACCGACGCTTGGCGCAGGGCGGCGCGTCAGCCGATCACTCTGTCGATCAGCCAGTAGGACCCGGTGATGCCGATGCCGTAGGCGGCGACTCGCAAACCGGTCGCCATGGCGGGCTTCGCAAGGCGGCCCAGCGCGGCGAGCAGCGCCATCACCGCAGCGACGACGAGCAGTTGGCCGGCCTCGACGCCGAGGTTGAAGGCGAGCAGCGCGGCGGCGATCTCGCCCTCCGGCAAACCAATGGAGGCGAGCGCGCCGGCGAAGCCGAAGCCGTGCAGCAGCCCGAAGGCGAAGGCGATCGCCCACGGGTAACGCAGCGTCCAGCTCTCCTCCCGCTTGCGCAGCCGCACGATCTCGAGCGCGAGGAACACGATCGACAGCGCGATCAGCGCCTCGACCGGGCGTTGCGGCATGCCCAGCAGGCCGAGTGAGGCACCCGCGAGCGTAATTGAGTGCGCGACGGTAAATGCGGTCGCGGCGAAGACCACCGGCCGCCAGCGGCGCAGCAGCAGGACCAGCGCGATCACGAACAGCAGGTGGTCCCACCCCAGCAGGATATGTTCGACACCGATGACGGAGTAGCTCTCGAGCACCTGCATGCGGTCGGGGCGGGCGGGGATCGTCGCACGCGGCTCGGCGGACGTGAGGCGCAGCGCCTGGACCGGATCGCCGAGCGGAGCGACGCGCACGAGCATGTCGGCCTGGCCGATCAGTCCCGGCATCCCGATCGCGCCGCCGCGCACCGTCCCCTCGCAGCGCGCTTCCGCCGCCCCGACGATCGCGAGGCCGGCGACGCCCTGCTCCACCGCGCCGTGATAGCGGCAGTTCGCGGGCAGGTTGGGCGGCGGCG
Source organism: Altererythrobacter sp. (assembly GCA_031178065.1). GTDB lineage: Bacteria > Pseudomonadota > Alphaproteobacteria > Sphingomonadales > Sphingomonadaceae > Pelagerythrobacter. The sequence goes on from JAPSJS010000067.1 coordinate 4,940, forward strand.
GTGCTTCGAGCGGCGGCGCGGTGAACGGCTCCTTCCATGCGAGCCGCCACTCGCCCGGAGCGGCCTCGGTGAACTCCAGATAGCCGGGACGCAGCTCGTCCGCACTGGCGGGCGCGGCGACCAGCGCCGAGAGCGCCAGCAGCAGAGTGGCCAGCCACCTCACCGCGCGATCGTCACCCGGTAGGCGTCGCGCAGCAGCGCATAGGCCTCGTCGCGGCGGCGCGCGATCGTCTCCGCGCGCCAGTCGTTCTCGACCCGCTCGCGGATTTCACCGAGTGGCGGGACCTCGCCCGCCTCGCGCGAGCGCAGGCGCACCGCGTGCCACCCGAACCCGGAGGCGACCGGATCCGACCAGCCTGCGCCCGGCTCCATTGCGTCGAGCGCGTCGACGAGCGCTGTGCCGAACTGCTCGGCCGCCCGGCTTCGCGAAACGCCGTCGAGCGAGGGCGGGAGCGAGATCGGCTCGCCCTCCACCGCACCGCCTGCTCGCAAGCGGCCCAGCGCCGCCTCCGCCGCGGCGCGGTCGGCGAAGAATCGCTGATCGAAGCCGTAGCGCACCTCGTGCGCAAAGCGTTCGGGATGATCGGCCAGCCACTTGGCCAGCACCTCGTCCGAAGGCTCGACGGTCTCAGCCATGCTCTGCGCGAGGAAGTCCATCTTGTTCGCCATGCGCTTGCGCACCACGGCATCGTCCCGGTCGAGCCCGAGCCGCAGCGCCTCGCGGTAGAGCACTTCCTCGCGCACGTACTGCTCGGTCAGCGTGTCGAGCTCTGCATCGGTCGGCGGGCGCTTCATCGTCCGCTCGTATTGCAGCGCCAGCCGGGCGCGGTCCTCCAGGCCGACGTCGATCGTGCGGCTCGCCGGATCGGCGGGCTCGCCCTGCCAGGCGAACAGCGCGAAGAGCACCGCGCCGGCGGCGAGGAAGTGCACCATCGGCTCGCGGGTCCAGCGCGGCAGGGTCATCCGCGGGACCGCTCGCGGGCGAACCAGCCGGCCTGCCGCTCGGCACGCGGCGCGGGATCGGGCGGACCGAGCCAGATCGGCGAGCTATAGGCGCGTTCCTGCGCCACCGCGTCCGCCATCGCCTCGGCCGGCAGCTCGATCCCGAAGCGCACCGCGTCGTAGAGCGTCCAGCGCGGCGTCGGGATTGCGAGCACGCGGACGTAGTAGAACGCGCTCTCGCCCTCGCGGTAGTCGGGATCAGTCCAGACCGCGCGCAGCTCGGGCGCGCCGATCGTGTCAGTCCAGGTTGCCGTCTCGCGGTCGACCGTGTCGCCGACCGGCGGCACTTTCCTGCCCGCCATCGGCCGCTCGTCCATGTCGGACCAGACGACGTCGTAGACTTTCTCGTGCAGCACGCCGTCGGCGGTGATCCAGCCCTTGACGATCTGCACCCGGTCGAGGTGCGCCCCTTCCGGGTCCTTGAGCGCTGAGACGAGGAAAGTCGGCGCCGTGCCCTCGTCCACCAGCTTCCCGCCCATCGGCACGCCGCGGGTGTAGCCGGCGCGGACCCAGTCGCCGCGCCAGTCCTCCTCGGTGAAATCGAACCCGCCGAACAGGCGCACGGTCATGCGCGGGCCGGTGGTGGCGTAGACCTCGCGCCGCATCATCGCGTCGAAGATCTCGGCGCGCGTATTCGCCCGCGCCCAGACCGCCGCGTAACCGCCCGCCATGTAGTGCCAACCGAAGCGGCCTTCCTCGATGCCGAGGTTCTGCGGCTCCAGCGCGCGGTCCTCGATCGCCGGTTCGTTGCCGGTGTGCTTGCCGAAGAAATTGTCCTCGTCGGCGGTAGCGAGCGAGGTGTGGCTGTCGGTCGAGCCGATCATCCCGAACGCATAGGGATTAACCCCGGTGCGCTGCTCGATCGAAAGGCCGCGCTTCAGCGCCTCGCGCAAGTATTCGCCGGCCAGCATGGTATCGGCCTTGCGCTCGGTGAGCGGCAGGTTGCCGAGTTCCCACCCGGCATCGCCGAAGCTGGCGAATTCGTCGTTCGGCGAGAGGAACGGGTGCGATTCGCTGTCGCCCTTGATCTGGGTCGCCTCGACCACCGGCTCGCGCGTCGCGCGGCGGCGGGCGTAGTCGGCGCTCATCGGCCCGCCCTGCGAATCGGTCAGCTCGAACATCAGCCCGTTCGAGAGATTGGAGTTGTGCGGAATCGCGAGTGTCCTGCCGCCGGTCGCCTCCTCGTAGGCGTCCATATAGTCCCACAGGTCATCGACCGGACCCTGCAGGCCCGAATAGGGGAGGACCTGGCTCGTGCGCGCATAGCCGTCGCGGAACATGACCACCCGGTGGAGATTGTTGCCGCCCGGCATCAGCGTGTACTCGAAGCCGGCGAGCGGGGTGAACGTGCCCGGCTGGTAATAGCGGTCGATCAGCTGGAGGTGGGCGTCCCAGATTTCGCGCGTGTTCTCCTCGCGCCCTTCGGGATCGCGGAACGCCTCGGGTAGCGAGTCGGTCGCCGCGGCGTCGATCAGCTCGGCGATGGCCCGCTGCGACTGCTCGGGGCTCTCGTGCATCATGTCGTGCCAGCGGCGCAGCGTCGGATCGCGGATCAGCAGGCGCGGTGCGTCGTAGAGCCGGCGCATGGCGCCGAGCCCGTCCGAATGGTCGGCGATGACGAGGAAGTCGAGCGGGCGTGAAAGCCTGGCCTTGGTCCCCGTGCTCGAGGTCACCTCATCCCCGCGCGCGAACTTCAGCGCCTCTTCCGGCCCCAGCCGCGTGCCGAAGCCGAAGGCGTCGATCGAATTGTCGGTGTGAAGGTGGGTATCGCCCCACAAGACCTGCTGCGGGAACTCCTCGACCTCGATCGCCGCTTCGGCATCGGCCGCGCGCTGGGCCTCTCGCTCCGCACCGCCGCACCCGGCCAGCGCCAGTGTCGCCGCCAGTGCCAGGCCCATCGCTCCCGTCCTCGAACCCGCCATCGCATCCTCCCCCCGGATATGCGTCGTCCTGCGGCCCGCGGTCACAATGACACAGCAGGGCCCGCCGTCAAGCGCAGGGAGTTAACCCGTGAGGCCGCCCGAGGTGACGAGTGCGATGACGACGCCGAGGGCGCCGAGCGAGAGCGTGAACGCAATCAGCATCAGCAGCCCGTCGCGCACCATCAGGGCGAGGCCGAAGGCGGCTATGGCGATCATCGGCGCAGAACTCGCGAAAGGCAGCAGCTCGAGCGGCGGCACCATGCAGCACAAGAGCATGATGACGGCCGCGGCGATACGGGGCCAGAACCCTTCGGTGAGCCACTTGAGCCGGCCCCTGAACCAGCGGTCCATCGCCGCCGCCGCGCCGTCGAGATGATGCGCCGCGCGCGCCAGCCGGTCGCCGTTGACGGCGCGGCGCTCGATGAAGCGCGGTAGCCAGACATGGTCGTGTCCGAGCAGGAGCTGGCCCGCGATGAGCCCGATCGACAGCGCGAGCAGGCTGGGCACGCCGGGAATCCCGCCGATCGGCGAGAGCTCGATCAACGGCAGGAGCAGCAGGATCGGGCCGAAGCTGCGCCGCCCAAACTGGTCGAGCGCGTCGCCGACGCAGACCTCGTCGCGACGCTCGCCGAGATCCTCGATCCCTTCGAGCACTTCCTCGATGCTGTGCGGTTCCTGGTTCATAGGCCTGCCGTCAGGAACGGGCAGGTCGCCGTTCGGCTCCCGCCGCCGTCAGGCGGACCTCTTCTTCAGCAGGGCCGTGCGCTCGCAGCGGCAGACGACCTCGCCGCGCTGGTTGAGCATCTCGTGGGTGAAGGTGACGATCCCCGCATCGGGCCGCGATTTCGATTCGCGCAGAGCGGCGACCTCGCTCGTCGCGTGCAGCGTGTCGCCGATCGCAACCGGTTTAGGCATCGCGACTTTGTCGTAGCCGAGGTTGGCGACGAGCGTACCCAGGGTGGTCTCGCCCACGCTCACCCCCACCATCAGCGCGAAGGTGAAAGTGCCGTTGACGAGGATCTGGCCGAATTCCGACGCCCGCGCCGCCTCGGCATCGAGGTGGAGCGGCTGCGGATTGTGGGTCATGGTCGTGAACAGCAGGTTGTCGGTCTCGGTCACCGTGCGGCGGATCTCGTGCTCGATCCGGTCGCCCACCTGCCATTCGTCGAAATAGCGGCCTGCCATCCTCTGCGCTCCCCAAGTCTTCAACGGCAGCGCCATAGCGGCCCGGCAGCGCGAGGCAAACAACGTGGCGCAAATCGCTCGCCTCGCGCGGCAGGGGCCGATAGGGCCGCGGCGCATGTTCGACCTTCTCGTTATCGGCGGCGGCATCAACGGCGCCGGGATCGCACGCGACGCCGCCGGACGGGGGATGAAAGTCGCGCTGGTCGAGAAGGACGATCTCGCCAGCCACACCTCATCGGCCAGCACCAAGCTGGTCCACGGCGGCCTGCGCTATCTCGAACACTACGAGTTCCGCCTCGTGCGCGAGGCGCTGCACGAGCGCGAGGTTCTGCTCAAAATCGCCCCACACCTCGTGCGCCCGATGCGCTTCGTCCTGCCGCACGACAGAGGGCTGCGGCCCAAGTGGATGTTGCGGCTCGGACTGTTTCTCTATGACCATATCGGCGGGCGGCGAACCCTGCCGGGCAGTCGCGGGATAGACCTGCGCAAGCCGCCGCACGAGGCGATCCTGCAGGACCGGTTCCGGCGCGGGTTCGAATATTCCGACTGCTGGGTCGACGATGCGCGGTTGGTGGTGCTGAACGCCGTCGACGCGCGCGAGCGCGGGGCGGACGTGATGACCCGCACCGAATGCATCGCCCTCGACCGGGTCGGTGAGCACTGGCGCGCGACCCTGCGCGCTGGCGGTGCCGGCAAGACGGTGAGGGCGCGGGCGGTGGTGAACGCCGCTGGCCCCTGGGTGGACAGCGTGGCCGCGATGGCGACCGGCGGCCGGGCGGAGGCCCACCTGCGGCTGGTCAAGGGCAGCCATATCGTGATCCGCCGCATGTTCGAGGGGCCCCACGCCTATATCTTCCAGAACGGGGACGGGCGGATCGTCTTCGCCATTCCCTACGAGCGCGACTTCACGCTGATCGGCACGACCGACCAGCTGTTCGAAGGCGACCCCGATGCGGTGACGATTTCGGAGGAAGAGCGCGACTACCTCTGCGCGGTGGCGAGCGAGTATTTCCGCGAGCCGGTCGAGCCCGCCGATGTCGTATCCACTTACGCCGGAATCCGCCCTCTCTACGAAGACAATGCCGCGAGCAACGCGATCGTAACGCGCGACTATGTCTTCGCCATCGATGCACCGGCCAGCGAAACTGGCGGCGCGCCGCCGCTGCTCAGCGTCTACGGCGGCAAGATCACGACCTACCGCAAGCTCGCGGAGCACGCGCTGGAACGGCTCGGCGAACATCTCTCCGTGCCGGAGGCGCCGTGGACCGCCGATACCGCGCTTCCGGGGGGCGACTTCGAGCACGGCTTCGACGCATTCCTGGCCGAGGTTCGCGCGATCTGGCCGTGGCTCCCGGAAGAGACCGCGCTGCGCTTCGCCCGCGCCTATGGAACACGGATCGAGCGGGTTATTGGGCGCGCGCAATCGCTCGCCGATCTGGGGCGGGATCTCGGCGGCGGGATGAGCGAAGCGGAGGCGAACTATCTGCGCCGCGAGGAGTTTGCGCACACGGCCGAGGACCTCCTCTGGCGGCGCAGCAAACTCGGCCTACATATGACGGCACAAGCCCCTGAAATCGTGGCGGCAGCGCGCAAAAGCGACTTCGCTTGATTGCCGCGGGCGCCGCGTCCAAGGGGCCCTCGAACCCCTCCCCTTTCAGCCGAGTCGCACAAAAATGCCCGTTTCCGCCCCGCTCGATCGTACCGCCATCCGCGTCGCCTACCGGCAGGAGGAGGGCGCGTGCATTGCCGAGCGGCTGCGACAGGCCGCGCCTGCGGGCGCGCTCCATGGCGAGGCTGCGGCGCTCGCCGGGAAGCTGATCGCGGGCGCGCGCGGACGCAAGGCGAGCGGAATCGACGCCTTCCTCCAGCAGTTCGGCCTCGCCACCGAGGAAGGCATTGCGCTGATGTGCCTTGCCGAAGCGCTGCTGCGCGTGCCCGACAACGCCACTGCCGACGCGCTGATCCGCGACAAGATCGGCGACATCGACTGGTCGGAGCATCTGGGCGAATCGAGCTCCACCTTCGTCAACGCCGCGACCTTCTCGCTGATGCTGACGGGCGAAGTGCTCGAACGGCCCGAGGAGCACCAGAAGGGCATGGGCGCGACCGTGAAGCGCGCGATCGGCCGGCTGGGCGAACCGGTGATCCGCAAAGCGACGCTGCAGGCCATGCGCATCCTCGGTGGACAGTTCGTCTTCGGCCGCACGATCGAGGAGGCGCTGAAGCGCGCGGCACCCGAGCGCGCCAAGGGGCTGACGCACAGCTTCGACATGCTCGGCGAAGCGGCCATGACGTTCCCCGATGCCGAACGCTACCGCCGGGCCTACGAGCGCGCGATCGAGCGGCTTTCGCGCGAGACCGACGGCGGCATTACCGGCTCCCCCGGCATCTCGGTCAAGCTCTCGGCGCTCTACCCGAAGTACGACTATTTCCATGCCGAGGCGGCGACTCAAGCGCTCGTACCGATCCTGAAGGATCTCGCGGCCAAGGCGCGCGATGCCGACATGCACTTCACGATCGACGCAGAGGAGGCCGAGCGGCTCGAGCTCTCGCTCGACATCATCGAGGCGCTGGTAGCCGACGATGCGCTGTTCACGCGCCGCGACGGCAGCGCATGGGAGGGCTTCGGTCTCGCCATCCAGGCCTACCAGAAGCGCGGCGTGCCGCTGTGCGACTGGACCGCCAAGCTCGCCCGGCGCCACGGCCGCCGGTTGATGGTGCGGCTGGTCAAGGGCGCCTACTGGGACACCGAGATCAAGCTAAGCCAGGTCGGCGGGTACAAGGATTTCCCGGTCTTCACGCGCAAGGTCGCGACCGATGTGTCCTACCTCGCCTGCGCCGCCAAGCTGCTCGAGGCGCGCGACGTGCTCTATCCGGCATTCGCAACGCACAACGCCTATACGATCGGCGCGATCAAGGCGCTCGCGGCGAAGGGCGAAGGCGATTTCGAGTTCCAGCGGCTGCACGGCATGGGCGAGGAAGTCTATGCCGAGCTTGCTGCGGTCGAGGGCAACCGCCGAACCCCGGTGCGCATTTATGCACCCGTCGGTACCCACAAGGACCTTCTCGCGTACCTCGTGCGCCGCCTGCTCGAGAACGGGGCGAACTCCAGCTTCGTCAACCGCATGGCCGACGCGGAAGTGCCGGTGGAGGAGCTGACCGGCGACCCGGTGGCGGAACTCGCCGCAACCGAACCTCGCCGCAATCCCGCAATCCCGCTGCCCGCCGACATCTTCCCCGGCCGCCGCAACAGCGCCGGGATCGATATCTCGGATCCCTTGGTGCGCGAGCCGCTGCTCGAACGACTGGCGGTGCTCGACACGCGCCGCTGGCATGCCGAGCCGACGTTCCGCTCGCCCGAGCAGGGCGAAGTCGCGCCGATCACCCAGCCGCAGGATCTTACCCACGAGGTTGGCACGCGGCGCGATGCGCTGCCCGAGGAAATCGACGTCGCGATCACCCGCGCGATGGCGATCCAGCCCGGCTGGGACTCGCTTGGCGGCGAGAAGCGTGCGCTGCTGCTCGAAGCCGCGGCCGACAGGTTCGAAGCGCATACCGACGAGATCATCAGCCTGTGCCAGCGCGAGGCCGGCAAGACGCTGATGGACGCCATTCTCGAACTGCGCGAGGGGGTCGACTTCCTCCGCTACTACGCCAACGAGGCGCGGCGGCTGTTCTCCGGCCCGATCCCCCTGCCCGGCCCGACGGGCGAGGAGAACCGGCTGAGCCTGCACGGGCGCGGCGTGTTCGCGACGATCAGCCCGTGGAACTTCCCGCTCGCGATCTTCATCGGCCCGGCCGCCGCGGCGCTCGCCGCGGGCAACGCGGTGATCGCCAAGCCGGCCGAGCAGACGCCGCTGATCGCCGCCCTGGCGGTCAAGCTGTGCCACGAGGCGGGCATTCCCGAAGACGTGTTCCAGCTCCTCCCCGGTGCGGGCGAGGTGGGCCAGCTCATCACCTCCGACCCGCGGCTCGCGGGCGTCGCCTTCACCGGCTCGACCCAGACCGCGCAGGCGATCAACCGCACGCTCGCCGCGCGCGACGGGCCGATCGCGACGCTGATCGCCGAGACCGGTGGGCAGAATGCGATGATCGTCGATAGCTCGGCCCTGCCGGAGCAGGTGACGCGCGACGTGGTCAACAGCGCCTTCCAGAGCGCCGGCCAGCGCTGCAGCGCGCTGCGCGTGCTCTATCTGCAGGAAGACATCGCCGACGAGACGCTGACGATGATCAAGGGCGCATTCGAAGCGCTGACGATCGGCGATCCCGAAGAGCTGCCGACCGATGTCGGCCCGGTGATCGATCCCGACGCCAAGGCCGCGCTCGAGCGCCACGTCGCCAGGCGCAAGAAGCACGGCCGCATGGTTTGGCGCCGCAAGATGCCGCGCAGCACGGCCGCCGGATGCTTCGTCGCGCCGACGATCATCGAGATAGATTCGATCCTCGACCTGCGGCGCGAGAACTTCGGCCCGATCCTGCACGTGGTGCGCTTCAAGGCGAGCGAGCTCGGCCGCGTGATCGAGGACATCAATGCGACCGGCTACGGTCTCACCCTCGGCCTCCACAGCCGGATCGAGGCCACCCGCCGCTTCGTCGAGGCGCGCGCCCGGGTCGGCAACTTCTACGTCAACCGCAACCAGATCGGCGCGGTGGTCGAAAGCCAGCCGTTCGGCGGCGAGGGCATGTCCGGCACCGGCCCCAAGGCCGGCGGGCCGCACTACGTCGCGCGCTTCGCGACCGAGCGCGTGGTCTGCATCGACACCACTGCGGCCGGCGGCAACGCGAGCCTGCTGGCAAGCTGAGGCGACAGGCATTGTGTTGCAGCGCATCGCGCCCGTTTGCTAGAGCGGGCGCGATGCGC
>JAPSJS010000068.1 GCA_031178065.1 Altererythrobacter sp.
GCCGGATCTCGCCCGGCAGCAGCAGGACTACATGAAGATGCTCAACATCGCGATGGCGCGCGGCATGCCCGCGCCCGACGGCAGCCGCGCGACCGCGACCGACTGGTTCAACCTGCTCGACGCCCAGGCCCGCAACGAAGCGGCGTGGCACGCGCTGTTCGAGACTTACGACTTCGTCCTCGCTCCGCCCGCCCCGGTGCTTGCGATCCCGCACCGCGAGGGGCGCGTGTTCGACGGTACGCTGACGATCAACGGGCGCGAGGAAAGCGCGGCCGCGGCCCTCGCCTGGGCCGGGATCGCGACGTTCCCCAATCTGCCCTCGACCGTGCTGCCGGTCGGCGCGACCGACGGCCTGCCCTGCGGCATGCAGGTGATCGGCCCGCGCTGGTCCGACCTCGACTGCATCGCCGCGGCCAAGGCGATCGGGGAAGTGCTGCACGGTTAAATGATTGCGTTCGGATCCGACTGCAACTTGTCGGCGCGTACGGTCTCAAAAATGCCTTCAGCTCAGCTGGCTCCTAGCGAGCGGGTCAGGGACTATGTTTCATCGGCAAAAGAATCGGGACGCGAAGCCAATCACTCGCTTCATCATCACCGGAACGGGCCAAAAAAGAACAATGAGCACGATCCAAGTGATAGGATTGTGATACGGATTTTCGTTCTCGAACGAGCCGCCGGCGCAGTTGAACAAGCAGCCCTGGTCGAACGCGAATACGCCAACTAGCGTGAAGACGGCCACATAGAGCGCAGCATAGGCTAACAGCAGGATATCGATCGTCTTCATTGCCACCTGCCTCCAGTTCGTCTGACGAGCCGCCGCCCCCTTCTTCGGAAACCACTCATGGCTACCGCAGAGGGATCGGGGAAGCCGGTTTTTGCGCCAACAGTAAGCGCGCCTCTTTCATTGAGACGAAAATCAGGCCCGCACCCATGGCAGTAACGTGTGTACGAGCGCTCGAAATTGAGCCCGTAACGAGTTATAGCCGTAGCAATGGCGGGGATCCATGCTCGCTCGGCCATGGGACCCTGACTCCCGGTCTCGCGGAAGTCCCGTGGGCGTAAGCGCACCTTGTGAAGCTCTCAGGCTCGACCAAGCCGCCTGAGACCGCGCCTTCACAGCGGGTTCGGGAAAGAATTCAATTTGACTTGAGGTTCGTGCCCTGATGAACCCACGCCGCCCGTTTCATCGCGCGTGAAACCGGCCTAGGACGGGCGCCATGTTTCCCGACGCACCCGCCCTGCCCCCTCTGCTAGACCTCGCCGGCACCGCGATTTTCGCGCTCACCGGTGCGCTGCTCGCGGCGCGGTTGCAGCAGACGTTCGTCACCATGGCGTTCTTCGCGCTGGTGACGGGTGTGGGTGGCGGGTCCTTGCGCGACATGCTGATCGGCGCGCCGGCTTTCTGGCTGCGCGATCCCTGGGTGGCGCTGGTGATCTTCGTCACGGCGCTGATCGCCTGGTTCACGCCGCGCCGCTGGTGGGAGGGGAGCCTGCTCGAATGGGCCGATGCGGCCGGCATGGCGGCCTTCGCCGTGCTCGGGGCGGCCAAGGCGCTCGCCTATGGCGTCGACCCGTTTCCGGCTGCCGTTCTCGGCATCATCACGGGCTGTGCGGGCGGCGTGGTGCGCGACGTGATCGCCGGCGTGCCGTCGATCATAATGCGGCCAGAGCTTTATGTTACCGCCGCCGCGCTCTCGGCGAGCCTGACGGTAATCGGCACTGTTGCGGGCCTACCCGATGCGGCGGCATGGACCGTGGCCTGGGCCGCCGGCTTCGCGCTACGCGGCGCGGCGATCCGCTGGCAGCTCGCGCTGCCGACTTACCGCGAGCGCGAGCGGAGGAAGAAGGAGGATGCGGAGGCGGAACGCTGACCGCTCCGCGGCGGCGCCTCAGTAGCCTTCGTAAGTCTCGCCCGGCAACAGACCGCCGGGATAGGCCGGCTGCAGGGGTGCCGTGCCGCCGCCCACGCGGTCCCAGGCAGCGGCATAGGTCTCGTCGTTCCACTGATTGCCGCGCGCCTCGGTGGTATAGCTCACCCCGCCTTGGCCGTAGTCGATGTCGGAAATGCGCCCGTCGTTGCCGATCCGGCAGGTGAAGCGCCCGCCGTCGTAGAGCGAGCCGTTCACGCGCCAGCCGCCCGCGGCCCGGTCCACGCCGTCGACCGAGGCCACGCGCACGTCGCGCTCGATTTCCGCCACGCACATATCGGCCGCGCGGTCGAGTCCGTCGCTCTGGTAGGTGGCCTGGGGATAGCGATAGTCGGCGCGCGGTTCGTCGCGATCGTTGTCGAAGGCGCCCGCAAGCGCAGCGATGCCGCCGATGAGGACCGCGCCGGCGATCACATCGCCAGCGTCGATCCCGTTGTCGCGGCCCCGCCAATGGCGATGCCGGTGCCGCGAGCGCGAACGTTCGGCGGCGACGCTTTCGGCGCTCCAGACGGCCGGTGCGTCGTGCGCGACTGCCGGGCCGCGCGTGGGCAGCTCGGCCGCGACGGCGGGCGTCGCAGCCATGGCGAGCGCAGCGGCGCTCGCGAGCGTGGAGGAGATCTTCGAAATGCGGCTCATGGGCCCGGTGCCTTCCAAACGGCGGCATTCTGCCGCTCGATTGCGGAAAAGACTAGGCGGTCCAGGATTTCGTCATCCTGAACCGCCCGGTCCGTCGTGGTTTTCCTGTCGGCCTTAGCTCAGGCCGCGGATGCCGTCGTAGTCGATGTCGTAGACCCGGCCACGGTCGATGCGGCAGGTGAACTTGCCGCTGTCGTAGCCGCGGCCGCGGTCGTAGCGGTCGTAGCCGTAGCGGCTGTAGCGATCGTAGCGCCCGTCGACCGTCATGCGGCCTTTCACGCGCAGATCGCCCCGGCGGCCGTCGACGTCGCGGATTTCGGTGACGTCGGCATAGCGGTAGCCATAACGACGGGCGTTGTTCTCGACGGCCGCGACGCAGCGTTCGATCGCGCCGCGCGAGTTGTAGCGGTTGTCGTAGCCGCGGCGGTAACGGTCGCGATAGCGGTCGTCGTCGCCATCGAAGGCGCCCGCGAGCGCCGCGATGCCGCCGATGATCACTGCGCCGGCGATCACGTCGCCGACGTCGATGCCATCGTCGCGGTCGTAATAATCGCGCGCCATCGCGGGCGCAGCTGAAGTCATCGCCATCGCACCTGCGGCGACGGTTCCGACCAGGGCTTTGGAAATGGTCTTCATGGGTCGTTCCTCCGTCGGCGGAAGCCAACTGCTCCCGACTGCGCTGCCTTTTGTAGGCGAGTCGCAATGAGACGAGGCTGAATCGCGGCGACAGCCTTCGTTCAGGAAATTCAGGAACAACATGAACGGCCTCGCCGCCCACGCGAAGGCAAGGGCTTGGCTGATGCTCGTGTCGTGCAGTCGGGCGCCATCAGCGAATTGCGCGTGGCACCCGGCCGTGTCCTTCCCGGCCCCTGCTCTCACAGGGACGACGAAGTTTATTCTTCCGTCGAGCCCTCCGGCACGGCCAGGCCGGTCCAGTGCGCGAGGAAGCTGAGCACGTCGGCCCCTTCCTCGATCGCCTTGTCGGTCGGCTTGCCGCTGCCGTGGCCGGCGCGGGTTTCGATGCGGATGAGGTGCGGCTTGTCGCCCACGTCCGCCGCCTGGAGCGCCGCGGCATACTTGAAGCTGTGCCCCGGCACGACGCGGTCGTCGGTATCGGCCGTGGTGACGAGCATCGCCGGATAGTCCACGCCCGAGCGGATGTTGTGGTACGGCGAATAGGCGCGGAGGACCTTGAAGTCCTCGTCCTTCGACGGATAGCCGTAGTCGTCGACCCAGTAGCGGCCGGCGGTCCAGCGGTCGAAGCGCAGCATGTCCATCACGCCCACCGCCGCGTTGGCGGCGTCGACCAGGTCGGGGCGCTGGTTGACCACCGCGCCAACCAGCAGGCCGCCGTTCGATCCGCCCTGGATCGCGAGGCCGTCCGGCGTCGTGTAGCCATTCGCCTTCAGGTACTCGCCCGCGGCAATGAAGTCGTCGAACACGTTCTGCTTGTTGTGCAGGCGCCCGGCGTCGTGCCACGCCTTGCCGTATTCGCCGCCGCCGCGAATATTGGCGAGCGCGAACACGCCGCCCGCTTCCAGCCAGGCCATGCGCGCTGCCGAGAAGCTCGGGGTGAGCGAGATGTCGAACCCGCCGTAGCCGTAGAGCAGCGTCGGCGCGGGGCCGGTCACGTCGTTGCGGCGGACGATGAACATCGGCACGCGCGTGCCGTCTTTCGAGGTGTAGAACTGCTGCTCGGTGACGAAGCGCGCCGGGTCGAACGTCAGCTCGGGCTCGGCGAAGGTGCTCGTCTCGCCCGTGTCGACGTTCAGGCGGTAGATCGTGCCCGGCCGGTTGAAGCTGGTGAAGGTGTAGAACGTCTCCGGATCGCCCGGCTTGCCGCCGAAGCCGCCGGCCGTGCCGAGCTCGCCCAGTTCGATGTCGTCGAGCGCCTTGCCCTGCAGGTCGTAGACCGCCGCGCGGGTCGTCGCGTCCTTCAGGTAGGTGACGATGAGTTTGTCACCGACGATCGAGGCGCCGTCGATCGGCTGCTCGGTCTCGGGCACGATCGTCGTCCAAGTCGGCGTCGGCGCGGAAAGGTCGGTGGTGACGATCCGGTAGCGCGGCGCATCCTTGTTGGTCACGAAGAACGCCTTGGTGCCGATCGTGTCGATCGGGTTCCAGGCGTTTTCGAACCCGGTGACGAGCGGCTTCGCATCCCACTTGCCGCTCGGGTCCTGCAGGTCGATCACGTGCACTTCGTACTTTGCATCGGTCCCGAGCGAGCTGATGACGAAGCCCCAGCGCCCGCCGTCGGACACGCCGAGGCCGTGGCCGCGCTCGGGATGCTCGGGCGTCGCGAAGACCATCCGGTCCTCCGACTGCGGCGTGCCGAGCTTGTGGTAATAGACCGCCTGGTTGTAGTTCAGCGCCTGGAAGTCCTGCCCTTCCTCCGGCTCGGGAAAGCGCGAGTAGAAGAAGCCTTCGTTGCCGAGCCACGAGATGCCGGTGAACTTGGCCCAGCGGATCTCGTCTTCCAGCGGCTGCCCGGTCTCGACGTCGAGTACGCGGATGACGCGCCAGTCGGTGCCGCCATCCTGCACGGCATAGGCGAGCAGCGTGCCGTTCTGCGACGGCTCCCACCCCGCGAGCGCGGTCGCGCCGTCCTGCGCCCAGGTGTTCGGGTCGATCAGCAGCCGCGGCTCGGCATCGAGGCCGTGGCGGACATAGAGCGGGCTCTGGTTCTGCAGACCGGTGTTGCGGGTGTAGAAATAGTACTCGCCGGCCTTCTGCGGGATGCCGAAGCGCTCGTAGTCGAGCAGCGCGCCGATGCGCTGCTTGAACCAGTCGTTGCCCGGCAGCGCCTTGAGGTAAGCGTCGGTGAACGTGCTCTGCTGCTCCACCCATGCGGCCACCTCGGCGTCGTTGCGCACGTCGGCCTCGAGCCAGCGGTAGGGGTCGGCGATCTCCTCGCCGAAGAGCGTTTCGACGACGTCGCCGGTGCGGGTTTCGGGATATGCGGGCAAGGGAACCTCTTCGGCGGTGAGCGGCGCTGCAAGTGCAAGCGAAACGGCAGAAGCCGCGAGCGCGGCGGAACGAAGGCGCATGGTAATCTCCCGAAAGACCGATCCAGAGTCGTTGCCGATGTAACCGCCTGACGCGGCTTTGCAATCGGTCAGGGATCAGTTGTCCAGCGCGGCGAGCACGTCGCGGGTGAAGGCGGCGATATCGAAACCATTGCCGGGCGGATCCTCGCCGCGGCGGACGATGACGACATCGCGGCTCGGCACGATCACGACATATTGCCCGCGGTTGCCCATGGCGGCGAAAGTGTCGGGCGGAATGCCTTCGGACTTGTTGAACAGCCAGAAGCCCGCGCCATAGCCGAAGTCGCCCTCCGGCTGCGGGCCGCTCGGGCTGGATACGTAGGCTGCCCAGTCCTCGGGCAGCAGGCGCTCCCCGTTCCACACGCCGCCCTCGAGGTAGAGCTGGCCGAGCGCCGCGAGATCGCGCGCGGTCGACCAGACCTGGCTGGAGAGGATGTAGTTCCCCTGCCAGTCGGTCTCCGCGACGGTGTCGTGCATGCCGAGCCTGGCGAAGAGCTCCGCCGGCGGATGCTGGGCGAATGTGTCCTCGATCGCTTTCACCGCCATCAGCGTGTCGTTGTTGGCGTAGCGGTAGGCGGTGCCCGGTGCATGGATCAACGGCCAGACCGCCGCACGCTCGCCGACGGTCGCGCCGCCGAAATAGAGCGGATCGGTGCGGTTGCCGGGCGTATCGGAATAGCGGCCCGAGGCCATGCGCAGGAGGTGATTGACGGTGATGGCTCGGCGCGGGTCGGTGTCGGTCAGGCCCAGACCGGCCGAGGACGCCACGTCGATCTCCCCGCGCTCTACGGCTGCGCCGATCAGGGTCGCAGCGATGCTCTTGGCGACCGACCAGGTCCGCTGGGGCGTGTCCGGGCCGAAGCCTTCGACATAGCGCTCGCCGAGCGTGTTTCCGTCGCGTCGGACCAGAACGGCAGTCGTGCGCGCGCCTTCACCGTAGGCCGGCGAGAAGCCGCGCTCGAGCGCGGCGGTCAGCGCCTCAGCCGTGGGTTGTACGACCGGAGCGGAGGGGTGGGTCGCCTGCCGTGTGGAGGACTCTGCCGGCGGGGGCTCCCCGCCGACCGGGAGCAGCGCGCAGCCCTTGCCCGCGTCGTGCACCGCGTAGCGTGGCGACATGTCCTGCGCCCAGGTGACGGAGACGTGGCGGACCTCGGCCCCTCCCTCGCCCGCCCGCACGATCTCGTAGGGCAGCTCGCCCACGATCTCGTTCAGCGGCGCCTGAATGCCGGTGAGTTCCCACTGCACCACGCTCTCCGGCGTCCGCTCCGCGCCGGCGCGCTCGGCATTGGCGATGGCGCTGCACAGGAACAGCGCCTTGTAGCCGGCGGCAAGCGCACGGTCGTAGCGGGCGTCGAGCGCCTCCTGCTGGCTTTGCGCGAGGGCGGGAACGGGCGCGAGGAGCGCGGCGGCGGCGAGAGCGTGGCGGATCATGGGCCGCGTTGTGGCACGCGTTCGCACCCAGTCAAACGAAAGGGCCGCGGAGTTTCCCCCGCGGCCCTTGTGAGCCCCGCGAAGGCGGGGGTCTCAGGCAACTGATGAAGCGCCTGTGGCACGAGGTCCCCGCCTTCGCGGGGACTCACGCTCTTTGCCTCAGGCTTCCTCGAACTCTTCCTCGTCATTCATGACGGGGCCGGAGTCCTGGCCCTTGGCCTCGACGTCGCGGTCGACGAGCTCGATTACCGCCATCGGCGCGGCGTCGCTGGCGCGGAAGCCGGCCTTGATCACGCGGGTGTAGCCGCCGTCGCGGTCGGCATAGCGCTCGGCGAGAACGTCGAACAGCTTCTTGAGCTGGGTCTCGTCACCGAGACGGCTCATCGCCAGGCGGCGGTTGCTGAGGCCGCCGCGCTTGGCGAGCGTGATCAGCTTCTCGACGTAGGGGCGCAGTTCCTTGGCCTTGGGGGCCGTAGTCATGATCTGCTCGTGCTTGATCAGCGCGGCCGCCATGTTGCGGAACAGGGCCTTGCGGTGGCCGGTCTTGCGCTGCAGCTTGCGGCCTGAAATTCCGTGACGCATTTCTCGTTACTCCGTTCGTAAGGGGGCCGTACGAGGTACCCCGGTCCTGGCCGAATTGAGGGTCGGCCATCCCTCTCTCCCCTTCAGGGGAGAGATACGAAGACTTGCGTGCGCAGCACGCTAGTCGAAGTTGAGAGGGGGTCGCGTTGCCCCCTCTCCCAACCCTCTCCCGCAAGGGGAGAGGGCTATTCGTCAGCCAAGCAGTTCCTGCTCGAGCTTCTTGGCCATCTCTTCGATGTTCTCCGGCGGCCAGCCAGGGATGTCCATGCCGAGGCGCAGACCCATCGAGCTCAGGACTTCCTTGATCTCGTTGAGCGACTTGCGACCGAAGTTCGGCGTGCGGAGCATCTCGGCCTCGGTCTTCTGGACCAGGTCGCCGATGTAGATGATGTTGTCGTTCTTGAGGCAGTTGGCCGAACGGACCGACAGCTCGAGCTCGTCCACCTTCTTGAGCAGGTAGCGGTTGAGCTGGTTGGCGTCGCTCTCTTCCGGCTGCGCGGCGTGGCCGATCATGGCCGAGCTCGGCTGCGGAATGCCTTCCTCGAAGTGGACGAACAGCGTGAGCTGGTCCTGGAGGATGCGCGCGGCATAGGCCAGCGCGTCTTCCGGGGTCACGGTGCCGTCGGTCTCGACCGTCAGGCTCAGCTTGTCATAGTCGAGTTCCTGCCCGACGCGGGCGTTCTCGACCTTGTAGCTGACCTGGCGGACCGGCGAGTAGAGCGAGTCGACCGGAATCAGGCCGATCGGCGCATCGGCCGGACGGTTCTGCACCGCAGGAACATAGCCCTTGCCGGTGTCGGCAGTCAGCTCCACGTTGAACGTGGCGCCTTCGTCGAGGTGACAGATCACGAGATCCTTGTTCATCACCTCCATATCGCCCGAAACGGCGATGTCGCCCGCGGTCACGGCGCCGGGGCCGGTCTTCGAAAGCTGCAGGCGCTTGGGGCCCTCGCCTTCCATCTTGAGCGCGATCTGCTTCACGTTGAGCACGATGTCGGTCACGTCCTCGCGCACGCCGGCAAGCGAGGAGAACTCGTGCAGCACGTTCTCGATCTTGATCGAGGTGATCGCCGCGCCCTGGAGGCTGGAGAGGAGCACCCGGCGCAGCGCGTTGCCGAGCGTCAGGCCGAAACCGCGCTCGAGCGGTTCTGCGACGAAAGTGGCCGTGCGCGACTTGCTGCCGGCCTTGATCTCGAGGCTGTTGGGTTTCTTGAGTTCCTGCCAGTTCTTGGTGTTGACGGCCATGGATTTCCCCTAGGGTTCAGATACGGGCAGGACCGGCTGCGCTGGTGGGCGCGTCCGGTCCGTCAGGGTCGGCGGCATGACACCGCCGGGCAGGTACGGATCAGACGCGACGGCGCTTCGACGGCCTCACCCCGTTGTGCGGGATCGGGGTGACGTCACGGATCGAGGTGATGGTGAACCCGACGGCGGCGAGACCGCGCAGCGCGCTCTCACGGCCCGAACCGGGACCCTTCACTTCGACCTCGAGGGTGCGCACGCCGTGTTCGGCGGCTTTCTTGCCCGCGTCGTCCGCGGCGACCTGGGCGGCGTAGGGAGTCGACTTGCGGCTGCCCTTGAACCCCATCATGCCGGCGCTGGACCAGCTGATCGCATTGCCCTGCGCATCGGTGATGGTGATCATGGTGTTGTTGAAGCTGGCGTTGATGTGCGCGACGCCGCTCGAGATGTTCTTCTTGTCGCGCCGCCTGATCCGGCCTGGTTCGCGTGCCATGGGCTGAGTATCCTGTTCTTAAAAAGAAGTGGGTGAAGCGAAGCTGCGAAAGCGTTCGCTTACTTCTTCTTGCCCGCGATGGGCTTCGCCTTGCCCTTGCGGGTGCGGGCGTTGGTGTGCGTGCGCTGACCGCGAACCGGCAACTGGTTGCGGTGACGCAGGCCGCGGTAGGACCGGAGGTCCATCAGCCGCTTGATGTTCATCGCGGTGTTGCGGCGCAGGTCGCCCTCGACGGTGTGATCGCTGTCGATCGTCTCGCGGATCTGCAGGACTTCCGCATCGGTCAGATCCTGCACGCGGCGCGAATGATCGATGCCCAGCTTGTCGGCGATCCGCACGGCCGTGGTGCGGCCGATACCGTGAATGTAGGTGAGCGCGATGATCACGCGCTTGTTGGTGGGGATATTTACCCCGGCAATACGAGCCACTTACTTCTCCATGCTCCACAGGGACCCGGCCGGCCGGTTCGCAAGCGAACTGGTGGCGACCCCTATCTCAACGCTGTCGTTCATCGGCATGGCCGGAGCCGGAATGGCAAAAAGCCCGGATGGCGCGCTACGAAGGCTGCCGCCTGCCAGACTTGTCCGCCCAACTATCCCGAAATGCCGAATGAACGGCGCGCTTAGGGTGATTCGCTGCGCGCGTCAACCGCAATGCGCGCGCATACGAGCACGCCGCCGAATATGGGCTGGCTGCTCGATAATGCAAGCCGATGCTATAGCAGCTTGCGCACGCCGGCAAAAGCCTTCCGTCGGATTTACCATGATGCACGCTCCGGCGGCGGTCATGCTCCGTCGGAGAGATCGCCGAAGGCCTCTTCGACGCTCGGCTTCTTCTCGGACGGCGCATCGGCTTCGTCCTCAGCGGGGTCGTCGGCACCCGCCGCTTCAGCATCGGCACCCTCCTCCCCCGCGTTCTCCTCGGCCGGAGCATCGACCGGGCCGAGCAGCGCGGCAAGTCCGGCGAGCTGCTGGCTCATCACGCCGTCGACTGCCTCCGCGATTGGGGGCACCTCGTACCGCATGTAGCCGCCGACGACATATTCGAAGGTGATCGCGGTGCCCTGCTCTACTTCGGCCAGCGCAATGGTGAGCACGCCGGTCACCGCCTCGCTCTGCAGCGGCCCCAGGGCGCCGCGCATCCGCAGCGCCTTGTCGGGGGCGGCGTGGACCACGACCATGTGCTGAACGCTGCCGGCGAGGCCGACATCGCCCTTGGTCTCGACTTCGGGAATGCGCTCGCAGAAGCAGCCGCCGGCCTGCGGCGTGATCGAAAGGTTCGCCGGGTCGCCCGACCAGGTGTGCGCCTCGTTCCACCACTTCGCCGGCGAGATCAGCGCCATCCACGTCTCACGCGGAGTTGTTTCGACGGTCACCGTGTCGCGGGTGACGAAACCCGCCGCGTCCTGCTTCACGACTTTTGCCCCGGCAGTCGCGGGCGCCAGCGCCGCGGCGGCGGCCAAGGCCAGCACGGCCATGCGAATCTTCGGCATCGTCAATCCTCCCCCTGCCGCGCTGCTATTCCATAGCTTGGAGCGCGCGCAAAGACCCACCGATGGCCAGGGGAATGGCGGTCAGCCGAGGATTGCGTCGATCGCGCGGGTCACGTCCTCGATGCCGGCCATGCCGTCGACCCGGCTGACGATCCCGCGCTCCTCGTAGATCGGCAGGATCGGCGCGGTCTTGGCGCGGTACTCGGTCATGCGGGTGCGGACGGTTTCCTCATTGTCGTCGGGCCGGCGCTTGAACTCGGCGCTGCCGCACTTGTCGCACACGCCCGCAACTTCGGGCTGCTTGAAAGTGTCGTGATAGCCGGCACCGCACTGGGCGCAGGTGAAGCGGCCGGTGATCCGCTCGACCAGCGCGTCCTCGTCGACCTCGAGCTCGATCACGTGATCGAGCGCGCGGCCGTGGCTGGCGAGAATGCGGTCGAGCGACTCCGCCTGGCCGGCGGTGCGTGGATAGCCGTCGAAGATCGCGCCGACGTCCTTGCCCATCGCGGTCAGCTCGGCATCGATCAGTTCGGAGACGATCTCGTCCGAAACGAGCTCGCCGCGATCCATCACTTCCTTGGCCTTGAGGCCGACCGGTGTGCCCTGCTTGACGGCGGCCCGCAGCATGTCGCCGGTCGAGAGCTGGCGCATGCCGTGCCGCTGCTCGAGGCGTTGCGCCTGCGTGCCCTTGCCCGCCCCCGGAGGGCCCAAGAGGATGATGTCCAAACCGCTTCCCCTATCTTCGCGCCAATCCGATCAGCGCATGCGGCCTTTGAGTTTCGCCTTCTTGATCAGGTCGCCGTACTGGTGCGCCAGCAGGTGCGACTGGATCTGCGTGATGGTGTCGACGGTGACGTTGACCACGATCAGCAGGCTGGTGCCGCCCAGGAACAGCGGAATGCCCGTCTGCGCGATCATGTATTCGGGGATCACACAGACCAGGGTCAGGTAAATCGCGCCGATCACGGTGATGCGCGTGAGAACGTAGTCGAGATATTCGGTGGTGCGCTTGCCCGGGCGGATGCCGGGGATGAACCCGCCGTTCTTCTTCAGGTTCTCGGCCGTTTCCTCCGGGTTGAAGACCACGGCAGTGTAGAAGAACGTGAAGAAGACGATGCCCGCGGCATAGAGCGCCATGTAGATGGGCTGCCCGTGCGCGAGGTACTGGTTGAGCCAGACGATCACACTGCCGAAGGTGCTCTCCGTATCGACCTGGTTGCCGGCGAACTGGCTGATCGTCAACGGCAGCAGCAGCAGCGAGCTGGCGAAGATCGGCGGGATCACGTTGGCGGTGTTGAGCTTGAGCGGCAGGTGGCTGCGATCCGCCTGCATCACGCCGCGCTGGGTCGCTCGCTTCGGATACTGGATCAGCAATCGTCGCTGCGCGCGTTCCATGAAGCAGATGAACAGGATCAAGATCACGATCATCGCCAGGAAGCCGATGATCAGCACCGGCGAGATCGAGCCGCTGCGGCCGCCTTCGAACAGGTTCGTGGCGAAGCTCGGGAACTGGGCGACGATACCGGCCATGATGATCAGCGAGACGCCGTTGCCGATCCCGCGGCTGGTGATCTGCTCACCCAGCCAGAGCAGGAACATCGTGCCGCCGACGAGGCTGATGACCGCACCGACGCGGAACATCACGCCGGGCTGGACGACCGCCTGCAGCCCGCTCTGCGCGCCGTAGGCCTCGAGGCCCGAGGCGAGGAACCAGCCCTGGATCGCGCACAGGAACACCGTGCCGTAGCGGGTGTACTGATTGAGCTTCTGCCGTCCGCTCTGGCCTTCCTTCTTGAGCGCGGCCAGCGAGGGATGCAGCGCCGCCGCGAGCTGGATGACGATCGAGGCGGTGATGTAGGGCATGACGCCGAGCGCGATGAGACTCATGCGCTCCAGGCTGCCGCCCGAGAAAGTGTTGAAGAGATCGAGGATGCCGCCGCGCGCGGTATCGTAGAGATCCTGGAGCACCAGCGGATTGACGCCGGGAAGCGGAATGAAGCTCAGGAACCGGAACACGATCAGCGCACCGATCGTGAACCAGATACGATTCTTGAGCTCGGTCGCTTTCGAGAAGTTGGCGAGACTGAGATTGCTCGCGATATTGTCGGCGCGTGATGCCATGAGAAATGCTTGTGCCCTAACTCGGCGCCGGACCCTCCCGGCTCGGAAAGGCTAGATAGGGTGCGGGAGGCACGATGTCGAACCCCCCGCCCCTATTTTTGCCGTTACTTGGCTTTGGCGGCCTTGTTGGCTTCGCGCCGGGCGGTCTTCTTCTCGTGCTCCGAGGGCTTCGCCTCGGGCAGTTCGACCGAACCGCCGGCCTTCTCGACCGCCTCGATCGCACCCTTGCTGGCGCCGGCGACCTTGAACTGGACCTTGGTCTTCAGCTCACCCTTGCCCAGCAGACGGATGCCGTCCTTGCCGCCGCGCGCGAGGCCAGCGGCGCGGAGCGCCTCGTCGTCGACGACCTTGCCGGCGTCGAGCTTCTTGGCGTCGATGAACTTCTGGACCATGCCGACGTTCACCTCGGCAAAGTCCTTGCCGAACGGGTTGTTGAAGCCGCGCTTCGGCAAGCGCATGTGCAGCGGCATCTGGCCGCCCTCGAAGCCCTTCACGGCGACGCCCGAACGGCTCTTCTGGCCCTTCTGGCCACGGCCGCCGGTCTTGCCCTTGCCCGAACCGATGCCGCGTCCGACGCGGATGCGGCCCTTGCGGGCACCGGGGTTGTCACGGATGTCTGTCAGTTTCATGGTCTTGCACTCGCTTTCGCTTTGTTCGCGCTGTCGCTCTCTCCCCTTCAGGGGAGAGATACGAAGACTTGTGCCCGCGCATGCGGGTACTAGTCGGAATTGAGAGGGGATCACGTTGCCCCCTCTCCCAACCCTCTCCCCTGAAGGG
>JAPSJS010000102.1 GCA_031178065.1 Altererythrobacter sp.
GCCCCGCGACGGCAAGTTCATCGAGAAGATCGGCACCTACAACCCGCTTCTCGCCAAGGATGACGCCGACCGTCTCAAGCTCGACACCGACCGCGCCAAGCATTGGCTGAGCGTCGGCGCGCAGCCGACCGATCGCGTCGCCCGCTTCCTCGACGTTACCGGCGTCAAGGAGCGCGCCGCGCGCAACAATCCCAACAAGGCGAAGCCGGGCGAAAAGGCCGTCGAGCGCGCCGAGGAACGTGCCGAGAAGCTGAAGGCCGCCGAGGAAGCCGCCGCTGCGGCTGCCGCCGCGCCGGCTCCGGAGCCTGAGCCTGAGGTCACCGAGGAAGCTCCGGCCGTCGAAGCCGTCGCGGAGGAGGCTTCCGTCGAGGAGGCTTCCGTCGAGGAAGCCCAGGCCGAGACCGTCGAAGTCGCCGCCGCCGAAGTCGAAGCTGCGACCGAAGAGCCGACTGCGGAAGCCGAGCAGGTTGCCGAAGCTGCTGCTGAGGAAGCGCCTGCCGCCGAAGCGACCGCCGAGGAAGCTCCGGCCGCCGACGCGACCGAGGAAAAGGCCGAGGGCTGATCCTTGGCAAGTGATCGCCCCGTCACGCTCGCCGTCGTCATCGGCGCGCACGGCGTGACGGGGGAGGTCCGCCTGAAGGTCTTCGCCGAAGACCTTGCCGCGCACCGCAGCTTCAACGGCGGCGCGCTGACGCTCAAATCGCTGCGTCACGGCAACAACGGCGCCATCGCACGCTTCGCCGAAATCCCCGACCGCACCGCCGCCGAGAAGCTCCGCGGCACCGAGCTCACCGTGCCCCGCACCGCGCTGCCGCCGCTGGGGGAGGGGGAATATTACCATGCCGACCTGATCGGCCTCGCCGTGCTCTCCGAAGCGGGCGAGGCGATCGGCACCGTCGTCGCGGTCGAGAATTTCGGCGCGGGCGACGTGATCGAGATCGCGAAGGCGGACGGCAAGCGCTTCATGGTCCCGATGCAGCCCGCCGCGGTGCCGCGCTGGGACGAGACCGGGCTCATCATCGCCGACGGCTGGGCCGAGTGATCCCCGGCGAATGATCGCCGTCCTCTCGGATATCCACGGCAATCTCCCCGCGCTCGAAGCGGTCATCGCCGACGCTCGCGCCGCGGGCGCCACCCGCTTCGTCAATCTCGGCGACAGCCTCTCCGGCCCGCTGTGGCCCGCCGAAACAGCCGACCTGCTGATGCGGGAAGACTGGCCGACGCTCGCGGGCAATCATGAGCGCCAACTGCTGACCCACGCCCCCGATCGCATGAACGCCTCGGATCGCTTCACGCGGGCGCAACTGAACGACGCGCATCTCACTTGGCTGGCGGCGCAGCCCGAAACCCTAACCGTCGTCCCGGCCTCCGTGCCGGGATCCACATCGCCGCGAGTGCTGCCATCGAGCCTCGCAACCACCGCTTGCCGCCCGGTGGATCCCGGCATGGAGACCGGGATGACGGGATTAGGGGAAATCCTGCTGGTTCACGGCAGCCCCCGCAGCGATATCGAGCATTTGCTCCACACTGTCGAGAACGGCGGTTTGCGCGATGCAGCGGATGCCGAGATCGGCGAGCGTCTCGGCGACACGGCCGCCTCACTGATCTTGTGCGGCCACACCCATGTCGCGCGCATCGTCACGCTTGCCGACGGCCGCAGCATCGCGAACCCCGGCAGCGTCGGGCTTCAGGCCTATACCGACGACCATCCCGCCTTCTATGCCGTCGAGAATGGCGATCCGCTCGCCCGCTACGCGCTGGTGCGGGGAGTCGATGTCGAGCTTCGCGCCATCCCCTACGATCACCTGTCCGCCGCCGCCAAGGCAGAGCGTGAGGGCAGGGCGGACTGGGCCGAAGCGCTCCGCACCGGCCGCAACGGCTGATTTTCGCTTCCAATGTTGGAATTTCTCTGATTGCCTCGGGGCATGACGAAGCACCCCGATTTCATACCCCCGCACGCCGACACGCCGGTTGACACCCGCGCGTCAAAACACGTCAAAAGTGTCAACTTCGTCAACCGCGCCATGCTTGCCGCCCTGCTGACTGCGGCGGTTCCGCTATCCGCCGGGGCGCAGGCGCAGCAGCCGCAACCCGGCCAACTCCCGCCCGCTGCGATCGTCGAGATCGACGATGCCTTCGCGAAATTCCAGCAGCGCACCCCGGTGCCCGGCTTGGTCTATGCCGTGGTCAAGGACGGCAGAATCGTGCTTTCCGCGGCGCTGGGCGCCCAGACCGTCGGCGGCGCGCCGGTGACGCTCGACACCCGCTTCCGCATCGCATCGATGAGCAAGGCATTCACCGCGCTCGCCATCCTCAAGCTGCGCGATGACGGCAAACTGGCGCTCGATGATCTTGCCGAGAAGCACATCCCCCAAATGCGCGGCTGGACCTACCCGACCAGTGACGCCCCGCGCATCCGCATCCGCGACCTGCTCGCGCATGTCGGCGGTTTCGTCACCGACGATCCGTGGGGCGACCGTCAGCAAGTGCTGAGCGAGGCCGGGTTCACGGCAATGATCGCCGCCGGCGTGCCATGGAGCCGCGTCGGGCAGCAGCAGCACGAATATTCGAACTTCGGCTATGCGCTGCTCGGCCGCATCGTCACCAATGCCTCGGGCAAGCCGTACCAGGCCTATATCCGCGACACGATCCTCCGCCCACTCGGCATGACCGCCTCGACTTATGAGGTCGGCGAAGTGCCCAAAGGCAAGCTCGCCGTCGGCTATCGCTGGGAGGACGAGCGCTGGGTCGAGGAGCCGTCGATGCGGGATGGCGCGTTCGGCGCGATGGGCGGCCTCGTCACCACCGCCACCGACTATGCCAGATGGGTCGCCTTCCTGCTCTCCGCCTGGCCGGCGCGCGACGGGCCCGATATCGGCCCGGTCAAGCGCGCCACCGTGCGCGAGATGGCGCAGGGGCTGAATTTCGTGCGCATCGCCCCGCGCAACGGTGGGCCAGAGGGCGACAAATGCGTCCACGCCATCGCCTATGGCATGGGGATGCGCGTGACGCCGGACTGCGATCTCGGCCTCACGCTCAGCCATGGCGGCGGCTATCCCGGTTATGGCAGCTTCGTGGTGCTCGCGCCCGAGCGCGGCGTCGCCGCCTTCGGCTTCGCCAACCGCACTTATCAGGCGCCCGCCGTGCCCGTGTGGCAGTCGCTCTGGGCGCTTGCCCGCAGCGATGCGATCCGGCCGCGCGAGA
>JAPSJS010000069.1 GCA_031178065.1 Altererythrobacter sp.
GATCCTGACCAACCTGAACGACGAACGGCAGGAGCGCCGCGCGCGCCAGCTCGCCGATCACGGGATTGCGGCGCGGGTCTTCACCAACCAGGGGCCCAAGGGGCCGGCGCTCAAGGCGATCGTCGAGGAATATGCGCCCAGCCGCGCGATCTTCATCGACGACCTGCCGCAGCACCACCACTCGGCCGCCGAGACTGTGCCGGAGGTCGTTCGTCTGCACCTCTGCGGCGAGCCGCAGCTCGCGCCGCACATCGACTGCGCGCACCGCGCCGGCCATGCCCATGCCCGCATCGACACCTGGGGCGAGGCGCTGCCGTGGCTGATGGACCAATTGAATCTGGAAACACAGGATAGGGAACACGCATGAGCATCGAAGCGAAACTTGCCGAACTGGGGATCACGCTGCCGGAGGCCGCGGCGCCGGTCGCGAGCTATGTTCCGGTGGTCGTCGCGGGCGGTCTGGCCCATGTCTCGGGCCAGTTGCCGTTCGTTAACGGCAAGCTGGTGATCGGACGGTTGGGCGAGGATGTCGCGCTTGACCAGGGCGCCGCGGCGGCACGCGCCTGCGGCCTGATGGTCCTCGCACAGCTCAAGGCCGCGCTCGGCTCGCTCGACCGGGTGGAGCGGATCGTCAAGCTCGGCGCCTTCGTCAATTCGGCGGGCGACTTCACCGACCAGCCTAAAGTGGCGAACGGCGTGTCGGACCTGATGCTGGAAGTGTTCGGCGACGCCGGCCGCCATGCGCGCGCCGCGGTCGGCGTTCCGGCGCTCCCGCTCGGCGCCGCGGTCGAGGTGGATGCGGTCGTCGCAGTGAGGGACTGAGCTGAACCCGATCGACGCATGGCGGGCGCCGGCCCCTGATCCCCGGCGGGTCGAATGGCTCGCCCAATGGACTTATGCCCATCGCGGGCTCCATTCGTCCGGCGTGCCCGAGAACTCGCCTTCGGCCTTTGCCGAGGCGATGGCGCGGGGGCTCGGGATCGAGTGTGACGTGCAGCGCACCGGCGACGGACACGCGGCGGTGTTCCACGACTGGGAGCTCGAGCGGCTGACCGACGAGCGCGGCCCGGTGATCCGCCGCCCCTTGGCGGAGATCGAACGGATCGCGCTCTCGGGCAGCAGCGACCGCGTCCCCTCGCTCGAGCGCATGCTGGCGCAAGTCGCGGGCAGGGTGCCCGTGCTGATCGAACTGAAGTCCAAGCGCGAACGGCGGGTCGCGCCGCTGTGCCTCGCCGTGCGCCGCGCCCTCGACGGCTACCGCGGCCTGCATGCGGTGATGAGCTTCGACCCGCGAGTGTCGCGCTGGTTCTCGGTCCACTCGCCACGCACGGTGCGCGGGCTGGTCATCACCGAGGAAGACAACAGGGGCCTCGCCGGCCTCTGGCGGCGCCACGCCGCGCTGTGGCACGCGCGGCCCGATTTCCTCGCCTACGACGTGCGCGACCTGCCGAGCCGCTTCCCTGAAGGCCAGCGCAAGCGTGGGCTGCCGGTCCTGACTTGGACCGTTCGTAGTGCCGAGTTGAGGGAGCGCGCGGCTCTCCGTGCCGATGCGGCCATTGCCGAGGGAGAAGGATTGGCGTGAGTGACGGCGAGCCGCGCGTGCGCACCGCCGAATCGGTCGGCTCGCTGCCGCGCGCCGAATGGGACGCGCTCGCGGGCACGGACAATCCGTTCGTCTCCTACGACTTCCTCACCGCGCTCGAGGAGTCGGGCAGCGTCGGGCCGGAAGCGGGCTGGCTGCCGCTGCCGATCGTGGTCGAGCGGGGGCCGGACCACCGGCTTGCCGCGGCCATGCCGGCTTACGTCAAGTCGCACAGCCAGGGCGAATACGTGTTCGATCACGCCTGGGCCGACGCTTACGAGCGGGCGGGCGGCGCCTACTATCCCAAGCTGCAGATCGCGGTCCCGTTCACGCCCGCCACTGGGCCACGGCTGCTGGCCGCCACGCCGGGCGACGCGGAAGTTCTCCTGCGCGCGGCCGAATGGGTCTGCGGCCATTTCAAGCTCTCCTCCGCCCACGCGACCTTCATCGAGCCGGCGCAGCGCACATTGTTCGAGCGGGCAGGCTGGATGCTGCGCAGCGACCTCCAGTTCCACTGGGAAAACCGCGGCTACGCCAGCTTCGACGATTTTCTCGCTGCGCTCAGCTCGCGCAAGCGCAAGGCGATCCGCAAGGAACGCGCCGCCGCGCAGGAGGGGCTGGAGATCCGCCACCTGTCCGGCGACGCGATCCGGCCCGAGCATTGGGACGCGTTCTGGGAATTCTACCAGGATACCGGCGCGCGCAAGTGGGGCCACCCCTATCTGACGCGCGAAGCCTTCACCCTGCTCGGCGAGCGGATGGCGGACTGCATCCTGCTGGTCTTCGCTTACGAGAACGGCGTGCCGATCGCCGGCGCGCTCAACGTGATCGGCGGGACGACGCTGTTCGGGCGCTACTGGGGCTGCACCGCCGAGCGGCGCTTCCTCCATTTCGAGCTGTGCTACTATCAGGCGATCGACGCCGCGATCGAGCGCGGGATCGCGCGGGTCGAGGCCGGTGCGCAGGGCGGACACAAGCTCATGCGCGGCTACGAGCCGGTCGAGACATGGTCGGCGCACTGGATCGCCGATCCGGGTTTTCGCGAAGCGGTCGCCGATTTCCTCGAGCGCGAGCGCGAAGGCGTATCGCTCGACCGCTCGTCCATGGCCGAGCGGACACCGTTCCGAAAAGGTTAGGGACCCTAGGCGACCTTGCGCTCGCTGGTGCTGAGCCAATTGCGCGCGCGGCGCTGCGCCTCGGCGATCTCGCGGGCGGTCATTTCCTCGGAAACCTCGGCGCGGCAGCCGGCGGCTGCCTCGTGCCCGCCCAGCGCGGCGAGATTGAACCACTTGTGCGCTTCGACGAGGTCGCACGGCGCGCCGTGGCTGCCGGTCGAGAAAGCGACGCCGAGATCGAAATAGGCGGCCGGGTCGCCGTGCGCCGCCGCAGCCAGGCAGCGCGCGACCAGCATCTCGGCAGCAGCACTGTCGATGGGCAGCGCCATGCCGCCTTCAATCGGAATCAGTTCCATTGTCAGTTCCCCCCAAAAAATCCGGCGATCCCCATCGCCTATGACGCCGACTTTCAGCACTCATGGTCAACAAACCGTTAACGCAGGGACGGGATCTTGCCGGGGCGGGCGCGGCCGTTCGGGCTGGCTTAATTTTCACGAGGGTAGCGCGCGGCATCGATTGTCGCTTGTGCGTGCTTTTGCCCCCGCCTATAGGCGCGCCCAACGCGAAGGTCCGGGTCGCCGGAATGTACCGGACGGCCTGAAACAAGCGCCGGCTGCGGCCGGCAGGGGTTGAGAGGCAACTATGGCGTCCGCGATGTCCAGCGACATCGAAGTTCTCGAAAAGGCCCGAAAATCGATCGCGGCGGACTACGTGCCGCGCGAAGACGAGCCTTACATGAGCGAGCAGCAGGTCAACTTCTTCCGCAAGCTCCTCCTCGAATGGAAACGGTCGATCCTCGACGCTTCGTCGGCGACGCTGCAGTCTCTGCAGGACGGCCCGATCCGGGAACCCGATCTCAATGACCGCGCCTCGAGCGAGGCGGACTGGGGTATCGAGCTGCGCACCCGCGACCGGCAGCGCAAGCTGATCGCCAAGATCGACGCCGCGCTGCGCCGGATCGATGGCGGCGAATACGGCTACTGCGAGGTGACGGGCGATCCGATCGGCATTCGCCGCCTGATCGCGCGACCCATCGCGACGATGACGGTCGAGGCGCAGGAAGCGCACGAGCGGCGCGAGAAGATCTCGCGCGACGACTGATTGCGCGCCGGCTTCGGCCGGCGGGCAAACAGGCTTAAAGCTTCCTTAGCCAATCGCGCCTAAGCCGATTCGGACCCGCGGGTCGCTCGGCGGCGCGGAATTTTTGGACCGAGGAAAAGGGCAGGAAACCGCGAATGTCCGGCGTCGACACCAGACACATCCCACGCGACAGCCTGTTTCTGCTGGCATCGCTTCGCCTTGCCGGCGACGCGGCGGAGCACCGGGTCAAGGTCCGTAATCTTTCCGCCGGCGGCATGATGGCCGAAGGCGACGTGCGGGTGGAGCGGGGCGCGCGGCTGTCGGTCGACCTGCGCAATATCGGCTGGGTCGACGGCACGGTGGCCTGGGTCCAGGACAAGCGCTTCGGCATCGCCTTCTCGGATGAAATCGATGCCAGCCGTGTGCGCGCGCAGGTCAGTTCACCCGACGCGGGCACCCCGCGCTTCACCAAGCCCGCTTCGATCATGCCGCTGCACGGCGCGGTCGATCCCTCGCGCCTGCGCAAGCTCTGATCCACGTTCTTCGCGGCTGACCTCGCCCGGTTTGCTTGCTAGGCCATTGCGGAGATGAGATTCCGCACTCTGGCCCTGTCCCTCTTCGCGCCTCTCGCGCTCGCCGGCTGCGGCGGCGCGGGCGACGATGATCTGGTCGACGTCGTCTTCATCGGCCAGCCGGAAGAGCTGGAGGAGGACGGGCTGCGCCTCTCCCCCGCCGGGCAGCACTTGCGCGCCGCGACCGCGGAAGGGCTCGTGTCGCTCGACGCCAGCGGCAACGTCGTGCCCGCGGTCGCCGAGCGCTGGATCGTCACCGACGACGGCCTCAGCTACATCTTCCGCTTGCGCAATTCGGACTGGGCGGACGGCACCTCAATCGAATCGGAGGACGTTCGCGCCGAACTGGGGCGGACGATCGCACGGCTTAGCGGCACCTCGCTCGGGCTCGATCTCGCCAAGATCCGGGAAGTGCGGGCAATGACCGGGCGGGTGATCGAGATCCGCCTGTGGAGCCCGATGCCCGACTTGCTGCAAGTGCTCGCCCAGCCCGAACTCGGGCTGCGCCGCAACGGGCGCGGCACCGGGCCGATGGCCGTCAACCGGACCGACGAGGCGTGGATCCTGCAGCCGCGGCCGCCCGAATCGCGCGGCCTGCCGGCCGATCCCGAATGGCGCCAGCGCATCCGGCAGCTTCGCCTGCGTGCGCTGCCGGCGGAGCAGGCGATCGCGGCGTTCGAATCGCGTGGGGCCGACTTGGTGCTCAACGGCCGGCTCGCCGATCTCCCGCTGGCCGACGTCGGCGCGCTCTCGCGCGGGACCGTCCGGCTCGACGCGGCGCTCGGCCTGTTCGGCCTGCGTGTCCATTCGCGCGAGGGCCTGCTGGCCGATGCGGCCCGGCGCGAGGCGGTGGCGATGGCGATCGACCGCGAGGCGCTGCTCCAGCCGTTCAACATCGGCGGCTGGATTCCCACCACCCGGATCGTTGCGCCGGGCCTGCCTGACGACATCGGCACGATCGACGAGCGCTGGACCGACCTCACGCTGGAGGAACGCCGCGCCCAGGCTGCGCAGCGCGTCGCCGCATGGCTGGGAGAGGATGAGGAACGCTCCGCCCGTGTCACCATCGCGCTGCCGGACGGTCCGGGCTCGGGCCTGCTGTTCCGCGAGCTGGCGGCGGACCTGTCCGCCATCGGTATCCGCCTGGAGCGGGTCGAGGATGCCGGCGAGGCCGATCTCACGCTGGTCGACCGGGTCGCCCGCTACGGCAGCGCGCGCTGGTTCCTCAACCAGTTCAACTGCGCGCTCGACACCGGCCTCTGCGTGCCCGAGGCCGATGCGCGCGTGGCCGAAGCGCGGTCGCAAGCTGACCCGATGGTCCGCGCTGCGCTGTTCGCCGAGGCCGAGGCCGAGCTTGCCGCGAGCAACGTCTACATCCCGATCGGCGCGCCGATCCGCTGGTCGCTGGTCCGCGGGGGGATCGAGGGGTTTCAGGAAAACCGCTGGAACGTCCATCCCTTGCTCCCGCTTGCGCTCCGGCCCATCTAGGGCTGCAAGGAGAACCGCATGGACGAGCGCCAGAAACCCCAGGCAATGGGCGTCGAACTGCCTCTCGGCAATGATCCGCAGTCGGTCCGCAAGCGGATCGAGGCGATGGAGATGCTGCTCGAGCGCAGCTTCCGCATTCCCGGGATCAACTATCCGGTCGGGCTGGACGCGATCGCCGGGCTCGTTCCCATCGTGGGCGACGTCGTGACTGCGGCCATGGGCGCCTACATTGTGTGGGAAGCGCGCAATCTCGGCATGCCCAAGTGGAAGCTGTGGCGGATGGCGGGCAATGTCGCGTTCGACACGGCCGTCGGCGCGATCCCCATTGCGGGCGACGCCTTCGATCTCCTGTTCCGCTCCAACACGCGCAATCTGAAGATCGTCCGCAAGCATCTCGACAAGCATCATCCGGCGACGCGCGTGATCGAGGGATAGTTTCACTCGCAATCGCTTCGCGCTAGGGACGTCGCATGGCCCGTGACGTCACCTATTCGTCCTATCTCGATCTCGACCGCATCCTGGCGGCGCAGCACCCGGTCTCGGGCGCACACGACGAGATGCTGTTCATCATCGTCCATCAGGCGAGTGAGCTGTGGCTCAAGCTCTGCCTGCACGAGCTTCAGTCCGCTCGCGATCACATCGCCGCCGACACGCTGCGCCCGGCGTTCAAGATGCTCGCCCGCGTCGCTCGCGCGCAGGGGCAGCTGATCCAGAGCTGGGACGTGCTCTCCACAATGACGCCGCACGACTACTCGACCGTGCGGCCCTATCTCGGCAGTTCGAGCGGATTCCAGTCGGCGCAGTACCGGCTGATGGAATTCCTCCTCGGTGGCCGCAACCCGGACATGGTGACGATCCACGAGGCGACGCCGGACGTCGCCGATGCACTGCGGGCCGAGCTTGCCCGCCCGAGCCTCTATGCCGAGGCGATCCGCCTGCTCGCCCGGCGCGGATTCGCGATTCCCGACGACGTGCTCGAACGGAACCAAG
Source organism: Altererythrobacter sp. (assembly GCA_031178065.1). GTDB lineage: Bacteria > Pseudomonadota > Alphaproteobacteria > Sphingomonadales > Sphingomonadaceae > Pelagerythrobacter. The sequence goes on from JAPSJS010000069.1 coordinate 6,828, forward strand.
ACGGCCCATGGCGGCACTCACCCGAGGTCGAGGCGGCCTGGGCGGAGATCTACCGCGACCCTTCGGCGCACTGGGACCTGTACGAGCTGGCCGAGAAGCTGGTCGATCTCGAATACCACTTCCAGCGCTGGCGCTTCGGCCATCTGAAGACGGTCGAGCGCATCATCGGCTTCAAGCGCGGCACCGGCGGCACGCCCGGCGTGCCCTATCTCGAAGGCGTGCTGAAACAGGCGTTCTTCCCCGAGCTGCTCAGCGTCCGGACGGCGATCTGATGCTGGACGAAGCCCGCGCCCTCGACGCCGCCGATTCGCTGCGCGAATATCGCGCGCGGTTCGATCTGCCGGCGGGGGTGATCTACCTCGACGGCAACTCGCTTGGCGCGCTGCCGACAGCCACTGCCGACCGGATGGCAGAGGTAATCCGCGGCGAATGGGGCGATGGGCTGATCCGGAGCTGGAACAGCGCCGACTGGATCGGCATGCCGCAACGCGTCGGTGGCAAGATCGCCCCGCTGATCGGCGCCGCGCCGGACGAGGTGATCGCCTGCGACAGCACTTCGGTGAACCTGTTCAAGCTGATCGCGGCCGCGCTCCGCATGCGGCCCGGGCGCAAGGTCGTGCTGTCCGAACCGGGCAATTTCCCGACCGACCTCTACATGATCGCCGGGCTCGAAGCGCAGGGCCTCGCCGAACGCCGCCTCGCGCCGCGCGAGCGGATCGCCGAGGCGCTGGGCGACGACGTCGCGCTGCTGCTGCTGACCCATGTCCACTACAAGACCGGCGCGGTCTTCGACATGGCCGCGCTCACCCGCGCCGCGCACGAGGCCGGCGCGCTTGTCCTGTGGGACCTGTCGCACAGCGCGGGCGCGATCCCGCTCGAGCTCGACCGCTGCGAGGCGGACTTCGCGGTCGGCTGCGGCTATAAATACCTCAACGGCGGGCCCGGCGCCCCCGCCTTCGCCTATGCTGCACGCCGCCACCACGAGGCGCTGGAGCAACCCCTGACCGGGTGGATGGGCCACGCCGCGCCCTTCGCCTTCTCCGACGACTACGCGCCGGGCGCCGGCATGAACCGTCTGCTCGCCGGCACCCCGCCGATCCTCGGCCTCGCTGCGCTGGAAACCGGCGTGGAGCTGATCGCGGAGATCGGCGTCGAGCGCCTCGCCGCGAAGTCGCGTGCGCTGTCCGAGTTCTTCCGCACCTGCCTCGACCGGTCGAGCGTCGACCTCGACCTTGTCAGCCCAACGGACCCCACGCAGCGCGGCAGCCAACTCTCCTTCCGCCACCCGGAGGCCTACGCGATCTGCCAGGCCCTCATCGGCCGCCGCGTGATCGGCGACTTCCGCGACCCCGACATCCTGCGCCTCGGCTTCGCCCCGGCCTATGTCTCGTTCGCGGACGTGGCGGAGGCGGCGCGGCATCTGGCGGACGTGCTCGAGAGCGGCGAATGGCAGCGGGACGAATTTCGCGAGAGGGCGCCGGTTACCTGACTGTTGGCTAGGATGGCGGTTACTTATCCCTATCGCGCGCGGAGAGTTCGGACCGCTTTTTCTCTTGCTCAGCGATTGGCGGAACGAGGGAAGCTTCGCGCAAGGCATCGCTCAGCAGCTCTCGCTGATATGGTTCTTGGGACCAATCACCATCGCTGGGCTTGGTGAACTGGGTTCCGTAGATCTGCGGTTGCCCGATGGCCATGAGATAGCGGTCCAGGGTCGCGGCGGCGATCCACGTCGCCGTTTCTTTGCCGCGCGCCACTGCAACAAGCGCCAGCGCATGGGCCTTCAAGTAATCCGATGGCTCGCTACCATGCTGGAAGACGAACGCAGCGTGGTAAAAGTCGTCGCCGCTGTGCAGTTGGCCTGCATCGAGCAGTTCCCCAACGCGCGTCCTGCGCGCTGCGTCCTCTACCGTGACGGTGGCCCAATCAATGTCCGACCCTTTCCGCGCGGCCTGATCCGCTTCGAAGATCGCCGTCATTTCCGGATTGGTCGGCTGCTCGGCGGCCTGCGATCCGGTGTCATTGCTCGGCTCCTGCGCCGCAACCGGCGCTGCGAGCAAAAGCATCGATAACCAGGCCACCCTTCCAAGCATTACGGCTTACCTCCGCAAGACGCACATCGCGTCGATCTGCCGCCGGCCCTCACTCCTCCAGTTCGATGTCCCAGTAGAGCCAGTCGCGCCAGGTTTCGTGGAGGTAGTTCGGCGGGAATGCCTTGCCGCGTTCCTGCAATTGCCAGCTTGTCGGGCGGATCGGGCTGACGTGCGGCATGTGCGCCTGGCGAGGCGTGCGGCCGCCCTTCCTCATGTTGCACGGCGCGCATGCGGTGATGATGTTTTCCCAGGTCGTCTTGCCCCCAAGGCGGCGGGGTACGACGTGGTCGAACGTCAGGTGCTGGGGACTGCCACAGTACTGGCAGGCGAAGCGGTCGCGCAGGAACACGTTGAAGCGGGTGAAGGCGGGGAATTCCGAGTGCTTCACGTACTGCTTGAGCGCGATCACGCTCGGGATCTTCATGTCGAGCGAGGGCGAGTGGACCTCCCGCTCGTACGTCGCGATCACGTCCACCCGGTCGAGGAAGATCGCCTTTATGGCGGTCTGCCACGGCCACAGGCTCAGCGGATAATACGAGAGCGGCGTGAAGTCGGCATTGAGGACGAGCGCAGGGCATGCCGACAAGCTGCGTGTCGGATCTTCTTCGGCGCTCCTGAATTGCGCCGCCCGTTCGATCAGTTCGGCCTTGAACACCTTCGCGTGTCCTCCCTGATACGTCGGAAGGGAGCACTTGCCGCAAAACGCGTCAAGACTGTTACAGGGACCGAATCCACAAGCTTTTTTCGCGAGTCGCGGCATTCGCGCCACGGAGGCCTTCGCTGATCGTCACCCGGTTCGCCCCCAGTCCGAACGGCTCGTTGCACCTCGGGCACGCTTTCTCGGCCATCGTCGCGCACGATCTCGCCCGCGACCGCGGCGGACGTTTCCTGCTCAGGATCGAGGACATCGACGGCGCGCGCAGCCGGGCGGAGCTCGTGCAGGAATTCCGCTCCAATCTCGCCTGGCTCGGGATCGAATGGCAGGAGGTCGCTCCGCAATCGGCGCGGCTGGCGAGCTATGCCGCCGCCGCCGACCGGCTGCGAGGTGAGGGCCTGCTCTACCCCTGCATCTGCACGCGGGCGGAGATCGCCGCGGCAGCGAAGATCATCGGTCCCGAAGGGCCGGTCTATCCCGGAACCTGCAAGGGCCGCGCCGTCGACGCGAGCGAACCGGCCGCCTGGCGGCTCGACGTGACGGAGGCTCTCGCGCGGACCGGGCCGCTGACCTGGACCGACGAGCGCGCCGGCGTGCAGCAGGCCGATCCGGCGCGCCTCGGCGACGTGGTTCTGGTGCGCAAGGACCGCGAGACGCCGGCGAGCTATCATCTCGCCGCCACGCTTGACGACGCGGCGGACGACGTCACGCTGGTGACGCGCGGGCGCGACCTGTTCGCCGCGACCCACGTCCACCGCCTGCTCCAGGCGCTGCTCGGCCTGCCAGTGCCGACCTGGCATCATCACCCGCTGTTGCTCGACCCGGATGGCCGCAAGCTGGCCAAGCGCCGCAACTCGCCCTCGCTTGCGGACCGCCGCCGGGCGGGGGAGGCCGGCCTCGCGCTCGCGGCCGATCTTCGTGCGGGGCGCTTCCCTGCTGGCATTTCGCTCGGCGAGTGACTAGGTTAGGCAGATGACCACGTTCTTCGTCATCGTCCTCGTCGTCCTCATGGGATTGGTCGTCTATTCGCTGGTGCGCGGCATCGTCGCGTTCCTGAAGAGCACCAAGATGGACCTCGAGCGCGAGGACACCGGCGGCGCGACCGAGATGCAGTTGATGCAGAACAAGATGATGTTCGCACGCATCAAGTACCAGGCGCTGGCCGTGCTGGTCGTCGCGGTCCTGCTCGCCGTCTCCAGCTAAGCGGCACCGGCCCCGCGCGTGGTCAAGCTCAACCGGATCTACACCCGCACCGGCGACGACGGCACCACCGGTCTCGTCGACGGCTCGCGCACGGCCAAGCACTCGCTGCGCATCGCCGCGATCGGCAAAGTCGACAGCGCGAACAGCGCGCTCGGCGTGGCCGCGGCCGTGCTCGGCGGCGGAGAGCACGCGGAGACGATCTACCGCATCCAGAACGATCTGTTCGATCTCGGCGCCGACCTCGCGACGCCGGGTGAGGACTTCGCACCGTCGGAGATGACGCTGCGGATCGTGCAGGCGCAAGTCGGTTGGCTGGAAGGCCAGATCGACCGCATCAACGGGCGGCTCGAGCCGCTCAAGAGCTTCGTTCTCCCCGGCGGCACCGAAGCGGCGGCCCGCGTCCATGTCGCCCGTGCTTCCGTGCGTGAGGCGGAGCGGGCAATGACCGCGCTGGCAGAGCGCGAGTCGGCCAACCCCGCAGCGCTGGCCTACGTCAATCGCCTGTCCGACTATCTCTTCGTTCTCGCCCGCGCGCTCAATGCGGATGGGCGGGGCGACGTGAAATGGGTGCCCGGCGCCAACCGCTAGCCAGCGTGCCGCCGAGCGGCTAACAGCCCCCTTCTGCTGCAACTGCGAAGGGCGTGTGCGATGCGAAAGGTTGGAATCATCGGGGCGGGCCAGATGGGCTCCGGCATAGCGCAGACGGTCGCGCGGCGCGGTATCGAGGTCCTTCTTGCGGATGTCGATCTGAGTGTCGCCGAGAAGGCCAGGGCCGGGATCGACGGCACGCTCGGCAAGCTCGTCGGCAAGGGCAAGATCGAGATTGCCGAAGCGGATGCCGCCCTGGCGCGGATCACCCCCGTCGCCGGTTACGAGACCATGGCCGATGCCGAGCTGATCATCGAAGCCGCGACCGAGCGCGAAGAGATCAAGCGCGCGATCTTCGAAGCGGCAGGCAAGGTCCTGGCGCAGGACGCGATCCTCGCCAGCAACACCAGCTCGATCCCGATCACCCGCATGGCCAACTGGTCGCCCGACCCGGCGCGCTTCATCGGTCTCCATTTCTTCAACCCCGTGCCCGTAATGGGGCTGATCGAGGTCATCCCCGGCCTCGCGACCTCCGACGAGACGACCGCCCGCACTCGCGCTTTCGCGGAGGAACTTGGCAAGGAAGTCGTGCTCTCGCAGGACGAGCCGGGCTTCGTGGTCAACCGCATCCTCCTGCCCATGCTCAACGAGGCGGTGTTCGTGCTCGGCCAGGGCACGGCCAGCATCGAGGACATCGACAAGGGCTGCCGGCTCGGCCTCAACCATCCGATGGGGCCGCTGCAGCTTGCGGATTTCGTCGGCCTCGACACCTGTTTCGAGATCATCCAGGTGCTCCACAAGACCACCGGCGATCCCAAGTACCGCCCCGCGCCGCTGCTGGTGAAATACGTCGAGGCGGGCTGGCTCGGCCGCAAGACCGGCCGCGGCTTCTACGACTATTCGGGCGAAGAACCCGTTCCGACGCGCTGAACGGAGGAACGGCCGGCACGCGCCGCCGTTGCCCATGCGAAGGAGAATTCGCATGGCCGACAAACCCGTGAAGAGTCAGGAAGAGCGCCAGGCCGACCTCGCGCCCGAGATGCACAACGCCGAGCAGGACGATCATCGCTCGCAGACGCAGGAAGTCGCGGAAGAGGCGATGGAGCCGTCGGAGCGCAGCCCGACCGAGAGCGAGAAGGACGACAATTCCAGCGGCCTGATGAACGATTCGACGCAGGACATCGTCGATCACATGCGCGATATGGAAAGCTCGGGCCGGATCGACATGGACGCCTATCGCGGCGAGCCGAACCACGACGACAATGTCGACAAGTACGGTGAGGCGCACAAGCCCGACGGCCTGCGCGGCGACGGAACCTAGCTCGACAGATTGCCGTCGTTCAGCAGCCACAGTCCCGCGATCAGAATCCCCGAGCCGAGCATCACCGCAAAAGCCAGCAGCCGGAAATTGGGTGAGGATGCGTGCTCGATCGAGTGCGGGTGAAGCCGTTCGAGCGTGCGGCAGGCGCGGCGCTGGGCGGTGAACGCCAGTGCGGCTCCCGCGGCGATGAACAGCGATGCGATCGCCTTGGCCAGCCAGAGCGGCTGGAAGTCGCCGAACAGCGCGTGAAAGCCGACACCGATGCCGATCGCGGCGAAAGCCGTGCGGATCCATCCGGCGAAAGTCCGCTCCATCGCCATGATGTTGCGGTCTTCGGCGTATTTTGTGCGCTCGACCGCGAGCTCGCTACGATCCGGATCCTTCGACATCGTAGGGCACCATAGGCGCGTCCTCCCCAGCTTCAAGAACCAGGCCGTCGTCCGGCCCTTCGTGCACGATAGGGGGCGTGGCGTCGAACCCCTGCGTATCGTCGATCAGTTCCGCATCCGGCGTGAAGCTTTCGCCATCCATCGGCCCGCTGAACTCGCGTTCAGGCGGGGCGCGCTCGGGTTCCGGAACGCCTTCGGGCATCTCGATCGGTTCGGACGGGCCGGGCTCCCCGGCGCGTTGCCGCTCGGCCATCCGGTCGAGCAGCCCGCCGTCATCCTCGCTGCCCACCAGCGTAGCGGCGGCAAGCAGGATCAGCCCGGCCAGGGCGAGAGCCGCCCATCGGTTGCGGAACGGGTCGAA
>JAPSJS010000070.1 GCA_031178065.1 Altererythrobacter sp.
GGTTGTAAGTCGAGACGTTCCACCACTTGTCGGCCATCGCCAGCCAGTCGCGGCCGGTGAGGAGCACGAGCGCGAGCCAGGCGGCGGCGAGACGGGCCAGCGGGCCGCGCCACGCGGCCGGAACCCGGGCGAACATCCCCTCGCCCGCAAGCGGTAGGCTCGCCTCAGGCGGCATCGCGGCGCGCCTCCGCCCGGCGCGCGCCGACGATCCCGCCGAGCGGGGCGAGCATGGCGGCCCAGCCCTGATGCTCCACCACGTTGCGGCGTGCGGCGGCGCCCATGGCACCGGCGGCGGCCGCGTCTTGCAGCAGCGCAAGTGTGCGGTCGATCAATGCCAGGTCGTCGGCTCCGACGGCGAAGTGCTCGCCGTCATGCGCATCGATCCCGGTCGCAGCCTCGGGCGAGAGGACGACGGGCCGCGCCATGGCCATGGCCTCCAGCACCTTGTTCTGAATGCCGCGCGCGATCTCGAGCGGGGCGAGCACCGCGTCTGCGGCCGCGAGGAACGGGCGCACGTCGGGCACTTCGCCCCAGACGCGAACCCCGCCCTGCCCGTCGAGCCGCCGCAGCTGCGGCACGGGCGCGCGGCCGACGACGTGGAAACTGGCCCCCGGGTGCGCCTTCCGGATCTCCGGAAGCAGCCGCTCCGCCGTCCGGAGCGCCGCGGCGACGTTGGGTGCATAGTCCATCTGGCCGGTGAGCACGAGGTGCGGCCCAGCCTGCGCCGTAAGCTCCGGGTGCGGCGTGACCGCCAGTGGATCGAAAGCCGCCGTGTCGATCCCGTTGCGCAGCGCTTCGATGCGCCCGCCCGCCGGGTCGCGCAGGCGGGAGCGGAACAGCGCCGCCTCGGCTTCGCTGACCAACAGCGTGCAATGGGCGCGGTGCGCCAGCCGCTCTTCCTCTAGCGCGAGCAGGCGCGCCTCGCGCCGGTCGATCCATGCGCGCAGGCCGCCTTGCTGGCCGTAGGCCTCGAACTTGGCCGAATCGACGTCGCACAGGTCGATCACCACGCGCCCGCCGAAGTCCGGCGGGATGTATTGCCCCATCTGCCCGGAGAACACGAAGACCGTCCCGATGGGCCGCTTCGCCAGCGTGCCCGCGATCCAGCGGCGGAGGCCGGCATGGTCGAAGGCCGTGAGGCTGACCGGCAGGCCCCTGGCCAGCGCCTCGATACCCGCAAGCGGCAGCGGCTTTGCGCGGCGCGCGAGGAAATGGCTTGCGGCGATCCCCGCCAGCTCGCTCTCCTGCGCCAGGTCGCCGTCGGTCTCTGCGAGACAGCCGACGTGGACGGGCGCGATCTCGGCCAGCCGCTTCAGCAGATGGTGCGAGCGGATCTTGTCCCCGCGGTCGGGCGGAAACGGCACGCGGTGCGCGAGGAAGAGGATCTCTCCCAGCATCAGCCCAGCCCCCGCGCGATCGGCGGACCGATGCGGTTGGCGAGCGCGAGCGGCAGGCGCTTCCACAGTGCGATCTTGGCCGAGTAGGCATCGCTGGTTGGATCGACGTCGCGCCTGGCGGTGCCCGGCGCGGTCCAGCTCGCATAGGCGAGCGGCTGCGGCTCGAAGCCCCAGTTCTTCTTGTAGGCGGCCGGCCCGCTGCCGGTCTTCGAACGGCCGAAGTCGAACCGCAGGCATCCGCGCCGACGGGCATGCAGCATGAGCTCGAAGTACATCCGCTCGTTCGCCCGCAGAGCGCGCGCCGCGAAAGTGCCGCCGCCCCAGTAGGGGAGCACGGTGCCGGCATGATAGAACGACAGCACGCTCGCCGCCGGCTGCCCCGCGTGGAGCACAGTAAGGACGTCACCGTCGAGCTCGTCCAGTACTGCATCGAACAGCGCCCGCGGGAATACCGGCGTGCCGAGATTGCGGACGCTTTCGGCATAGGCCGCGTAGTGCGCCGCCCGGTCCGCCTCGTCACGCCCGATGCGGACCTCGAGATCGCCTTGCAGGCTCTTGCGCACTTCCGCGCGCTGCTTGCGCGGAACGGCGAGAAGCTGAGCCTCGTCGTCCGCCGCGAGATCGGCGACGAACCCGAGGTGCGCGTCGTCGCGCAGGTCCCAGTCCGGCGGGAGCACACCGCCCCGCAGCTCCACCGTCGCGCAACTGCGCCGCTGCGCCAGCTCCTCGGCCGCGCGGGCGAGCGCCGCCGCGGCGCGGTCGTCCTCCGCCAGAATGCCGCCGCCGACCGCGAAACCGCTCGACACGAGCGCGCGGCCGAAGATCGGGGAGTGGATCTCGCTCAGCGGCAACCAGCCGACGAGGTTGCCGTGCCGCTCCGCCACGAGGCCGAGCGCCTGCTGGCCAGTGCCGCGCTCCACCGCGCGGAGCCAGGCCGGGCGATGGAACAGTGCCCCGCCCTGCTCCGCGACGAAGCGCTCGATCCGTGCGACTTCGCCCGCATGGCGCAAGTCCGCGAGCGAGACCGCGACCGCAACCGGAGCGAAAGGCGCGTTCATGCCGCCAGCGGCACCGCGCGCGCGGCTTCGCGCTGCGCGATCTCGTCCATGCGCCCCCAAGCGAACTCGCGCACCAGGTCCCGCAGCTTGGGCGCCATGCGCTCGAGATTGGTGTAGTGGCGCAGGCGCGACTTGAGCGGTGCGCCGGGCACCCGCGGCTGATCGGGATCGATCTCCCACGGGTGGAAGTAGAACACGGCCGGGCGGCCGTCGCGGCGGTTCACCTGCCGGATCGCCCAGCGCGAGAAGCCGTACGGCAGCACGCGGAAGAACCCGCCGCCGCCCGCTGCCAGACGCTTGCCGCCGAACGTCGCGGTGGTCACCGGAATCTCGACGAGATCGGATCCGGGGAGCGGGTGGAACGCGAAGCGCGGCGCCTCGCGCCAGCCGTAGTGGTCGTGCGCGACCGGCGCGACGCTGGAGGAGTAGGCATAGCCTTGCTCGGCCAGCTCGAGATAGGCCCAGGGGGTGCGCTGATCGATCGAGAAGCTCGGCGCGCGATAGCCGGTCACGGCTACGCCGCCCGCGTCCTCGAGCGTCTCGCGCGCGCGCCGGATGTCGGCAGCAAACTGCGTCCGGTCGAAGGTGAAGACCCGCGCATGGTCGTAGCCGTGGCTCGCGAGTTCGTGGCCCGCCTCGACGATCCGCCGCATCAGGGCGCCATTGCGCTCGGCGACCCAGCCCAGCGTGAAGAAGGTTGCCTTGACCTCGGCCTCCGCGAACAGGTCAAGGATACGCAGCACGTTGTCCTCGACGCGCAGCGCGAGATCGTCCCAATCGCCGCGCGGGATCACTTTCTCGAACGCGCCGACCTGGAACCAGTCCTCGACGTCGACCGACAGGCCGTTGACGATGCGGTGCCCCTCCACGCGCGCCTCCTCAGGCCGCGGCGCGCGGGAGCTGCCCGGTTTCGACCCACTCGATCAGCATGGTGAGGACCTCGCGTACCGAGCGCTCCTGCTCGTCGAGCCGGCGGCCGAAGGCGTCGATGCGGGCGACGAGTTCCTCGTTCTGCGCGCTGCCGTCCTGCTCCGCCGCCTGCGACAGTTCGATCACCGCCTGCTGCAGTTCCGCGATCTGGGCGTCGCGTTCGGCGAGCATGGCCTCGAAATCGACCGCAGGGGCCGGCGCCGGCGCTGCGGGCGCGGCTTCGGGATAGACGGCGTGCTTGATCGGGCCCGGGCCGGGCGCGGGTGCGAGCTTGGGCAGCGGGCCCGGCGCGGCCTCGGGAAAGGCGTTGTCGCTCTGCATTTCCTTGAGCACGGCGCTCAGCATCGCGCTGTCGATCCGCGTGCGCTGCTCGACGGCGCCGAGCAGCAGCAGCCGCGTCGCCACCTGGTTGACCTTGCGCGGGATGCCGCCGGCCGCCTGGTGGAGCTCGGCGAAGACGCGCTGGTCGAACTCGGGATTGCCCTGCCAGCCGACGCATTCGAGGCGGTGCTTGATGTAGGGCTCGATCTCCCCCGGCTCCATCGGCTCGAGGTGATGGGCGGCGATCACGCGCTGGCGGAGCTGTTCGAGATCCTGATGCTCGGCGAGCACCTGGCGGAACTCCGGCTGGCCCAGCAGCAGCGTCTGCAGCAGCGGGTGCGCGCCGAGCTGGAAGTTCGACAGCATCCGCAGCTCTTCCAGCGCCTCGACGCTGAGGTTCTGCGATTCGTCGACCACCAGCATGCAGCGCCGGCCCGCGCGCGCTTCCTCGTGCAGGAAGCTCTCGATCGCGCCGAGGGCGCTGGCCTTGTCGTGCCCCTGGACGTCGAGGCCGAAGCTCTGCGCGACGACGTGGACCAGTTCCTCGCCGTCGAGGTTACTGGTGACCACCTGGCCGACCGTCATGTGATTGCGGTCGATCTTCTGCATCAGGTGCGCGACGAGCGTGGACTTGCCCGCGCCGACCTCACCGGTGATGACGATGAAGCCCTCGCCCTGCGCCATGCCATAGCCGAGGTAGGACAGCGCCTTGCGGTGCGTCGTGCTCTCGAAATAGAAATTGGGGTCGGGGGTCAGCTGGAAGGGGCGACCCGTTAGCCCGTAAAAGTCGTCGAACATCGCTTCAAACCCCTCAGAAATCGTATCGCAGGCCGAGCAGTGCGGAGGCCGATGTGTAGTTCTCGATCGCGGCGTCGCTATCGAGATGGTCGATCGCCACGGCGGCGCGGGCCGACAGGCGGTCGGTGATCGCGCGGCGGTAGGCGGCCGATGCGCCGAGCGCGAGGACCTCGCCGCTGTCGACGAAACCGCTGTCGATCCGGCTCGCATAGGCATTGGCGTCGAAGCTCGCGTCGCGGCCGAGCTGGGCGGACAGGTAGTAGCTGACCCAGTAGGCCTCATCGACCACGCCATTGGCGGAAGCGAGCACGGTGCCCGGCGCGGCGATGAACTTGCGCCGCTGGTAGCCCGCGCCGACGCCGGTGTTGATCCGGCCGAGTTGCACGCCGTAACTCGCCGCGATGCCGCGCGAGCGGAACACGGCCGAGCGCACGGAGCCGAGCACGCCGGCGAGGCAGCTTGCGCCCTCCTCGCCCCCGACGCAGCCGGTGAAGTCGCCGCTGAGCGCATTGCGCGCCGCGGTGAACTGGGTCGGCAGGTTGGCGAGCGCTGTGTTGAGCAGCCCGCCGAAGCCGGAGATCGTGTCGTAGACGGCGACGTTGACGCTGCTGCGCGAGTTCGGCGCCCAGGCGAACGTGCCGTAGTAGGTGGTGGAATCGTAGCGCCGGCCGACGTGCGCCTCGAGCGCAGTGCGTGTGCTCGGGCGCCACATGACGCCGACGTCCCAGATCAGGCCGTTCGCCTCGTAGGCGATCCGCCGCGGCTCGCTGTCGTCGGTGACGAAGCGGCCATCGCTGCCCACCACCGGAATGCCGTCGGCATCGCGCACGGCGTCGCGGCTCGATACCTCGACATCCTCGTACCCGACACCGCCGACGAGCGCGAGATCGCGGGACACCGGCACCTGCACGTCGGCGCGCACGAAGCGGTCCTGCACGCGCTGGTCGAGGTTGGAGACGTCCTCCTGCACCCAGCCGCCGCCGACGCCCAGGCCGACCGGAAGCGGCTCGCCCGGGCGCGTGCCGACATGGAAGCCGGCGACTTGCACCACGCTCTCGTCGAACACGTCCACGGGCGCAGCGCCGGGCGCGACGACGAGGGCATCGGGCGCTTCGACGCGGGTGTAGCCGATGCGGTAGTTGGCGTTGATCTCGACGTCGCCCGCGCTCGTGTGGAGGTTCGGGCCGGCGTAGGCGGAATAGATGCGGCTCTCGCTGTCGTCGCCGACTAGCGGGTTGAGCGTCGCGCCGCCGTTGCCGTCGACCCGCGTGCGTGCGGCGAGCGCCCCGCCCTCGATGGTCAGCGCGCGCGGCACGATCGTGGCATAGCCGCGCGCGACGCCGCTCAGCGTATCGGAATCGAGCGCTTCGTCGCCGTAGCCGATGTTGCGTTCGTAGCGCAGCGAGACCGAGCCGCCGTTGTTGCGGCCCGTCACGCTGGCGTCCACGCCCGCGGCAACCTGCGTGTAGGTGACCATATCGTCGCCCGGTGAAAGCTCGGCGACAAGCACCTGCGAGGCTTCGATGTAAGGATTGATACTGACGCGCCGGTCGCCGCGCCCCTCGCTCGCTTCTTCCGTCGCAGTCTGCTGTGCGCAGACCGGCACCGCCAGGGCGAGCGCGGCTATCGCGCAGGCCGGGGCGAGGAAAGTGCGGGTCATCGCCTTACTCCCCGTAGCCATAGTAGGTGCCGAACTTGCGGCCGCTGGGGCTGAAGTGGGCGGCGTTGAGCACGAGCTTGACGTCCGGGCAGCCGGACAGGAGCTCGGCCGCGTCCTCCAGCGCGCTCTGCGCCGTCGAGTCCGCGCGCGCCACCAGGATCGCCTGGCCGACGTGCTTCGCCAGCTCGGCCGCCGGCGAGGCCGCGAGCGCGGGCGGCGAATCGAAGATCAGGATCCGGTTGGGCGCGCCCATGCTCAGCCGGTCGAGCACCTCGACGGTCCGGCGGCTGGCGAGGTATTCGCTGTCGGCATTGGTCTGGTTGCCCGCGGGGAGCACCCACAGGCCCGGAATGTCGGTGCCGATCACGAGGTCTTCGGGCGGAACGTTGTCGTTCGCCAGGCAGTCCATGAAGCCTGGCCCCTTGGGCAGGCCGAAGGTCGACAGGATCGAGGGCTTGGCGAAATCCGCGTCGATCAGCAGGACCTCGCTGTCGCGTTCGGCGGCGAGCGCGATCGCGAGATTGCTGGCGCAGAAGGTCTTGCCCTCGCCCGGATGCGGCGAACAGATGAGGATGCGGCGTGAGCGTGCGGTGCCCGCGGCATGCGCGCTTTCGAGCACGCGGCGCTTCACGATGCGGAACTCCTCCATCAGCGCGTTCACTGCGCCGTCGGGGACGATCAGGCCCTGTTCGCGCAGCAGCTCGCGGTCGACCGGGAAACGCTTGCCCTGGAGGGCGACGGCGCCGACCTGCCGCTCGACCACCACCTGCGACGGCGCGACCGGTGCGGGAAGGCTCTCCGGCACGGTCTCTTCGGCCGGCGGCTGGGCGGAGGCTTCAGGCGCGGGCTCGACCGCGGCGGTGTCTGCCGCCTCGTCCGTCCGGCGCACCTTGGCGCGCTTCATCGGCGCATCGGGCAGCCGGTGCGGCACGGGCGCGGCCTTGAACGGGTCGAAGCCGAACGCGCCGCTCGCGCGCTCCAGCAGCGAGCTTTCCTTGGGCCCTTCCGGCGGGACGGGAATCTTCTTGTGTTCGGTCATGTCCCTCTCCTCACCCGATCATGCCGACCTGGACGAATTCGACCGCGAGCAGCAGCACGCAGAGCCCGCCCAGCGAGGCGCACCCGGCGACGAACATCTTCATCCGCTTGCGCGCGATCGCCCGCGTCGCGTCGGTAAAGGTGTGCGAAATGGTGCCGATCACCGGCAGTCCCAGGGACCGCTCGAGCTTGGCGCCGGTAGCGAACGTCGAGCGTACCTGGCTGAGCGCGAAGGCAACGCCACCGCCTGCGCCGACCCCGAGGATCAGCACCCCGATCAGCAGGATCGGGCGATTGGGCGCAGCGGGTGCGCGCGGCGTCGAGGGCGGATCAACCACGTCGAAGCGGAACGAGCTGCGCTCGCTCTCGACCTGGCTGCGCAGCCGCATCTCCTCACGGTTCTGCAGCAACTCGTCGTACTTCTGCTTGAGCACTTCGTAGTCGCGGCTGATCCGGTTGGCCTCGGCCGCGACGGCGGGCTCATCGGCCTGGATCGCCATCATGCCGGTGAGATCGGCCTGGAGCGCGGCCTTGCGCGCCATCAGTGCCTGGACGTTGGCCTCCCGCTCGGCGCGGATCGCGACCAGCGAGCTGTAGGCCGGGTTGGCGGTGCCCGAAGCATTCGGCCCTTCGCGCGCCGCCTGCCGTTCGAGCAGCTCGACCTGGCGCTTGAGTGCGGCAACATCGGGGTGGTTGTCGGTCAGGCCGCGCGCCTGGAGCCCTGCGAGCTGCGAGCGCGCCTGCATCAGCGCGCCGCGCGCGCCGCCGGCCTCGCCCGCGGTCACCAGCGTGCGCGGAGTGCCGGCGATCTGGCCCTGGATCGCCGCCAGCGCGCTCTGCGCGGCGGCGAGATCCGCATCGACGCCGCGCATCTCGGCACGCAGGGTCTGGACCTTGGCGGAAAGTGAGGTCGTGCCGCCGACCAGCTCGGGATGCTCAGCTTCGAATACGAGCCGCCGCTGTTCGGCAGCTTCGAGCTCGCGCTTGCGGTCTTCGAGCTGCTGCTCGATGAAGATGAGCGTCTCGGCCAGCTCGCCGCGACTGCCGGCGATGTTTTCCTCGCGGAAGATATCGATCATCTTCTGCACCACGTCCTGCGCCAGCGCGGCGTTCTCCGCGTCGGAGAGGCTCGACTTGCCGACCTGGGCGGTGATTTCGAACAGGTTGCCTTCGGTGCTCACCACCTTGATCTTCTCGGCCAGGCCGCCGACGGCGCGTTCCATCTGCGACGGGGTGGTGACCCCCTCACCCAGCTTGGTCGACCGCACGACTTTCTCGAGGTTGACCGAGCTCAGGAGCGTCTTGCGCACGCGCTCGATCTCGTCCTTGCCCGCGCTGACGATGCCGATCTGCTGCGCCAGCACGTCGTCGAGCTGGACGAACACGCGCGCTTTCGATTCGTAGGTGTTGGGGATCGTCGCCACGGCGAGCCACCCCAGGATGCACACGCCCCACGCGACCGCGAGCACCAGCCAGCGCCGATGCCACGCCGAATAGAGCGCCGCCTGCAGTTCCTCGAAGACCTCGTTCATGCGCCCGGCGCCTTTCTCAGAACATGCTTTCGGGGATGATGATCACGTCGCCCGGCTGGAGCATGACGTTGGCGCGGCTGTCGCCGTTCTTGAGCAGATCGCCGAGCCGCAGCGCAAATTCGCGCTGACGGCCGGCCTGCTTGTCGAAGCGGATCAGCTTGGCGCGATTACCCGCGGCAAATTCGCTGAGGCCGCCGACCGCGATCATCGCGTCGAGCACGGTCATGTTCGCGCGGTAGGGAATCGATGCCGGCTGCTCGGTCGCGCCGACGATGCGGATCTGCTGGCTGAACGTGCCCGCGAACTGGGTCACGATCACAGAGACCAGCGGCTCCTCGATATATTGCGAGAGCTGCAGGCGGATGTCTTCAGCCAGCATCGCCGGCGTCTTGCCGACTGCCGGCATGTCCGCAACCAGCGGCGTGGTGATGCGACCGTCGGGGCGGACCTGGATCTTCTCGGCGCCGAGCTCGGGATTGCGCCAGACGTGGATCGTCAGCTCGTCGAGCGGCCCGATGACATATTCCTCGCCCGGCCCTTCCTGCATCGCGACGAACGAGGCAGGGGGCAACTGGGCGCCGCCACCGCCGGCGCAACCTGCGAGCGAGAGGGCCGCCAGCGCAGTGCCGGCGAGCGCTTTGGAAAGTCGGGCGATGGGCATCGATGCACGTCCTTGCCTGTCTTGCGGGCACGACATGCGGAACGGAGGAACGGCCTCCCCTTCCGCACTCGCGGTTCAAGGGAGGCTTCCTCGCCAAAAAGGGTGAAAATACTATTAGCCCTGTTCGCCTTCTGACAGACGGTCC
Source organism: Altererythrobacter sp. (assembly GCA_031178065.1). Taxonomy (GTDB): domain Bacteria; phylum Pseudomonadota; class Alphaproteobacteria; order Sphingomonadales; family Sphingomonadaceae; genus Pelagerythrobacter. Next base: position 9,541 of record JAPSJS010000070.1, read on the forward strand.
CGATACGGGACAACCGCGGCGAAAAGGTTAAATCAGCATCTGCCGCGCGGGACCGTGGCCGAGGAAGTCCGCCGGCGACGCGGTCGCGCCGTAGGCTCCGGCGCAGAAGACGGCGACGAGATCGCCGACCTCAGCGCGCGGCAGGTGCGCCTGATCGGCCAGCCGGTCGAGCGGCGTGCAGAGGCACCCGACGACGTTGGCCTCCTCCTCCGGCGCGACATCGAAGTGGGTCGCGATCGCCAGCGGATAGTTGCGGCGGACGACGGTGCCGAAATTGCCCGAGGCGGCAAGCTGGTGGTGCAGACCGCCATCGGTGATGAGGAACGTCTGGCCGTGGCTGACTTTGCGGTCGATCACGCGGGTCAGATAGACCCCCGCCTCGCCGACGAGATAGCGGCCGAGCTCGATGCACAGCTCGGTCGCGGCAAGGCTGTCGGGCAGTTCGGCGAAGCGCTCCGCCAGCGCGGCGCCGACCGCGCCGATGTCGAGCGGCGTGTCGCCGTTGAAGTACGGAATGCCGAAGCCGCCGCCCATGTTGAGCTTGGGCAAGGCCGCGCCGATCTCGCCCGCCAGCCGGTCCGCCAGTGTGAGCACGTTGGCCTGAGTTTCGATGATCGCTTCGGCGTCGAGCGCCTGACTGCCGGTGAAGATATGCAGCCCGCGCCATTCCGCGCCCGCGGCAATGATCTCGCGCGCGAGGGCGGGCACGCGGTCCTCGTCGATCCCGAACTGCTTGGCGCCGCCGCCCATCTTCATGCCCGAGCCGCGCAGCTCGAACGAGGGGTTCACACGAATCGCAAGGCGAGGCCGAATGTCGAGCCTCTCGGCGATCGCCAGCGCGCGCCGTGCTTCTCCCTCTGACTCGAGGTTGATCGTGCAACCGGCTGAAATTGCGGCTCCGAGTTCTTCGTCTCGCTTGCCGGGACCGGCAAAGCTCACCCGCGCCGGATCGATACCCGCCTCGCCCAGCCTCGCGAGTTCCCCCGCCGATGCGACGTCGAACCCATCAACCAATCCTGCCATGAATTCCAGCACGGGCGCGTAGGGGTTGGCCTTGATCGCGTAGTTGATCCCGAGCCGTGCGGGCATGGCCGCCCGCAGCGCTGCCACCCGGCTGCGCAGCATGTCGCGCGAATAGACGAACAGGGGCGTCGTCCCTGCCTCCGCGACAAGGTCGCTCGCCTTGCGCCCGCCGATGGCGAGTTCGCCGTCCAGCGCGGCAAAGCCGGCAGGAATGGGACCGAGCGGCTTCATCCGACGATCTCCCGTGCGATTGCAGTGCGATCGAGCTTACCGTTCGGGTTGATCGGCAGCGCTTCGCGCCAGTGAATCACCTTGGGCTGCATGAAGTTGGGCAGGTCCTTGGCCAGCGCCTTGGGCAGCCGGTCCCCGGCGTCCTCCGCCCCGGCAGCCGCGCGCACGACGAGGTGCACCGCCTGCCCCAGCCGCTCGTCCGGCACGCCGAGCGCGACGGCCTCGGCCACCAGGCCGGTCGCGATCGCCGCGTCCTCGATCTCCTGCGGGCTGATCCGGTTGCCCGCGCTCTTGATCATCGCGTCGCGCCGCCCGACGAAATAGAGAAACCCCTGCGCATCGCGCCGGACACGATCGCCCGACCACACGGCCGTGCCGCCATATTCGGACTCCGCCGGAGCGGGCTTGAACCGCTCCGCCGTGCGCTCGGCATCCTGCCAGTAGCCTTGCGCGACGAGCGGACCGCAATGCACCAGCTCGCCCTCCTCACCGGCTTGGGTGGTGTTGCCATCGTCGCCCACCACCAGGATTTCGGCGAAGGGAATCGCACGGCCCATCGAGGTCGGGTGGGTGTCGACCAGCGCCGGATCGAGGTAAGTGGAGCGGAAGGCCTCGGTCAGTCCGTACATCGGAAAAAGCCGCGCCTGTGGGAAGATACGGCGCAGATCTCGCACGAGATCGACGGTCAGCGCACCGCCGGTGTTGGTCAGGCGGCGAAGAGGCGCCACGGCTTCCTCGGGCCAGTCGAGATCGGTCAGTTGCACCCACAGCGGGGGCACCGCCGCGAGCGTCGTGACGCCATGCCGGGCGCAAGCCTTGGCGACGTCGCGCGGGAAGAGATAGTCGAGCGGCACCACGCAGGCACCCGCGTACCAGCTGTTGAGGAGCTGGTTCTGTCCGTAGTCGAACGACAGCGGAAGGACCGCGAGCGTCACGTCGTCGCTCTGGATACCGAGGTAATGCGACACGCTCACCGCCCCGAGCCACATGTTCGCGTGGCTCAGCATCACACCTTTGGGGCGCCCGGTCGAACCGCTGGTATAGAGAATGGCCGCAAGCTCGTCCGGATCAGCGTCGGAGGGTCCGAGCGAACCGCCGAACGCCTCGATCGCCGCGAGGGCGTCCTCCTCGGCCGAGGCGCGGCATTGCTCGGGCAGATCGCCCCGTTCCAGCGTGTTCAACCGCGCCTCGGTCGCGAGCAGCAGGCGCGCGCCGCTGTCGGCGAGGATATGTGCGACTTGGGCATGCTTGAGCAGCGGGTTGACCGGCACGTGGACCAGCCCGGCGCGCGCGCACGCCAGCGGCAGCAGGCATGTCAGTTCCCCCTTCGCTGCCCAGCTCGCCACCCGCTCGCCGCGCCCGGGCACCTGGCTCTGCAACCATGCCGCCATGCGAGCGACACGGGTTCTTAAGTCCTTGTGGCTAAGCGTGCCCTCGCGCAGCACCAGCGCGGGTGCATCCGGCTCGCCACGTTCGGCGAGATGGTCGAGCGGCCGTGGGTCTGGGTCTGGTGCGAGGGACATCTGAACTTTCGAGGAACGCGTAGGAAGTGATCGCCGCCAGCTATCACGATGAGGTTAACGTCTTGCAAGGGACGATCGAACGGGCGCCATCGCCCTTCGAGCGGCCCGAGTGGTTCGCCTTGCTGGCCGAGAGCGGGATCGCTCCCTTCATCGCGCTGGCGGAAGACAGCGAGGCGAAAGCCGCGCTGGCGCTTACCCGCGCCAACGGTCGGCTCGAGCCGCTGCGCAACTGGTACAGCTTCACCTGGCGCCAGCTCGCGCCGGAAGGGCCGCAGGCGGAGCGGCTGCTTACGGGCCTCGCGCGCGATCTCAGGCGGCAGACGCACCGCGTCACGCTATGGCCAGTGCCGGACGAGGACGGCTCCGCCACCCGGCTCGAACGAGCGTTCCGCGAAGCCGGCTGGCTGGTCATGCGCGAGCAGTGCGACCACAATCACGTGCTCGAGGTGAACGGACGCACCTTCGCCGAATACTGGGCATCGCGGCCGGGCCGGATGCGGACGACGCTCAAGCGCAAGGCGAAGAAGGTCGAGGTCACGATGCGCGAGCGTTTCGACGCCGACGACTGGGCCGCTTACGAGGCGATCTACGCGGAAAGCTGGAAGCCCGAGGAAGGCACGCCCGACCTGCTCCGCCGCTTTGCCGAGGCCGAGGGAGAAGCGGGCCGTATCCGCCTTGCCGTCGCTTGGCACGAAGGGGAGCCGGTCGCTGCGCAGTTCTGGACGGTCGAGAACGGCACCGCCTACATCCACAAGCTCGCCCATCTGGAAAGCCGCAAGGAACTATCGGCCGGCACCACGCTGACCGCCGCCCTGTTCGAGCAGGTGATCGACCGCGACGGTGTCGCGCTGGTCGATTTCGGGACTGGCAACGACGGCTACAAGGC
>JAPSJS010000020.1 GCA_031178065.1 Altererythrobacter sp.
GCCGATTTTCGCGGCGTCGCTCGTTCCACTGCTCGCGATCGTCGGCGGCGGGGTGGACGCCAGCCGCGGCTATCTCACCAAGACGCAGCTACAGAACGCCTGCGACGCCGGCGTTCTCGCCGGCCGGCGCGCGATGGCCAAGTCCGGCCTGTTCGAAACCTCCGAAAAGGCGAAGGCATCGCGCATGTTCGACGCGAACTTCGATTCCGCAATTGTCGATGCGGAGGAGGTGACGTTCAATACCCGCGCCGGCACCGACGGCGACGTCTACGGCACCGCCACCGCCACGATCCCGACCGTGCTGATGAAGCTGTTCGGCACGAATGAGCTTTCGTTCTCGGTCGGATGCATGGCCGAACTGCAGATCACCAACACCGACGTGATGTTCGTGCTGGATACGACCGGATCCATGGCCGGCACCCGCATTCAGGGTCTGCGCGATGCAGTGAAAGACTTCCATAAGACGATCGCCTCGTCGGTGACCGACGACGACGTGCGGGTGCGGTACGGCTTCGTACCCTACAGCATGACGGTGAACGCGAAGCGGCTGCTCGTGAACGGCGATATGCCGAAGGACTATATTGCCAACACGGTGCAATATCAGTCCCGCACGGCGGTATTCCAGCGGGCGAAGACAGTGAACGGCAAGACCGTTTATGAGTTTTCCAATTGGCACTACGGGCCGGCGGAAATCGACGTATCTGCACTGAAGAATTTTACCCCGGTCACCTTCGTGAACGAAATCGCGACGGGCTACTGGGATGACTATTGGAAGACGTACCGAGACCGCGCCTATGTCGAGCGTTCGGGTGAATACGATATCCGAACGCTCGCCTTGCTTACGGGCAAGGTAAAGGTCTATACGCAGGATTATACGTGGGGCGGCTGCATCGAAGAACGTCAGACCGTAGCGGAACTGGACATGGATCCCGTCCCTTCCGGGGCGACGGACCTCGACATCAACTCGGCGCCCGACAGCGACCAAACGCGCTGGAAACCCTACTTTCCGCGGGCCGTGTTCAACCGTGGCGATTACTACGATGGACGAGACACGTCCTCGAATCTGTCGAGCACGACCAATTATTGCCCGGCGCCGATGCGAATCTTTGAGGAAGTGGACCTTACGCCCGATGTCGTGCCGGAATGGCTCGATGATTATCTCGACGACCTCACTCCTGTAGGCGGCACCTATCACGACATAGGGATGATCTGGGGAGGTCGTCTTGCAAGCCCCAACGGCATCTTCGCAACCACAGTGAATGACGAACCGGATCGGTCGGTCAGCCGTCACATCATCTTCATGACCGACGGCGAGATGGCGCCTGAAACCGAATATTATTCGGCTTATGGATTCGAGAAATACGACAATCGCGTTGCCCCGCGCTATACCAGCCGGACCGGCTTGATTCCTTACCACAACGCTCGGTTTGTGGCGGCATGCAACGCGATCAAGGACGAGGGCTACACCGTCTGGGTAATCGGGTTTGGCTCGTCTCTGACGAAGCAAATGACGGACTGCGCGACCGGCCACCGCGCGTACTACTCCAACGACTCCGACGAACTGCGTGCCACCTTCCGCTACATCGCCTCGCAAGTGGCAGACCTGAGGCTCGGCGAGTGAAGCGCTTGTACTCTCTCCTGCGCGATCGCGCCGGCGTCACGGTCGTCGAATTCGCGATAGTGGCACCGGTTTTGCTGACGCTGATCTTCGGCGTACTCGACCTGGGGCACGGGCTCTATATGCAGTCGGTGCTTCAGGGCGCGGTGCAGGACGCGGGGCGCGACGCGGGGCTCGAGAGCGGGCGTACCACGCAAGCCACGATCGACGGGAACGTCCGGGCGGGCGTTCAGGCCGTCATGCCGTTCATCCCCGACGAGGATATCGATATCCGGCGCTCCAACTACGCGACGTTCAGCGACGTCGGTGTGCCGGAGGATTACGACGACACAAACAACAACGATGTGTACGACATTACCGAGTGCTTCACCGATCAGAACGGTAACAACCAGTGGGATGATGACATCGGCGCCGATGGTCTCGGCGGCGCAGACGATGTCGTCTACTACGAAGTGACCGTCGGATACGACCGGCTCTTCCCGCTCTGGTCCATGATCGGCCTATCGCAGCGGGCGACGGCGCAGGCGACCACCGTCATGCGCAGCCAGCCGTTCGGTGAGCAGGCGGCTCGCAAGTCGGTGCGCATATGCCCGTGATGCATTTGACCTCCAGATTGGTGCGCGAGCTTCGCGCTCTCGCCCGCGCGCGCGACGGCGTGGCGCTGATCGAGTTCGCGTACTCGCTGCCGATTATGGTCACCCTCGGCCTCGGGGGGCTCGAACTGGTCAACTACACAACCGCGCATCTGCGAGTGAACCAGATCGCGATCTCGCTCGCCGACAACGCCTCCCGCGCCAAGCAGGAGGTGGTCGGCAGCAATCCCCGGTTCCGGGAACTCGACGCGAACGAATCGATCCGCGCCGCGCAGTTGCAGGGCGGCAACCTCGACCTGAAGGCGAACGGCCGGGTCATTCTCTCCAGCCTTGAGGTGAATGAGGACGACGGCCAGTGGATCCATTGGCAGCGCTGCGGCGGAGATAGGTCCTATCCGTCGCGCTATGGCGAAGAGGGCGAGGGAGAGACGGGAACTTCGTTCGCCGGGATGGGCTCGGGCACACGGTTAGTGCAAGCAGAACCGAGGTTCGCAATCATGTATGCCGAGGTCTTCTATGACTATCAGCCGATCGTGTTCCGCGGGCTGATCCCGGAGCAGACGATCTACAAGACAGCCGCGATGTACGTCCGCGATGACCGCGACCTCAGCGGGATCTTCAATCCGGCCCCAGAGGCCGATGAAAGCTTCTGCTAACCCGAAACGAACGATCTCAATAAATTAACCCCAAGCGTTCACGATAATCTTACCCAGCCGCGATAGCAGCGAGGGGTGGGAAACCGTCTCGCCTCGACCAACCGGCCCGTCGCCGGAATCCTGACGCGCCTCGGCCGCGATCGCTCGGGCAACACGCTCGCGATCATCGCCGCGGCGATCGCCCCGATCCTCGCCATGGTCGGCGGCGGGATCGACATGGGGCGCTCCTACCTCAGCCAGAGCCGGCTACAGCAGGCATGCGATGCGGGCGTGCTCGCGGCACGCAAGCGGCTTGGCGCACAAGCGGCCGTTACCGGTGAGATATCGCCCGAGGTTGCCGAGACCGGACAGCGCTTCTTCAACATCAACTTCCGCTCGGGCTCATACGGCACCGAGGAGCGCGATTTCGTGATGACGCTGGAGGAGGATTTCGCCATTTCCGGCGTCGCGACCGTCGACGTGCCCACCACCATCATGCAGATCTTCGGCTTCACGGTCGTCCCGGTGCGCGTCGAGTGCGAGGCTCAGATCGACTTCGCCAATACCGACGTGATGATGGTCCTCGACGTCACCGGCTCGATGGCGCAGCATAATCCGGGCGATGCGCAATCTCGCCTCGATGCAATGAAGGAGACGGTCGCAACCTTCCACGCGCAGCTGGCGGCGGCGTCGCAAGCCGGTTCGCGCATCCGGTACGGCTTCGTGCCCTACTCGACCAACGTCAATGTCGGGGGTCTCCTGCGGGACGAGTGGGTGACCGAAACCTGGACCTACCAATCGCGCGAGAAGGTCGCCGATCGACAGAACTCATCCACGCGGACTTATACGACCGGTGCGACGAAAGTCTCGGGCGACGTCAAGGTCACCGAATACGAGTCCTACAAGGCAAGCTTCACCGAGTTGGAGGGCTATCACTGCCCTTCCCGCCCCGCCAGCAATGTGACCACGAAGGAGGAGCAGACCGCATACGAGGAGGAAGCGGTCGTCGACCCGGTAGAGGGCGTGCGCAAGGAATGGACCTACGTCCGAACGCGCACCGGCCAGAGCTACTCGACGGTGCTCAACGACACGACCTGCATCGTGCGCCAGCACACCTACAGCAACTATGTGGACACCTATAAGAGGGTTCAGGAACCCTCATTGTCGAGCAAGAAAGAGTGGCGATACGCCCCGATCGAATACGACGTTTCCGATTGGCGGAACATCGGAAACGGCTGCATCGAGGAACGCGATACCTACGAAATCAGCAATTACACCGCGGTAGATCTCGCCCGTGCGCTCGACCTCGATCTCGACCGCGTCCCGAGCAGCGGCAACCCGGCGACGCAGTGGCGTCCGATGATCCCCTCCTACATATATGGCCGCGCTCTCCAATGGAACGGCAAGGGAAAATTTCAGACGAAGGAAAAGATCACCGGGGACGAGTATGTTTCGCCGGCCGGCCTTGAGTCCGCCGCATGCCCCGCTCCCTCGCGCAAGCTGTCGGAAATGACGGCGGACGAATTGCAGGACTATCTCGGCACTCTGAACGCGGAAGGCAGCACCTACCACGACATCGGAATGATCTGGGGCGGCCGCCTCATCTCTCCGACCGGCCTGTTCGCGGCAGAGAATGCGGATGGCGCCAACTCCATGACCAGCCGCCACCTGATCTTCCTGACCGACGGCGAGACCGCGCCGCTCGACCTCAGCTATTCGAGCTACGGCTTCGAGCCGCTCGACCAGCGGCGGTGGTCGCCGGACTCTCCGCTCTCGCTCGCCGAAACCGTCGAGCAGCGCTTCGCCTTCACTTGCGGAGAAGTACGCAGGAAGAACGTCACCGTGTGGGTGATCGGCTTCGGCATCACGTTGACCGACGTGATGAAGAACTGCGCGGGCGAAGGTCACTACTTCGAAGCGGCCGACGCGGCCGAGCTCAACGCCTCGTTCGCCGCGATCGCCGAAAGCATGAGCGACTTGCGGGTGAGCCGATGACGCCGCAGCGCAGCCTCCTCGCCGACCGCGACGGCGCCACACTGGTCGAGTTCGCGCTCGTCGCGCCTGTGCTGCTGCTCATGCTGCTCGGCATGTTCGACATGGGCTACAACTACTACGTCCAGTCGCAGCTCCAGGGCGCAATCCAGAAGGCGGCGCGCGATTCCGGCATCGAAGGGGCGCATTCGCGGATGGCCGAGATCGATGCGCGGGTGACCGATGCCGTTCACGCCATCGTGCCCAGCGCGGAGGTGACGTTCTCGCGCAAGGCCTATGCCCGCTTCTCCGATGTCGCGCGGCCCGAGGATTTCAGCGACGTCGATGGCAACGGCGCGTGCAACGGCGGCGAGCCGTTCGAGGATGTGAACGGCAACGGCGTGTGGGACCAGGATCGCGGCGCAGACGGCCTCGGCGGCGCTCGCGATGCGGTGCTTTACGTCGTCACCGTAAGCTACCAGCGCGCTTTCGCCATCACTGCCTTCGTCGACATGCCGGACACGTTCACCACACAGGCGACGACGGTGCTGCGCAATCAGCCATACGGCGAGCAGGATGTCTCTTCGCTGATCAGGAACTGTGCATGAAGCCGCTCCGCGCCCTCCTCGCGCACCTGCGCCGCTCGACATCGGGCGCCGCGCTTACCGAGTTCGCCCTCGCCGCACCGTTGGTGATGACAGCCGGCCTCTGGGGAGTGGAATCGGCGCATCGTGCAGTCGTGCAGATGCGCATCAGCCAAGTCGCGGTGCTGATCGCCGACAATGCCTCGCGCGTGGGCGAGAACTCGCTGCTCGGCGAGACCAGGCTCTACGAGACCGACATCAACGACGTGCTCTACGGCGCGCATGTCCAGGCGGGGACCTTCGACCTCTACAAGCATGGGCGGGTGATCCTATCCAGCCTCGAGGTGGTGCCGGGAACCGAGGATCAGCAGTACATTCACTGGCAGCGGTGCAAGGGCGAACTGGTCCACACGTCGAGCTACGGACATGCCGGCGACGGGTTGATGAGCGGCATCCCCGGCATGGGACCACCCGGCGAGGAGATCATCGCGTTCGACGGGGAGGCGGTGATGTTCGTAGAGGTGGCCTACGACTATCAGCCGCTGATCTCACATGCCTTCACACATGCGGATAAGATAACCGCCACCGCCGCCTTCAACGTGCGCGACAATCGCGATCTGTCGCAGGTTTACCAGCACGATTCAGGGAATCCCGACGCGACCGCGGACTGCAACGTATATGACGGAGTGGCGACGCTCGACTGAGCGCCGCCGCACGTCAGACGTAGCAGACCTTCTTCACAGCCTCGATGATCCGCGGGGCATCGATCAGCGCCATCTTCTCGAGGTTGGCCGCATAAGGCAGCGGAACGTCCTCGTTGCACACGCGCAGGACCGGCGCGTCGAGGTGGTCGAAGCCTTCCTCCATGCAGATCGCGATCACTTCCGAAGCGATCGAGCACGTCGGCCAGCCTTCTTCCGCGACGACCAGGCGGTTGGTCTTGGCCAGGCTTTCGAGGATCGTCTGCCTGTCGAGCGGGCGGAGCGTGCGCAGGTCGATGACTTCCGCTTCGATACCCTCCTCGGCGAGCTTCTCGGCCGCCTGGAGCGCGAAGCCCACGCCGATCGAATAGCTGACGATGGTGACGTCCGAACCTTCGCGCACGATCCGCGCCTTGCCGATCGGCAGGACGTGATCGTCGAGCTCCGGCAGTTCGAAGCTGCGACCGTAGACCAGCTCGTTCTCGAGAAAGACGACCGGATCCTCGCTGCGGATCGCAGCCTTGAGCAGGCCCTTGGCGTCTGAACTGTCGTAAGGTGCGATCACGATCAGACCCGGCACGCTCGCGTACCACGGGCCGTAGTTCTGGCTGTGCTGGGCGCCGACGCGGCTCGCCGCGCCATTGGGGCCGCGAAACACGACCGGGCAACGCATCTGGCCGCCGGACATGTAGTTGGTCTTGGCGGCCGAGTTCACGATATGGTCGATCGCCTGCATGGCAAAGTTGAACGTCATGAATTCGACGATCGGGCGCAGGCCGCCCATCGCCGCGCCGGTGCCGATGCCGGCGAAGCCGTATTCGGTGATCGGCGTGTCGATCACGCGCTTGGGCCCGAATTCCTCGAGCAGGCCCTGGGTGACCTTGTAGGCGCCCTGGTACTCGGCGACTTCCTCGCCCATGATGAAGACGCGCTCGTCGCGGCGCATCTCCTCCGCCATGGCATCGCGCAGCGCTTCGCGCACGGTGACGGTGGCCATGTTGGTGCCGTCTGGAATGGCAGGATCGGACTTTGGCTCAGACTTCGGCTTGCTCGGAGCGATCGCATCCTTCTCGTCGTCGGACTTTTCCTGCTCTCCCGAGGACGCGGGAGGTTCAGGCTGTTGCTCGCCCTCGTCGGAGGTTGCCGCCTCTGCCGAGGCAGCGGCTTCGGAGGCGTCCTCGCCCTCGCCCGCGAGCACGGCGATCACGGTGCCGACTTTGACGTTCTCGGTCCCTTCCGGGATCAGGATCTTGCCGACCGTGCCCTCATCAATGGACTCGAATTCCATCGTCGCCTTGTCGGTCTCGATCTCGGCGAGGATATCGCCGCTGGAAACGGTGTCGCCTTCCTTGACCAACCACTTGGCGATCGTGCCTTCCTCCATGGTCGGGGAAAGCGCGGGCATCTTGAGTTCGATCGCCATGGCTCAGTACTCCTCCACCAGCACGTCGGTGTAGAGTTCGCTCGCTTCCGGCTCGGGAGAGTTCTCCGAAAAATCAGCCGCTTCTGACACGATCTTGCGAATCTCCTTGTCGATCGCCTTCAGGTCGTCCTCGCTCTTGCCCTTGTCGACCAGCACTTTCTTCAGGCCCTCGATCGGGTCCTTGTGCTCGCGAACGTCCTGCACTTCCTCGCGCGTGCGGTACTTAGCCGGATCGGACATCGAGTGCCCGCGATAGCGATAGGTGTTGAGCTCCATCAGCACCGGGCCATTGCCTTCGCGCACGTGCTTGAATGCGACTTCGGCCGCGGCGCGCACCTCGAGCACGTCCATCCCGTTCACGTCCATGCCGGGGATGCGGAACGCGGTGCCGCGGCGGTAGAACTCGGTCTCCGCGCTCGACCGCGCGGTGCTGGTGCCCATCGCGTACTGGTTGTTCTCGATCACGAAGACGATCGGCAGCTTCCACAGCGAGGCCATGTTGAAGGTTTCGTAGACCTGCCCCTGGTTCGCCGCGCCATCGCCGAAATAGGCGAGGCACAGGCCGCCATCCTCGTTGTACTTGTGCGCGAGCGCGAGCCCTCCGCCCAGCGCCACCTGCGCGCCGACGATGCCGTGCCCGCCGTAGAACTTATGCTCGGTGCTGAACATGTGCATCGAGCCGCCCTTGCCCTTCGAGATGCCGGCCTGGCGTCCCGTCAACTCGGCCATGATGACCTTCGGATCGATGCCGTACGCGAGCATGTGCCCGTGATCGCGATAACCGGTGATCACGCTGTCCTTGTCGTTGTCGAGCGCGCTCTGAAGGCCGATCGCAACCGCTTCCTGCCCGATGTAGAGGTGGCAGAAGCCGCCGATCAGGCCCAGGCCGTAGAGTTGCCCCGCCCTCTCCTCGAACCGGCGGATGAGCAGCATCTGCCGGTAGAATTCCATCATCTCGTCTTCCGAGGCGTCGTAGACCTTCGCCTTCTCGAAAGCTTCCTGCAGGCTGTGCAGCGCGAAATCGGAATCGTCTGACGGGCCGCCCTGCTGCTGGCTTTTCGCGGGCGTCTTGCGGGTCTTGGCGGTTCTGGCCAATTCTCTTTCCTCGGTTGTGGCGATCACCTGGGGAGGTGCGCCGCATCGCGCGGCATGCCGCGCCTATAGGCGCAAGCAGCGCGCACGTGCAACGCCCCGGACTGCAGATGAATACGAAATTCCCGGCGGCGCGAAGAGTGCCCGCAGCAGGCCTACTCGCCGTCGGGCTCGAGCATCAGGACGACCTCGTCCGGATGCACCACGTTGAAGTTCCGGCGCAACTGCTCGCCCACCAGATCGGGGTCCGCGTGATCCGGGTCCAGCAGCTCGACCCGGTTGCGGAGCGCGTTGCGCTCTTCCGTCAGCTTCGCGATGCGCGTCTGGTGCTTGCCCAGCAACTGCTCGTTCTCACCCCACGCAAGCAGTCCACTCGGCCCTGCGATAGCAAGACCCATGAGCAGCAGGAGAAGCGCCAGGGCGAACCCTTGCGTCAATTGCTCCTTCGGCAAAGTGATCTTGTGCCCTGCTCGCGTCACGAGAGCGACAGAATCACAGTTAATGCCGCGATTCAAGCGGTTTGTCGGCGATCATCACCCATTTGCGACGACCCGATGCTCCTGCGCGAGCCCTACCGTGCCTCCCGCGCGTTTCCAACATGACCTCACCCTTGCGGAATCGGATCGAATTGGTTACACTTGAAACCAATAGAGGAGACGACATTCATGCCCGACCTGTTCGAAAACCCCGCCGGCCTCGATGGCTTCGAGTTCGTGGAATTCTGCGCGCCGGAGAAGGGCGTTCTCGAACCGGTGTTCGAAGCCATGGGTTTCACGCACGTGGCCACCCACCGCAGCAAGGATGTGCACCTCTGGCGCCAGGGCGGCATCAACCTGGTCACCAATTACGAGCCCAGAAGCGCAGCCTGGTATTTCGCGCGCGAGCACGGCCCGTCCGCCTGCGGCATGGCGTTCGGCGTGAAGGATGCCACCAAGGCCTGGCAGCACCTGATGGACAACGGTGCCGAGCCGGTCCACGTCGAGACTGGACCGATGGAATTGCGCCTGCCTGCGATCCGCGGCATCGGCGGCGCGATCCTCTACCTCGTCGACCGTTATGAGAACGAGGGCGGCGAAGGCCTGACGATCTACGACATCGATTTCGAATATCTGCCCGGTGTCGAGAAGCACCCGGCCGGCGCCGGCTTCAAGCTGATCGATCACCTGACGCACAACGTCTACGGCGGGCGCATGAAGTATTGGGCGGACTACTACGAGACGCTCTTCAACTTCCAGGAAATCCGCTACTTCGACATCAAGGGCGAATATACCGGCCTCACCTCGAAGGCGCTGACGGCACCCGACGGCAAGGTCCGCATCCCGCTCAACGAGGAAGGCGAAAGCGGCAAGGGCCAGATCGAGGAATACCTGCGCGAATTCAACGGCGAAGGCATCCAGCACATCGCCCTCATCTGCGACGATCTCCTGGCCTGCTGGGACAAGCTCAAGAAGCTTGGCGTGCCGTTCATGACCGCGCCGCCCGCCACTTACTACGAAATGCTCGACGAGCGCCTGCCCGGCCACGGCGAGGACGTCGAGGCGCTGAAGGCGCGCGGCATCCTCCTCGACGGCACCACCGAAGGCGGTCGTCCGCGCCTGCTCCTGCAGATCTTCGCGGAGGCGCAGGTCGGCCCGGTCTTCTTCGAATTCATCCAGCGCAAGGGCGACGAAGGCTTCGGCGAGGGCAACTTCAAGGCGCTGTTCGAATCGATGGAACGCGACCAGATCAAGCGCGGCGCACTCAAGGTCGAGGACGCGCAACCCGCAGAGACGGAACCGGCGGAGTAAGCCATACGGAGGCAGCGATGACCGAACAGGCAATGCACCCGATCAAGCTCGGCGGGGTCCACCACGCGGCCTACCGCTGCAAGGACGCCAAGGAGACGGTGGAATGGTACGAGAAGGTGCTCGGCATGGAGTATGTCAGCGCCTTCTCCGAAGACCATGTGCCCTCCACGGGCGAGTACGATCCCTACATGCACGTGTTCCTCGATGCGGGTAACGGCAACGTTCTGGCGTTCTTCGAACTGCCCCAGCAGAAGGACATGGGCCGCGACGAGAACACGCCGGCCTGGGTCCAGCACCTCGCCTTCCGCGTCGGCTCGGAGGAGGAATTGCTCGCAGCCAAGGATCACGTCGAAAGCCTCGGCATCGACGTGATCGGCCCGACGCACCACGGCATCTTCAAGTCGATCTATTTCTTCGACCCCAATGGCCACCGCGTCGAACTCGCTGCCGACATCGGCACCGATGAACAGTATGCCGAACTCAAGCGTGTCGCGATGCCGATGCTCGAGGAATGGTCGCAGACCAAGAAGGCACCGCGCCATGCAGACTGGCTGCACGAGATCGCCCGCGCGGAACACTCCGCGAAAGGCTGACACCTTCTCGGGTGGGCGTCGTCCGGCCCGGGCGGGGGCCGGTTCCGCGTAGTTCTTGCAGCGCCGCGCCCGCGACCCTAAAGCGCGCTGCGGGGCGCCCGTAGCTCAGTCGGATAGAGCACCAGATTCCTAATCTGGGGGCCACAGGTTCGAATCCTGTCGGGCGCACCACACTTCGATCGAGCAGCTCACATGCCTGGGAAGCCGGCGGCCCGGCGGGCATCGAGAAGTGCGGGCACCCGGTCCGCCGCAATCGCTCGGCCGAAGTAGTATCCCTGCCCCAACGAACACCCCTGCTCGAGCAGGATGCGTCTCTGCTGCTCGGTCTCGATGCCTTCGGCGACCACCGAGAGGCGCAGGCTTCGCGCCAGTGCGGCGATGGCCGCGACGATCGCGCGCATGTCGGGATCGGCCGCCACCTTCTCCACGAACGAGCGATCGATCTTGACCAGGTCGACCGGGAAATCCCTCAGATGCGAGAGCGAGGAATAGCCGGTGCCGAAGTCGTCGAGCGCGATGTGTACGCCGGCGCAGCTGAGCACCTCGAGAGCGCGGCCGACGTAGCCCGAGCACCGGTCGAGGAAGACGTGCTCGGTCACCTCGACTTCGATGAGCGCAGGGGGAACGTCATGCTCCTGCAATCGCGCGAGCAGCCGTTCGGCGAAGT
This sequence comes from Altererythrobacter sp., assembly GCA_031178065.1. GTDB lineage: Bacteria > Pseudomonadota > Alphaproteobacteria > Sphingomonadales > Sphingomonadaceae > Pelagerythrobacter. Next base: position 11,665 of record JAPSJS010000020.1, read on the forward strand.
CGTCGCGGAGAAACTCCGCCGGCGCGGCATTGATGGCGATGCGGCCGACGCTGAGCCCCTGCCCCAGCCATTCGCGCAGATCGGAGAAGACGCGCCGCTGCACGAGATCACCGATCTTTGAGGCCAGCTCGTAGTCGCGGAAGGCTTCGAGCACGGAATCTGGCGGCTGCAGCCCTCGCCCTTCGTGATGCCATCGGAGCAGCGCTTCGAAGCCGACGATCCGGCCTGTGCAGAGATCCACCTTGGGTTGATAGTGCGGGTCGACCGTGCGGTCCGAGACGGCCGACCGCGCGAGATCGAGCTGCGTCGCGACGACGAGCGCCTGTTCGAGCATTTCCCGGCGGAACATCCTCGTCCCGCCCCGTCCGCTGTCCTTGAGGGCGTAGAGCGCGACGTCGGCGTGCTTGAACAGCTCGTTCGCGCTTTCGGCATCCGCCGGGAACATCGCCCCGCCGATGCTCACATCGACGTTGATCGTTCGTCCGTCGATCCGAAATGGGCGGCGCAAGTGCTTGCGGATCTCGTTGCTCAACGCGGCGAGCTCGGCACTTCCATGGCAATGCTCAACCAGGATCGCGAACTCGTCGCCCCCGAGGCGCGCTGCGAGATCGGTGTGCCGCAGACACTTGCCGAGCCGGTCCCCGATCTCCTGCAGAAGTTGATCGCCCGCGGCGTGGCCGGCGCTGTCGTTCACGTGCTTGAAGTGATCGAGGTCGAGCAGGAGCAGCCCGACAGCGCGGCGCGTATGCATCGCGCGGAGCGTGGCGGCCTGCAGACGCGCATCGAAGGCGCGGCGATTGGGCAGTCCCGTCAGCGCGTCGTGCTCGCTCGCCCACTTCAGGCGTTCGTTCGTCTCGCGCTGCTGCGTGATATCCTCGGCAACGACGATCGAGCTCTCGACCTCGCCAGTCGGCGCGCAAACGAATGACACGCTGACGCGGCACCAGACGATCGTCCCGTCGGGGCGAACGTATCGCTTCTCGATCTGGAAGGCCTCGCCGTCCTTGCGCTGCTTGCCGAGAAAGGCGTTGTTCCAAGGCAGATCGTCGGGGTGCGTGAAGTCCATCACGTCGACCCCGAGCACCTCGTCCTCGCTGCGGCCGAGTATCTCGCAAAAGCGCGCGTTGACCAGCCGCGCGCGCCCGTCAGGGCCACTCTCGAGAATGCCGACCAAAGCCTGAGAGAAGATGTTGGCGAGCTGAGCGGTGCGGCGCCGGATCGCGTTGTTGGCCCGGTTCTGTTCGGAAACGTCCCGCACAGCCACGATCATGCGGAGCGGATGTCCGCGCCTGTCGCATTGTACCACTCCGGTCTGTCGCACGTCGGCATACGTCCCGTCGGCCTTGCGGAGCCGCATTTCGCATACGAAGCGCTCGCCGGTCTCGAGGCCCCGGCGGATCTCCGAGAAAACATCTGCGCGGTCCGCCGGATGCACCCGCGCAGCACACCACCGGCGCGAGCGGGCGACGCCGTCGCCGAAACCGAAGTCCGACTGGAGCGACTCCCAGAGCACGACCTGCCCAGTCTCCAGATTCCAATCGAGGACCAGATCGGTGGCGGCGGACGCTGCGAGCCGGTACCGTTCCTCGGCGCGGCGCAGTTCTTCTTCGGCCTTCTTGCGTCCATCGATGTTGCGGAACCAGACCGCGAGACCGCTACCTGCAAGGGGCGCGACGGCGATCTCGTACCAGCCGCCGAGAGGACCGTAGTAGGCCTCGAGGCGGGCCTCGCGTCGTGCCGCCATCGCGTCGCGATACTGCCGCTCGACTTTGGTTCCGAGCAGCGCCGGGAACTCCGTCCACAGCGACTTGCCCAGGAGAGACCGGCCCTCGGCGATCTCGTCACGGGCAGGCTTGTTCAGATAGGTGAAGTGCCAGTTCGCATCCACGGCGAAGACGCACGCGGTCGCGAAGTCGAGGATCCTGCTCGCGGGATGCGTCGGCGAAAGCTCTTCGAGAGCCGAGACATCGTGCCGGTCCGCGTACGGCGCAACTCCGCGGCGGCGCGATGCCGCAACTGCCTTCGATGCTGCCACCAAGTGGGTTCCTATGAGACGATGCCCCGCGGGCGTAGTGAATCGCATCCCGCCGTTGCCAGGAGCCTTCTACAGACCGCTAAGTCTCGACCAGTTAATGCACTGTAAAAAATATGAAACCGGCAGCATTCATAATCCGCTGTCCCGAAGCGATTCGATGCGGCCGTCAGTTCAGCTCGTCGGGTTCGGGGACCGGAAACGGCAGCGGGGCGAGCGAGATGCCCTCGTCCAGCAGTTCCTTCGCTTCCTTGAGCGTCGCCTTGCCGTGGATCGCTTCGAGATCCTTCTCGCCATAGTGCATCGCGCGCGATTCCTCGGCGAAGCCGTCGCCGACCCAGCGGCTGCTTTCGAGAGCCTTCGCCTGGGCCTTGGCGAGCGCTTCCATTGCCTTGCGCACCTCGGGCGGTATCTTACCGCCGCTCATCGGCTTCTTCGGCTCCCCTGCCGCAGGCCGCCGATTGCCTTTGGCCCCCACTGCCGGCGCCATCGGCGCCTTGACGATCTCGGCCGAACCGCACTGCGGGCAGGCCACGAGCCCACGCGCCTGCTGGCCGGCAAAGTCGTCGGACGAGCCGAACCAGCCTTCGAAACGGTGCCCTTCGGCGCAGGAGAGGTCGAACACGATCATCGCGGGCGCGCTAGTCGGGCATCTTGCGGCGATTGGCAAGGCTCGGGACCTGCCGGCGCACCTCGGCGATGCGCTCTGCCTCGATCTCCGCGAAATCCAGCCCCGGCGCTTCGCCGCCCATGTCGAGCAGGACTTCGCCCCAGGGATCGACCACGAGGCTGTGCCCGTAGGTTCGCCGGCCGTCCTCGTGAGTGCCGACCTGTGCCGCGGCGATCACGTAGGCGCTCGCCTCGATCGCCCGCGCCCGCTGCAGCACGTGCCAGTGCGCCTCGCCCGTCGGTACGGTGAAAGCGGCGGGAACGGCAATCGCGTCGCACCGGCGGTTGCCGAGCGCCTCGAACAACGCCGGGAAACGCAGGTCGTAGCAGACCGAAAGACCCAGGCGGCCGAGCGGCGTTTCGGGCGTCACGATCTCCTCGCCCGGACGATAGGCGTTCGATTCGCGCCAGCTCTCGCCGCTCGCGAGATCGACGTCGAACATGTGCATCTTGTCGTAGCGTGCGGCGATATTCCCGCCGGAATCGATCAGATAGCTGCGGTTCGCCCACTTGCCGTCGCCGAGATCGATCGCGAGCGAGCCGAGGGCGATCGACAGCCCTTCCCGCGCCGCCGCCTCGCGTACGGCGCCCAGCACGCGGTCGTCGGCTTCCCGTGCAACGTTCTGCGCCGCGCGAACGCGGTCGCGGTCGAGCAGGCCCGACATCTCGGGCGTGAACAGCATCGCCGCGCCCTCGCCCGCAGCGCGTTTCGCAGCCTCCACTATCGCTGCAGCATTGCGCCCCGGGTCGATACCCGACTGCATCTGGAGAAGCGCGACGCGGGTCATCCGCCGAGCAGCGCGTCCAGCTTGCCTTCGCGCTCGAGCGCGTGAAGCTCATCCGATCCGCCGACATGCGTGTCGCCGATGAAGATCTGCGGCACCGTGCGCGCGCCCGACGCGCGCTTCAGCATCTCGTCGCGCTTCGGGCCGCCCAGAGTGATATCGTATTCGGTATAGTCGACATCTTTCTGATCGAGCAGGCGCTTGGCGCGAACGCAGTATCCGCATCCGAACTTGGTGTAGATGTCGATCTTGGGCGTACTCATTGTTATTCCTCGATTATCCTTGCAAGAATGAAGCTCTTGAACGGCGGATCGTGCTCCCTATCTGGCGAATGGAGGCGCATGCCGCAATGGATGCGTCCTTCACGAAACCGCCGGGTGCCGCATTGCGTGGGCCCGGCACATGGTCAAATTGCTCTTTGGAGGATTTGTTTTCGATGAACCGCTTTGATTTTACCCCCTATCGCCGTTCCACCGTCGGCTTCGACCATCTGTTCGACCTGCTCGAGCGGCAGGCGCGCAGCAACACCGGCGACAACTACCCGCCGTTCAATATCGAGCGTCGCGGCGAAGACAGCTATCGCATCGTTCTGGCGATTGCCGGCTTCCGCCCCGCGGACATCGATATCACGGCGCAGCAGAACCTGCTGGTCGTTCAGGGCAAGAAGCGCGAGGAAACCGACGGCGAGAGCGAGATGCTCCATGTGGGCATCGCCAACCGCGGGTTCGAGCGCCGCTTCGAACTCGCCGACTACGTTCGCGTCGAGAACGCGCGGCTCGAAGACGGGCTGCTCACGATCGATCTGGTCCGTGAGGTACCCGAAGCAATGAAGCCGAAGAAGATCGCCGTAAACGGGCAGAAGACGCTCGAGGTCGTGCGCGACGACAACGAAGAAAGCGAAAGCAAGGTCGACGCCGCCTGACGGCATCGCGCAAGTCGAGCGGCCCGCCTCCGGAAACGGGGCGGGCCGTTTGATTCCGTAGCGGGAGCGGATGGAGGCGGGCCCGAAAGCCCGCCCCCGCGGCGCGGACGCCGCCTTGTCACGGAGCATGATCGTCCGGGTCGCAGAAGACGATCGACTCCGAGCCAAGCTCGATGGAATAGCCTGGGGCCCCTCGCGGACGACTCGAAAAAAATCGCGTACACCCAACGGCATCATGCGCCGAATTCATCAAAAGATAAAGCGCGGGCGCAAACATCCGCGCTTCCCTGTCCCGATTTGACGCTGTTTATTGCGCCTGCGCGGATCAAAGAGGCGTATGAGTTCGCAACTTCGCTAACAATAATACGCGCTTACGCGACTTAGACGAGACGCGACTGGTCCAGCGCGGCCGCAACGAAGCCGGCGAACAGTGGGTGCGGATCGAAGGGTTTCGATTTCAGCTCCGGATGGAACTGCACGCCGACGAACCAGGGATGTTCGGGCCGCTCGACGATCTCGGGCAGCAGGCCGTCGGGCGACATGCCCGAGAAGATCAGTCCGCCGCTCTCCAGCGCATCGCGATATGCGACGTTGACCTCGTAGCGATGGCGATGGCGCTCCGAAATTTCCGTAGCCCCGCCGTAGATGCGCGAAACGTGGCTGTTGCCGGTGAGCTTGGCGTCATAGGCGCCGAGCCGCATCGTTCCGCCGAGGTCGCCGCCCGCCTCACGCTTCTGCAGGCCTTCCTCGCTCATCCACTCGGTGATGATGCCGACGACTGGTTCGTCGGTTGCGCCGAATTCGGTCGAGGAAGCGCCGGGGTGCCCGGCGCTGCGCGCACCTTCGATGCAGGCCATCTGCATGCCGAGGCAGATGCCGAGGAACGGCACGCCGCGCTCCCGCGCGAAACGGACGCTGGCGATCTTCCCTTCCGACCCGCGCTCGCCGAATCCGCCCGGCACGAGAATGCCGTGCAGCGGCTCGAGCTTGGCGGCGAGTTCGGAATCCTCGCTTTCGAACATCTCGGCGTCGATCCAGCGGATGTTGACCCTGACCCGGTTGGCCATGCCGCCGTGGATCAGCGCCTCGTTGAGCGACTTGTAGGCGTCGGGCAGACCGACGTACTTGCCGACTACGCCGATCGTCACTTCGCCCTCGGGTTGCTCGTAGCGGTCGAGGATGTCGTGCCAGGTCGACAGTTCCGGCTCCGGCGCATCGTCGATTCCGAAGCCGCGGAGCACCTGGGTGTCGAGCCCCTCGCGGTGATACTGCAGCGGCACAGCATAGATGGACGACGCGTCGAGCGCGGGAATGACCGCCTCTGGGCGCACGTTGCAGAACTGCGCGATCTTGCGGCGATCGCTGTCGGGCAGCGGATGCTCGCAGCGGCACAGCAGGAGATCGGGCTTGATTCCCAGGCTGGCGAGTTCGCGCACGGAGTGCTGCGTCGGCTTGGTCTTCAACTCGCCGGCCGCGGCGATGTAGGGCACCAGCGTGACATGCACGCTCAGCGTCCGGTCGGGCTCGAGCTCGTTCCTGAGCTGACGGATCGCTTCCATGAAGGGCAGCGATTCGATGTCGCCCACGGTGCCGCCGATCTCGCACAGGATGAAGTCGTGATCGTCCTGATCGGCAAGCGCGAATTCCTTGATCGCGTCGGTCACGTGCGGGATCACCTGGACGGTAGCCCCCAGGTAGTCGCCGCGGCGCTCGCGGGCGATGATCTGCTGGTAGATCCTGCCCGAAGTGACGTTGTCGCTCTGGCGCGCGGAAACGCCGGTGAAGCGCTCGTAGTGGCCGAGGTCGAGGTCGGTTTCGGCTCCGTCGTCGGTGACGTAGACCTCGCCGTGCTGATAGGGGCTCATCGTCCCCGGATCGACGTTGAGGTAAGGGTCGAACTTGCGAATGCGGACCTTGAAGCCGCGTGCCTGCAGCAGCGCGCCGAGGCTCGCTGCCATGAGACCCTTGCCGAGCGAAGAGACCACGCCGCCGGTGATAAAGATGTACCGCGCCATGGGAGTCGGGCCTTAAGCGTGAGGTATGAGTCGGGGCAAGCGGAATGGTGCGGGCAGGCGCCCGCAATCCACAGCTGTCCGGGTGATGTTACTCGGTGACGTCAGCGAGCGGATCGTCGCCGGCCGGCGTGACCGGCTGCGTTGCCGGTGCCGCCGGCGGCGGCGCACCGCCGGCAGCCGGGCCGAGCGGATCGGCAGCCGAGCGGTCGAGCGTCGAGGTAATGCTGTCCTGCCCGCTCGTCTCTGCCGCAATCGCCGCGAGCGCGATCGAGAGGACGACGAAGACGACCGCCAGCCACTTGGTCGCGCGCGTGAGGAAGTCGGCCGCGCCGCGGGCGCTCATCAGCCCGGTGGGGCTGCCACCGATGCCGAGACCGCCGCCCTCGGAACGCTGCATCAGCACGACGCCGACCAGCGCCGAGGCGACAATCGCCTGAAGCACGAAAAGGAAAATGAAGAGGGACATGCGTTCTATCTCGATCCGTTTGCCCGCGCATCTAGGGACTGCGCGGCGCCGGGGCAAGCCGCGCCTCCGGCACAGAGCTTAGTGCTCGTGTACCTCCGCCGCGGCGATGACGATACCCATGAAGCTGTCGGCCGTCAGGCTCGCCCCGCCGACCAGCGCGCCGCCGACCTCGTCGGCCGCGAGCAGTTCGCGCGCGTTGTCCGCCTTGACCGACCCGCCGTAAAGGATTCGCACGGCAGCGCCGTCGGCTTCTCCGTAGAGTTCGACCAGCAGTTCGCGGATCGCCCTGTGCATCGCGCCGATGTCGTCCACCGTGGGCGTGCGGCCGGTGCCGATCGCCCAGACCGGCTCATACGCGACCGTCAGCATTTCGCCGGCACGCTCGCGGTTCTCGGGCAGCGACGTGCGGAGCTGTGACGTGACGAACGCGACCGCATTGCCCGCATCGCGGACGTCCTCCGTCTCGCCGCAGCACATGATCACGCGCAGGCCGGCGGCCAGAGCCGCTTCCGCCTTGGCGTGAACCAGCGCGTCGTCTTCGCCGTGGTTCTGCCGCCGCTCGCTATGTCCGAGAATCACGAACTTCGCGCCCGCGTCGGCGACCATCGTCGCGGAAACGTCGCCGGTGTGCGCACCGTCGGTAGCGCAATGGCAGTCCTGAGCGCCGACGCCGATCTGCTCGACCTCCCGATGGGTCGCGTGAATCAGCGTGAAGGGCGGCGCGAGCGCCACTTCGACCTTCATCAGGTTCTGTGCGGCGCGGTCGATGGCACGCGCCTGGGCGAGCATTGCCCGCGTGCCGTTCATCTTCCAGTTTCCAACGATATAGGGCCGTTCGGCCATGACAATCCGTCCTGTAATCCCGATTTTAGACGATTCCGATCGCCGCCTATATGGGGCGATATGCCCGGCCTGCCAGATGCTTCGCCTTGCAGGGCCAAAAGCGCTGCCGACCTGTTGCCGGGACGCCGCAGGCCGGATAAAGCGCTCGCCGTATAGCGCAACCCCAAATCGATCGCAGCTTCCGGAACCACCCACGACATGCTCCTATTCTTCCGCAACTTCTTCCAATCGAAGTTTGGCGTTCCCATCACGTTGGCCTTTCTCGCGCTGATCGCGGTCGCCTTTGCAAGCAGCGATCTGGCTAACACGGGCACTTTCGGCGGTGTCGCGGGCGGCGACAGGGTGGCGGTCGTCGGCGACCGGAAGATCGATTCGGCCGATCTGGTCAGCAGCGCGAATGCCGCGCTCGACCAAGCGCGCCAGAGCAATCCCAACATGTCGATGGACGCCTTCATCGCCCAGGGCGGTCTGGACGACGTGCTCGACCAGATGATCGACCGCGCAGCGATTGCGGAATATGCGAAGCGGCACGGGCTCCGCGCGGGCGAGAACCTGGTCAACAGCGAGATCATCGCCATTCCGCAGTTCCGTGGGGCGAACGGGGAGTTCGACGCGAACGTCTTCCGCCAGTTGATCGGCGCCCAAGGCCTTTCCGAGGCGACGTTCCGCGCCGATCTCGCGCAGGGCCTGCTTGCACAGCAGCTGCTCGTGCCCGTCGCGATCGGCGGCAAGGCTCCGGAAAAGGTCGTGATGCACTATGCCGCCCTGCTCAAGGAGCGGCGCCGCGGCGCCATTGCGGTTCTCCCGGCGCAGGCCTTCGCGCCGACCGGCAACCCCAGCCAGTCTGCACTCGACGCTTACTACACCGAAAACCGCAGCGACTTCATCCGGCCCGAACGGCGGGTGATCCGCTATGCGGTGTTCGGCGCCGACACGCTCGGACAACAGGCCGAGCCCACGGCCGCCGAAATTCGCGCACGTTACGAAGAGAACCGTGCGCAGTATGCAGCGAGCGAGGATCGCAGCGTCACGCAACTGATCGTGCCCACGCAGGAAGCCGCGAACGCCATCCGCCAGCGGGTGAGCGCAGGCGGTTCGCTGGAGGCGGCAGCGCGCGAGGCCGGCTTCGACACCGCAACGCTGGGCCCGGTCTCGCGCGAAGCCCTCGCGGCCCGCAGTTCGCCCGAAGTCGCCAGCGCAGCCTTCGCTGCCGGTCGCGGACAGATCGCGGCGCCCGCTCGCAGCGGTCTCGGCTGGCATGTCGTGCGCGTCGACGAGATCGATGCGCGGGCGGCGCGCAGCCTCGAGCAGGTTCGCGGCGAGATCGCGGATGCCCTGCGGGTCGAGAAGCGCCAGACCGCCCTCGCCGATCTCGCGGCGAGCGTCGAAGAACAGCTCGCGGACGGCGTCTCGCTCTCCGACATCGCGGAAGACCTCGGCGCCGAAACGCAAACCACGCGTCCGCTGCTTGCGACCGGCGGCGTCTACGGCACGCCGACCGAGACCGCGCCGGAGATCCTCGCGCCGGCGCTCGAGACCGCGTTCCAGATGTCCGAAGCCCAGCCGCAGGTTGCCGAGATCGAACGCGGCCAGACCTTCCTGATCTTCGAGGCGAGCGAGATCGTTCCATCGGCCGCCGCACCGCTGGCGGAGATCCGCGACGACGTGATCGCCGGCTGGCGGCTGGCGCAGGGTGCCAAGGCGGCGCGCGCCGCAGCCGATCGCGTCCTCCAGCGCGTCAAGGGCGGCGCCACCCTCGCGGCGGCGATTGGCGAGGAAGAACAGAGCCTGCCGGGCGTGGAGCAGATCGACCTCACGCGCGAGCAGCTCGCGGCGATGCAGGGGCGCTTCCCTGCGCCGATCGCGCTGTTGTTCAGCATGGCGGAGGGCACCACGAAGAAGCTCGAGGCGCCCGACAGCAACGGCTGGTTCGTTGTCGACCTCGACGATATCGAGACCGGCGAAGTGAGCCGCAACGATCCCGTGTTCGCGCAGGCAAGTGCGGACCTCGGGGGCGCGATGGGCCGCGAATATGCCGATCAGCTTCGCCTCGCCCTGCGCAAGGAACTCGGCGTGGAGCGCAACGAGACGGCGATCGAGGCGATCCGCAAACAGCTCCTCGGGCAAAATTGAGGGGGCCGGCCCTGGCCGCCCCCCGCCTCTCGAACGCGGACGCCGCCCGCAGTGCGCTTGCCGCAGGGCGCCCCGCGCTCGTCTGGCGCAAGGTGGTCGCCGATACAGAGACTCCGGTCGGCGCGGCGCTGAAGCTGATCGAGCCGGGCCGCGGCGATTTCCTGCTCGAATCGGTCGAAGGCGGCGAAGTGCGCGGGCGCTACAGCCTGCTCGGCCTCGATCCTGATCTCGTGTTCCGTGCCGAAGGTGACAGTGCCGAGATCAATCCGCGCTGGCGGGAAGATCGCGCGGCGTTCGAGCCCTGCGCCGAAGGATCACTCGCGGAACTGCGCGCGCTCGTCTCCCGCTGCCGGATAGACGTGCCCGACGACCTGCCCCCCGCCCTCGCCTGCCTCGTCGGCTATTTCGGGTATGAGACGATCGGGCTGGTCGAGCGGCTGCCGCGCGCGCCGCAGAGCTCGGTCGCATTGCCCGACATGCTGTTCGTCCGGCCCACGGTCCTGCTCGTGTTCGACCGGCTCGGCGAAGAGCTGTTCTGCATCGCGCCGATCTGGGCCGGCGCCGGCGAACCAAATCAGGCAATCGAAGCCGCGGCGGAGCGGATCGACGATACCCTGCGGAAGCTGGGAGGCCCGGTCGCCCCCGCAGACCGCACCTCGCATCTGCCCGAGATGGCGCTCACCCCTACGATGGCCGGCGAGGACTACGCCGCAATGGTGGCCCGCGCGAAAGGTTACATCGAGGCCGGCGATATCTTCCAGGTCGTGCTCGCCCAGCGCTTCACGTGCCCGTTCCCGCTGCCGCCATTCGCGCTTTACCGCGCGCTTCGCCGGGTGAATCCATCGCCGTTCCTCTACTTCCTAGACCTACCCGGCTTCGCCGTCGTCGGGTCGAGTCCCGAGATCCTCGTGCGCGTACGCGACGGCGATGTCACGATCCGCCCGATCGCCGGCACCCGCCCGCGCGGCGCCACGCCAGAGGCCGATCGCGCGGCCGAGGCCAGTCTGCTCGCCGACCCCAAGGAACGCGCCGAACATCTCATGCTGCTCGACCTCGGCCGCAACGATGTCGGCCGGGTCGCGGCGAAGGGCACGGTCGAGGTCACCGACAGCTTCACCATCGAGCGTTACAGCCACGTGATGCACATCGTGAGTAACGTTGTGGGCCGTCTCGGTGCCGGTCAGGACGCGTTGGACGCGCTCTTCGCAGGCTTTCCTGCGGGCACCGTCAGCGGCGCACCGAAAGTCCGCGCGTGTGAGATCATTGCCGAGCTCGAGCCGGAAACGCGCGGCGCCTACGCAGGCGGCGTCGGCTACTTCGCACCGGACGGATCGGTCGACAGCTGCATCGTCCTGCGCACCGGCGTGGTGAAGGACGGCGTGCTCCACGTCCAGGCCGGCGCAGGCATCGTCGCCGACAGCGATCCGGCCTACGAGCAGCGCGAATGCGAAGCCAAGGCCGGCGCCCTTCTTGCCGCCGCGCGCGAGGCGGTGCGGATCGCGCAGGAGCCCGGGTTCGGCCAGTGAAACGCCTGATGACCCTCGCCCCGCTCTTTGGCCTTGCCGCATGCGGAGAGCAGCCTGCGGGTGAGCCCGTCATCCGCACAGAGATCGGAAGCGGAGTCGCCGAGAAGGCAGCTGCGCCCCGGCCCACGCCGACCCCCACGCCGAGCGTCGCATCGGCCTGCGAGAGCGCCACGTTCGAGGACGCAGCCTTCACCCACTGCATCGCCGATCCCGCGAAGCATCGCGTCCTCACCGACCTCGGGCCCGAGGACGGTGCGCCCTACCGCAGTCTCGCGAAGCTAGCCGCCGCTCGCGGCGACGATGCACCGAAGGTCGCTTTCGCGATGAACGGCGGAATGTACGACGGTGAAGGCAAGCCGATCGGCTACTACGTCGAAAGCGGCGACCGTCTCAAGGAGCTCAACCGCGCGGACGGACCGGGCAATTTCCACATGAAGCCCAACGGAGTGTTCTTCGGCACCGGCAGCAAGTGGCAGATCCGCACGGCGGACGACTTCTACGCCAACGTCGGCGACCGTCCGGCCTTCGGCACACAGAGCGGGCCGATGCTGGTGATCGACGGCAAGCTGCACCCGGAAATTTCGGAAGACGGGCCGAGCAAGGCGATCCGCAACGGCGTCGGCATCGATGCACAAGGGCGCGCGCACTTCGTCATCTCGGAAGGACCGGTGAGCTTCGGGATTCTCGCGCGATACTTCCGCGATGGGCTCAAGACGCCCGACGCATTGTTTCTAGACGGAAGCGTCAGCGCGCTGTGGGACCCTGCGACCGACCGCCTCGACAACCGGGCACCGATCGGACCGATGATCGTAGTCGAGCACAAGGACAAGCCATGATCCAGATTGCATACGAGCGCACGCTCTATCCGCCCATCGAGCCGAACGAGACCGGAATGCTCGACGTCGGCGACGGACACACGATCTACTGGGAGCGCATCGGCACGCGCGGCGCCAAGCCGGCCGTGTTCCTCCACGGCGGCCCCGGTTCCGGCTGCAGCGACACGCAGCGCCGGCAGTGGGATCCGGAACTTTACGACATCCTGCTGTTCGACCAGCGGGGTTGCGGCCGCTCGACACCGTTCGCGAGCCTGGAGAACAACACGACGTGGGATCTCGTCGCCGACATGGAACGGCTGCGCGAGATGTGCGGTCACAAGACCTGGCAGGTCTTCGGCGGGAGCTGGGGCTCCACCCTCGCGCTCTCCTACGCCCAGGCACATCCCGAGCGCGTCAGCGAACTCGTGCTGCGCGGCATCTTCCTGTCGAGCCAGGCGGAACTCGACTGGCTCTATACCTACGGCGCAAGCGAGCTCTATCCGGAAGCCTGGGCCGACTTCATCGGCCTGATCCCGGAGAACGAGCGGGATGACGTGGTCGAGGCCTATCACCGCCGCCTCACCAGCGATGATCACGCCACCAAGCTCGCCGCCGCAAAGGCATGGAGTATGTGGGAAGGCATGACGGTAACGCTGCTGCCCGACCCTGCGATGCTCGAGGAATTCACCGAAGACGATCACGCAATCTCTATCGCACGGATCGAGAACCATTATTTCCGCCACAAGTGCTGGCTCGATGAAGGCCAGCTCCTCGTCAACGCACACCGCCTGAAGGGCATCCCCGGCGTCATCGTGCAGGGGCGGCACGATTGCTGCACTCCGCCCGCCGCGGCTTGGGCGCTCAAACAGGCCTGGCCCGAGGTGGACCTTCAGATCGTGCCCGACGGCGGCCACCTGTTCACCGAGCCAGGCATCACCGACGGCCTCGTCCGCGCCAGCGACCGGTTCGCGGGGAAGCAGGCGTAGGCCGGTAGCTCTCTCCCGTTGACCCAAGCTGCTATCTCCCCCCGGAAAGGGAGGAGAGCAATCGACACCCCAATAGCTTTCCTTGCTTGATCGCGCGCGGCCGAACCACGAAGACCTCCGACATGATCCTCGTCATCGACAACTACGACAGCTTCACCTTCAACCTGGTCCATTACCTGATGGAGCTGGGGGCCGAAGTCCGCGTCGAGCGCAACGATGCGCTGACGGCGGCGGAGGCGGTCGCGAGTGGGCCCGCGGGCGTTCTGATCTCTCCCGGACCGTGCACGCCGAACGAAGCCGGGATCAGCCTCGATCTCGTCGCCGCCTGCGCGGACGCCCGCCTGCCGCTGCTCGGCGTTTGCCTCGGCCACCAGGCGATCGGGCAGCATTTCGGCGGGCGCGTCGTGCGCGGCGGGCTGATGCACGGCAAGACCTCGCCGGTCGAGCACGACGGCACCGGCGTCTTCGCCGGCCTGCCTTCCCCCTTCACCGCCACCCGCTACCACTCGCTAATCGTCGAGGACGTGCCCGAGGTTCTGACGGTCAACGCAACCAGCGAGACGCCCGGGCTCGACGGCACGAGCGTGATGGGCTTCCGCCACGTCGAGCTGCCGATCCACGGGGTTCAGTTCCACCCGGAGAGCATAGCCACCGAGTACGGCCACGCGCTACTCGCCAACTTCCTCGCGATCTGCGGGATCGAAGCCAAGGTGCCCGCATGAAGACGCTCCCCGAGGCCGAGCCCCACCTCTCCGAAGCCGAGGCCGAGGAAGTCTTCGGCTGGATCCTCGACGGCGAGACCAGTGAGGAGGAGATCGCCCGGTTTCTCATCGAGATCACCGAGCGCAGCGAGACGGCGGACGAGATCGCCGGCGCGGCGCGGGCGCTCCGTGCGCGGATGATCCCGGTTGCGGCGCCGGACAATGCCGTCGACTGCTGCGGCACCGGAGGCGACGGCCATCACACGCTCAACGTCTCGACCGCCGTGAGCCTCGTCGTTGCGGCCGCGGGCGTGCCCGTCGCCAAGCACGGCAATCGTGCGGCCAGCAGCAAGTCCGGCGCAGCGGATACGCTGGAAGCGCTCGGGCTCGATATGGAAGCGGCTGGAAGAACAGCCGAAAAGACATTGGCGGAGCTGGGAATTTGCTTCCTCTTCGCGAAGAACCACCACCCCGCGATGGGACGGATTCAGCCGCTCCGTCAGCGGCTCGGCCGGCGCACGATCTTCAACCTCATGGGCCCCCTGTCGAACCCGGCCGGCGTGCGGCGTCAGTTGATCGGCATCGCCCGCCCCGGCTACGTGCCGATCTACGCAGCGGCCAAGGCCAGGCTCGGGACCGAGCGCACCTTCATCGCCTCGGGCGACGAGGGGCTCGACGAGCTGAGCCTCGCCGGCGGCAATGAGGTGGCAGAAGTCGTCGGCAACGATTTCGAGATGCGCCGGGTCGATGCTTCGATGGCCGGTCTGCCGCATGCCCCCGTCGAGGCGATCCGCGGCGGGGATTCGCTGCACAATGCCAAGGCGCTCAAGGCGCTGCTGATGGGCGCGCCGGGCCCCTATCGCGACGCTGTGCTGCTCAACGCGTCGGCGATGCTGATCCTCGCGGGCTCGGCTCGGGGATGGGAGGACGGTGCAGCGATCGCCGCGGAGTCGCTGGACAGCGGCAATGCGGGTACCCTGCTCGATCGCTGGATCGAAATGGCGCGTTAGATCGTGCGACGAACGCAAGCTGCCACACGGAAACCGGACGATGAACAAGCTCGACGAAATCTGCGCCACCAAGCGTGAGGAAGTCGCTGCCCGCAAAGGGCTCGCCACGATCGAGGATCTCGACCGTGCCGCGCGGGATGCCGGGCCGCCGCGGGGCTTCGCCGACGCACTTGCGGCCAAGGCGCGGAACGGGTTCGGCCTGATTGCGGAAATCAAGAAAGCTTCGCCGTCCAAGGGTCTGATCCGCGCCGATTTTCGCCCCGCCGAACACGCTTTGGCCTATCAGGCGGGAGGCGCCGCCTGCCTCTCGGTTCTCACCGACGCGCCCTACTTTCAGGGGCATGAGGATTTTCTGATGGATGCGCGCGCGGCCTGCGACCTGCCCGTGCTGCGGAAGGACTTCATGGTCGACCCATGGCAAGTCGCCGAGGCGCGCGCGATCGGGGCGGATGCGATTCTCATCATCGTGGCCGCGCTCGACGACGGCGCGATGGCCGAGATCGAGGCAGCGGCGATCGAGCGCGGCATGGACGTTCTGGTCGAAGTGCACGACGAGGCGGAGATGGAGCGCGCCGGCAGGCTACGTTCGAGGCTCATCGGAATAAACAACCGTGACCTCAAGACCTTCCGCACCGACCTCGCGGTGACCGAACGCCTCGCCCCGCTCGCGCCGGAGGATACGCTGCTGGTTGGCGAGAGCGGAATCGAGCGCCATGCCGATTGCGAGCGCCTGGCCGTGGCAGGTGTGCGCTGCTTCCTTGTGGGCGAGAGCCTGATGCGGCAACCCGACCTCACGGCCGCAACGCGGCAGCTTCTCCGCGGCTAGAGGCGGATGCCGGAGACGAAAGCGGAACGGATGTTCTCTACTATCGACTCCAGAATGGCGGAATTGCTTGACTTCACCAAATCGGTTGCCTAATTGTTCCGCATTCGTTCGCAACCTGGACGAGCGTGTCAGGCGACCGAGGAGACTTCGCCATGCTGACGGCAAAGCAGCACGAGTTGATCCGTTTCATCCAGCAGCGGCTGGAAGAAACCGGCATTTCCCCTTCGTTCGAGGAGATGAAGGAGGCGCTCGATCTCAAGAGCAAGTCGGGCGTTCATCGCCTGATCTCTGCGCTCGAGGAACGCGGCTTCATCCGCCGCCTGCCCAACCGCGCTCGCGCGCTCGAAGTGCTCAAGCAGCCCGAAGATGCGACACCCGCCGCGCGCAGCGCGAAGGGTGACAATATCGTCGAACTGCACCGGGTCGCGCCAGCGCAGCCGAGGCCTGCAAACGACGTAATCGAAATTCCGCTCCACGGCCGCATCGCTGCGGGTGTGCCGATCGAGGCGATCGAGGGGCAAAGCAGCTTGCCCGTCCCCGCCGCGCTGCTTGGACCGGGCGAGCACTATGCACTCGAGGTTTCGGGCGATTCGATGATCGAGGCCGGCATTTTCGACGGCGACTTCGCGCTCGTGCGCCGTACCGACATGGCGCGGGATGGCGAGATCGTGGTGGCACTCGTGCGCAACGAGGAAGCGACGCTCAAGTACCTGCGCCGGGAGAACGGAATGATCCGGCTCGACCCGGCCAACGGCAGCTACGAACCGCAGATCTACCGACCTGACGAAGTGCAGGTGCAGGGCAAGCTTTCGGGATTGCTGCGCCGTTACCACTGATCGCCGAGCAAATGGCGGCGACACTGCTCGATCGTTGATCTAGCGCCGCGTGCCGCGCCACCAGCCATGTTCGCCCTGCCCCTCGGCGACCGTCTCCATGCGCGGCTCGTCTAGGTAGAGCGCGAGCCCACCCGTCCCGCTGAGCAGGCGTCGATCGGCCTTTATCCAGCGGGGGCGGCAACTGCGCGGAAGAAAGCGATCGGCGACGACGATGTCGGCGCGGTCGCAGGCTGCGGCAAGCGCCCGTTCCTCCACCATGTCGCGGCCACGCGCCATCAGCAGCGTCCAGCGCCTCTCGCCGCGGTCGATTGCAAGCGTGCAGAAATCGCGGCTGCAGCGCGCACCGGCCCAGCGGCTGAGTGGAACCGGTTCGCCCTCCAGTCCCGCGAGTTCCAGGAGATTGTCGCGCGCGAACTCACTGCGGGTATCGCGCAGCATCAGCAACCGGTCGCCCTCGCCTGCGATTCCGACGTGCCGCCCATCGCCCGAGATGAGCACGTCCGGCGCGGGCGTCCCGATGAGCAGGATCGTTCCGAGAGCTGCCGGCGCGAGGCCGAGCAGCCGCGCCCGCCCTCGCCAGAGCGCCAGCCATAGTCCGCCGGCAACGAACAGCGCGATGGTCGCCAGGTCCATCTGGGGGGCAAGCTTTACCGCTCCGGGCTGCGCGGCGGTGAAGTGCGCGATGGCGAGCAGCAGTTCGAGGGATTTGCCCACGAGCCACCAGACAGGCGCGCCCGCTCCAGCGAGATCGAGCAGCAAGGCAAATGCGATCAGCGGCATCGATACGAAAGTGACCAGCGGAATCGCGATCACGTTCGCCAGCGCGCCGTAAAGACCGGCACGATGGAAATGAAACAGCACGATGGGCATCAGCGCTATCTCGATCACAACGCCCATGAGCAGCAGCATCCCGGCGCGCCGCGCGAACCGGACGATCCAGTTCTCCTCGCGTGGAGAAAGGAAAGCCTGCACCGGCGCGCTGCCATGCAGCGCGACGATGGCGAGCACCGCCGCGAAGCTCATCTGGAAGCTGGGCCCGACGAGCGATTCGGGCCACAACAGGAGCACGGCAATGGCGGCCACCGCCACCATTCGCATCGACAGCGGCTCGCGTCCGAGCGCCAAGGCAATCAGCACGAGCACGGCGCCGATGCAGCTTCGCACCGTCGGTACCTCCGCACCTGTCAGCAGCGTGTATCCGACGCCTGCTCCGGCGGCGACGGCCGCGGCAACGACCGGCAGCCGCACGCGCAACGCAAGCCACGGCCAGAGCGAGAGGAGCTTGATGGCTAAAAGGTAAGCCGCGGCGATCACCGCGCTGACGTGAAGTCCGCTGATCGACAGCAGGTGCGTCAATCCGGAGTCCCGCATCGCCTCCTCGTCGGCACGGGTTATGGCTCCTCGATCTCCACTCGCGAACGCCGCCGCGATCGTGCCAGGTGAGCCCGACAGCCGCTCGCGCACGTGCGCGGCCAGCACGCGCTGAACCCCCGCCAGGCTGCTCGCGCCGCGGCCAGGCTGCACGATCTCGATCTCTCCGATCAGCGATCCCGTCGCCGAGAGCCCCTGGAACCATGCAGTGCGCGCAAAATCGTAGCCGCCCGGCAGCATGGGGGGCGACGGTGGCATCAGCCGAGTTCGCAGGCGCACGACCGCACCCTCCGCCAGTCCCGGCTGGTCCGCCGCGAGCGGCACGTTGATCCGCACCTTTCGCGCACGCGCCGCCTCCGCATCGCGGTACGCCAGCACGAGACGCAGGCGGTCTTCCGCCGGCTGGTCGATCCGTTCGAGAACCCGCGCCTCGATCCGTTCGACCCGGGGATAGGCGATCGGCTCCGCTCCCACGACCGCGGAACGCAGCCACACAATAGCCATCCCCGCCGCGACCACGATCGCCAGCGAAATCACGGCCAGGCGCAAGTTCGCCCTGTCGTCCCGATCGCGCCACAGGGCCTGCGCCGCGATCGCGGCGAGCGTCGCAAGGGCGATAACGGCGATCCACTGCCATGGCACCGGCAAAAGGAACCAGACACCGATCCCAGCGGCGAAGGCGACGGCGAGCCAAGGCCCGCGATCAAATCCCGCCACGGCGAGAAACGTCTCGATCCGGTCCACCGCACTGGACAAACGCGCCGCGCTGCGCCAATTGCGCTGCGCTGCAGCATTGGCCTCTTCGGGCCCGCCCCCCAACGGCACCTCGGGCACCCCCGTCGCCATGGGAGACATAGGAAAGGATCACGTCGGATATGGCAAGCGATAGCGGACAGGTCGTGACGCGCTTCGCTCCATCGCCGACCGGATTCCTTCATATCGGCGGCGCCCGCACCGCGCTGTTCAACTGGCTTTACGCCCGCCATCACGGCGGCCGGGCGCTGCTGAGGATCGAGGATACCGACCGCAAGCGCTCGACTCCGGAAGCGATCGAAGCGATTCTCGACGGGCTCGCCTGGCTCGGCCTCGAATGGGACGACGACGTCGTGTTCCAGTCGGAACGCGGGGCCCGCCACGTGGAGGTGGCCGAGCAGCTCCTCGCCGCAGGGCACGCCTACAAGTGCTATGCAACGACCGAAGAGCTCGAGGAAATGCGGGCCGCCCAACGCGCCGCCAAGCAGCCGCTGCGCTACGACGGCCGCTGGCGCGACCGCGATCCCGCCGATGCACCACTCGGTGCGCCCTTTGTCGTGCGGCTGAAGACACCGAACGAAGGCGAGACGGTAATAGAAGATCGGGTTCAGGGCCGGGTGACCGTGCGCAACGAGGAACTCGACGATTACGTCCTTTTGCGCGCCGACGGCACCCCGACCTACATGCTCGCGGTGGTGGTCGACGACCACGACATGGGCGTCACCCATGTCATCCGCGGCGACGACCATCTCAACAACGCCTTCCGCCAGTTGCCGATCTACCGAGCGATGAACTGGCCCGAGCCGGTCTATGCCCATATCCCGCTGATCCACGGCAGCGACGGGGCCAAGCTGTCGAAGCGTCACGGCGCGCTCGGTGCGGAAACCTATCGCGACGAGTTCGGCATACTGCCCGAGGCGCTGTTCAACTACCTCCTCCGCCTCGGCTGGGGCCATGGCGACCGCGAGGAAATCACGCGCGAGGAGGCGATCTCGCTGTTCGATCTCGACGGCGTGGGCAAGAGCCCTTCCCGCTTCGACCTCAAGAAGCTGCAGAACCTCAACGGCCACTATATTCGCGAAGCCGACGACGCGCGGCTCGCAGGTCTCGTGGCCGAACGGGTTGGACCCGAAGCGGACAAGGCGCTGCTCGAACGCGCCATGCCGGTGCTCAAGACCCGCGCACGCGATCTCGACGAGCTTGCCGAAGGCGCGGCCTTCCTGTTCAAGCGCCGTCCGCTGACGCTTACGGAAAAGGCCGAAGCGCTGCTCACCGAGGGTGCGCGTGAGGTTCTGGCGCAGATCGCCAGTGGGCTACGGGCGGAAAAAAACTGGACAATCGAGGCGCTCGAAGCCACTACCAAGGCACTCGCTGAGGAGCTCGGACTGGGCCTCGGCAAGCTCGCGCAGCCCATGCGCGCAGCGCTGACCGGGACAACCACGTCCCCGGGTATTTTCGATGTGCTGGTCCTGCTTGGACGGGAAGAAGCGCTCGCGCGGATCGACGCGCAGGCCGCTCCGGCAAAGCAGGGCTAGGCATCAAAGAGGAGAACGAATTTGGCGGACAAGCAGGCGAAACTCGAACTGGGCGGCCAGACCCATGAATTCCCCGTGCTTCAGGGGAGCGTGGGGCCGGACGTGGTCGACATCCGCAAGCTCTACGGCAGCACCGGCGCTTTCACCTTTGACCCCGGTTACAAGTCGACCGCCAGCTGCGAAAGCGCGCTGACCTATATCGACGGGGAGGAAGGCGTTCTCCTTCACCGTGGCTACCCGATCGGTCAGCTTGCCGAACACTCGAGCTTTATGGAAGTCGCCTACCTGCTGCTGAACGGCGAACTGCCGTCGCAGGTCGAGCTCGACGACTTCAACTACACAATTACCCGCCACACGATGCTGCATGAGCAGCTCGCGACGTTCTATCGCGGTTTCCGCCGCGACGCCCACCCGATGGCGATCATGTGCGGCGTCGTGGGCGCACTGTCGGCCTTCTATCACGACAGCACCGACATCTCGGATCCCGAGCATCGCAAGATTTCCAGCCACCGCCTGATCGCGAAGATGCCGACGATCGCGGCAATGGCCTACAAGTTCTCCGTCGGGCAGCCGTTCCTCTATCCGCAGAACGACCTGAGCTATACCGGCAACTTCCTGCGCATGACCTTCGGCGTCCCCGCCGAAGAATACGAACTGCATCCGGCGGTCGAGAAGGCAATGGACCGGATCTTCATCCTCCACGCCGATCACGAGCAGAACGCGTCGACCTCGACCGTCCGGCTCGCCGGTTCCTCCGGCGCCAACCCCTTCGCCTGCATCGCGGCCGGCATCGCCTGCCTCTGGGGCCCGGCCCACGGCGGCGCGAACGAGGCAGCGCTCAACATGCTGCACGAGATCGGCACGCCAGACCGCATCCCGCACTACATCGAGCGCGCAAAGGACAAGAACGACCCGTTCCGCCTGATGGGCTTCGGCCACCGCGTCTACAAGAACTACGACCCGCGTGCGACCGTGATGCAGAAGACCGTGCGCGAGGTGTTCGAGGCGCTCAAGGTCACCGATCCGGTGTTCGAGACGGCGCTTCGGCTCGAGGAAATCGCGCTGAGCGACGACTACTTCAAGGAAAAGAAGCTCTTCCCGAACGTGGACTTCTACTCGGGCATCATCCTTTCGGCGATCGGCTTCCCGACCACCATGTTCACCGCCCTCTTCGCGCTCGCCCGCACGGTCGGGTGGGTCGCGCAGTGGAACGAGATGATTTCCGATCCCGGCCAGGTCATCGGCCGCCCGCGTCAGCTCTACACCGGGCCGACCGAGCGCGACTACGTTCCGGTCGACAAGCGCTGAGCTTCACACGGGTGGCCGGCAGCGCAGAGGCTCGCCGGCGACCCGATTATCCCTGAGACTTATGGCCCGCCGGTAGATCGAGCGTGAAGCTCGCGCCCTTCCCGGGCTCGCTCTCCACCGTCAGGTCTCCGCCCATTGCGCGCGCAAGCCGGCGTGAAATGTAGAGCCCGAGCCCGGAGCCGCCATCGCCGCTGCGACCGAGCCGTTCGAACTTCTCGAACACCCGCGCCTGCTGCTCGGCGTCGAGCCCCGGCCCTTCGTCCACCACGCTCACCCGGACGCGCTCCCCCTCGCCTGAAAGCTCCAGCCGAATCTGCGAGCCCTCAGGGGAATAGCGGATCGCGTTGCCGACGAGGTTGAGCAGGATCTGCAGGACACGGCGGAATTCCGCCACTGCGGGCACGGAAACGCCCGCGGGCGGCGCGGTCAGCGCTATTCCCTTCTCCTTCGCACGCACCGCCAGGATCCCCGCTGCACGGCGGGCGACATCGCCAAGGTCGATCTCATCGGGGGCCGTGGCGAAGCCTTCCGCTTCGACAACCTCGAGATCGGATAGGTCTTCGATCAGCGCCAGGAGGTGCTGGCCGGCAGCCGCGATATCGGCCGCGTAGTTGCTGTACTCCTCGGCCAGCGGTCCGGCGAGGCGGGTGCGGATCGTTTCCGCATTGGCGATGATCCGCGCAATCGGCTGCCGCAGCACCGGTGCAAGATTTCGCCCGATCAGATGAGTTGCGGAGAGGCCAGCGGGTGCGGCGTCGGCCGGCGCTTCCGCGCGGGGAAGAACGGCCTCGGATGCGAGGTAGAGCTCGAATCCGGACTGCCCGGGCTCGGGCCCTCCGAGCGGCACCAGGGTCACTGTCCATTCCCGCGGCGATTCCGGCACCCGGACCGCCTGACCGTCAAGCAGGCGCCAGTGCATCGGCTGCTCGTGGACGGCACCGGTTAGCTCGACGAAATCGGTCCAGGGCCGCCCCGCGCTCTGCTCCATGCGCACAGCGAGCGCGGCGAGATCCGGCGCACGCGCTTCGGCGGCCAGCACCCCTTGCGCGGGATCGAGCCTTGCCCACAGATCGGCCACGCTGCGCTCGATCTCCAGATGCCGCGCAGCAGCCTGCGCATCGTCGTCGCGCGCGGCGGGGGATACCTGCCAGTCGGCGATACCGATGGAGCAGCCTGCTTCGCTTCCGGAATGGGGAAAAACCTCGATCCATGCGCGGATGACTTCTTCGCCGCCGAATGCCTCAATCGCGCCGCCGAGACGCGTACCTGCGATACGCGCCTGGCGCACCCGTTCGAGCAGAGCAGGCACGGCAAGCACGCCGGGAACTTCGCCCCCGCAGCTACGCTGCAAGGCGGCGATCAGTTCGTCTGCCTCGATCAGGCGATCCTCCGCATCGGTTCGTCCGCGCGCGAGATAGCTGGGAGAGTGGGCGTTCATGGGCTCAGCCCAAGGCCTGCCGGTCCGACGCAGAAAGGATCGCCGCGGCGCGATCGGCGCGCAGCGTGTCGAACGCGCCGGGCAGAGTGATGCCGGGGTGGATGAGGACGAACTGCTCGGCGATTTGCTCGGGCTTGAGCCCGGCAGCGCGCAGCCCAAGCGCGAGCCGTCCGACCTGGCTCTCGTTGATTGCCACGGCAATCAGATCGCGATCCTGCTCCGCAGCAAGCGAGAGCGCCGAGAGGAACAAGGCGGTCCCGGCGTGGCCGATGGAAAGCGCCGGCTTCATCCCGTCGCCGACCGCGCCGGCCGCCCGCTCGAGCAAGGCGAGGCGAGTGGCATGCGGATGGTAGGCGTCACGCAGGCGCTTGTCCGCTTGCTCGATGGCATTTTCGTCTGTGCCGCCGGCCTGCGCGCGCCATGTCGCAAGCGCGTGCTCGAACAGCGGTGGCGGCAGCTCCGTAAGCGGCAGTTCCACCCTGCGCTGCTGCTGAACGAAACGCGCCTGCGCGGTGAGAAGCGCCATGGCGAGCTGTGCGGTGTCCGTGTCCGAGGATGCGATCAGCGATTGAAGCAGCGGCGACAGCACCGGGTCGATTGCGTTGCGCCGCTCCAACTGCATGGCCAGGCGATGCTCGAGCGCGAGCGCGTGGCAGTGGCCGAGGAACTGCAGGTTCCGTGCAAGGCTCTCCGCCAGTGCATCGCCATGCTCCGCCGCGAAGGCGAACGGGTCCTCGATACCTGCTGCATTTGCCTGCGCGACCAGTGCCTGCCGTGCCACGTGAAGGCCCATGCCGCGCACGTTCGCCACGATCTCGTCGCTGAACAGCGCACTGTCGTGATTGGCGAGCAACATGCCTAGCATCGGACCGACCGTGCCGAGCACGAGGTCGCCGCGCGCGAGCTCGCCCGCGAGAACCGCCTCGATCGGCGAATACGAGGCGCTGTTCGTGCCGGAGTCGGTCATTCATCCGCCTTAGCGCGGTATAGTTAAGCGTGCGTTATCCGCCCTCGCACACCGGCGAGATAGAACGCTGCCAGAACCGCGAGCGCAAGTAGCTGAATTCCAGTGAGAGTTTGATCGAGCGCCGCACATAGTGCGAGCACCAGCGCCAGTATCCCCCTATCCGTGGCCGCGCGCGCGAATGATTCCACCTGCGAGTGCTCGGCGATCCGCAGCGCGAAAAGCAGCGCAAGGCCCGCAAACAACCATCCCGCAAGTTCGCCAACCGGCGCGAGCATTCCGATCAGCGCCAGGATCGTCGCATCGACCACCATTCCCGGCAGGGCGCGGGCGATGCGCGCAACCATGCCGCTCCGGCGGCCTTCGCTCAAAAATGCGGCAACCGTCTCGCCTGTACGCAGCAGGAAAGCGCCTATCGCAACCGATCCGAAGGCGAGCGCTGGCAGCTTCCACCATGCGGCGGCAAGCGCTCCGCCGAGGCCCAGGATACCGCCCGCGATCGGAAGCGCCGCCTTGCCGCGCTGCGCGAGGATGCCCGGCGCCAGGACCATCGCGGCCCTATCCGCCAAGGCATGCACCGGCGCGGCGAACGAGGACAGCGTGACCCGCTGGTTCAGCCACGCGGTCTCGAATGCACGCGCCTGCTGCTCGTTGCGGAGCAAGCCCCAGCGGCGGTCGGTCACCAGTGACTGCGGGAGCGGCACGATGCGCGTGCCCGTCTGCAGGCCGACGCGCAGCAAGGCAGGCACCGCATCGACTTCGAACGGCATTTCGACCAGGCGCTCCACCGCCGATCCCGGCAGGCGCGCGACGCCGGCCCAGGCGTGGTCGCGGTCGATTCGCTCGAACCCTGCCTCGATGCCTGCTTCGGCCGGCAGGGCGACGATGCCTGAGCGCTCGCCCAGCAGTTCGCCCATCACCAGGGGGTCGGGTACGACACCTTCGGCAAAGAGGAACAATTCGTCCTGCGCCCGGACCAGCCCGGAAAGCGACCGCGCGCTGCTCAGCGCGTGGAAGGTCGCCCCGCCCTGCTCCGCACGGTGAAGCAAGGGCAGCACGCCTTCGTTCAGGCCCTCGGCAAGGCACACGATGCGTTCGCACCCGAGGCGCAGCGCGAGATCGAGCTGGAGCGCGGCGACGCTGCGCCCGGCCACGGTAAGCAGGCCGCGCACGGTCGCCTCGGTGCCTTCTCCGCCCGGATGGATCGCCGACAGGATCGCAACCCGCAACTGCTCACTCCCGCATGAAAGTGGGGAGGTTTAAGCCCAGCTGGCGCTCGTGCCAAGCGCGCCGGTCGGGCGCTCAGTTGCGTCCGGCGGAGAAATCGCGGGTGAACGCCGCGAGCTTGCGCAGCACGGTCGGTTCCCCCGGGGCCGCAGCGATCGCTTCGTCCGCAAGTTCGATGAGGTCGGCGGCATGAAAGCTCGCAGCCAGACCCTTCAGCCGCAAGGCGGCGACATTCCAGTTCCCGTCGCAGCGCGCCCGCGCGAGCAGGTCGATCTGCCGCGCGAGACTGTCCGCGAAAGCCGCGCGCAGTTCGGCGAGCAGGACGGGATCGTCGCCGGCCGCTGCTGCCAGCGTAGCATCGAGGGCGCCGCTTTCGTGGACCATTGCACTCGGTCTATCGCAAGACTGGTTAAAGCAGGGTTTCAGCCCCCCCTTTTCGTGATAGCCTTCCGGCTATGTCTGGAGGATCGAATATCAGGGCCATAGGGCCGGACGACGCGGGGAGCGGGCAGGTCACGAGCGAGGTCGAAACGACCGAAATCGAGGCGGACGTCGGCGAGCATACCGCGTTCGAGGAGGAATGGGACGAAGATCTCGAACCAGAGGTGAAGGCCCGATGGCTTGCGCCGGCGCTCGCCCTGGGTGCGACGCTGGTGTGGACCGCAGCCTTCGTGTGGATCGTCCACGAACCCATGCTTGCGGGCGCCCCGCCGGCCCAGTGGCTCACCTGGATGGGCCAATGGGCAGTGCCGGTTCTTCTCGTGGCGGTGTTGTGGCTGCTCGCGACGCGCAACAGCACGCATGAAGCGCGCCGCTTCAGCGAAGTCGCCCATCTGCTCTCGCACGAGTCACGCGTGCTGGAGACCAGGCTCGTTACGATCAACCGCGAGCTCAGCCTCGCGCGCGAGTTCCTCGCGTCGCAATCGCGCGAACTCGATACGCTTGGGCGGGTCGCAACCGAGCGGCTGTCGACCCACGCCGATCGCCTGCAGGGGCTCGTCCAAGACAACGGACAGCAGGTGGAAGCGCTTGCAACTGTCAGCACCACTGCCCTGACCAACATGAACAAATTGCGCGACGACCTGCCCGTTATCGCCAATTCGGCCCGCGACGTTTCGAACCAGATCGGCAACGCGGGTCGGATCGCACACGAGCATGTCGCCGAACTGACGAGAGGCTTCGAGCGGCTCAACGAATTCGGTCAGGCGAGCGAGCGACAGGTCGGCACTTTCGAGTCCCGCATCGAGGAAGCCCTGGCCGTGTTCGGCAACCAGCTCGATCAGCTCGATCATCTGACTGCCGAGCGCTTCGAGGCGCTCCGTAGCAGAAGCGAGACGTTCCGCACCGAACTCGACGGGCGCGAAGTGGAAACGCTGGCCGCGTTGCGCCGCCGTGCAGGCTCGCTTGCCGAAGAACTGCAGGCCACGCACGAGGCGCTGGCGTCGGAAGAGGAGGAAGCGCTCGTTTCCCTCCGCGCCCGCCTCGGTGGCCTGCGCGACGAGGCCAAGATCATCGGCAATGCCGTGCGCGAGGGCGAAGATGCCGCGCTCGGCACCTGGGCCGAACAGATCGAGGCGATGAAGCAGCGCCTCAACGAGGCAATCGAGGTGATCAAGGGTGTCGACGACAACGCCCTCGCCTCGGCCAATCAGAAGCTCGCCGCGCTCAAGGTCGAAGCCGAAGCCGTCGACCGCGGCATCGCGGAACGTGATCAGCGTCTGCAGGAGCGGATCGCCGAGCGTCAGGCGATCCTCGCCGAGGCAGAGCGGGAATATACCGAAGCGCTTGCGTCGCGCCTTGCGGAAATCGATGCGGCCATTGCCGAGCGGCGTGAAGCTCATATCGCCCAGACCAACGAACTTGCACGCAAGGGCGAAGCGGTGACCGAGCGGCTGGTTCAGTTGCGCGCGGAAGTCGAAGCGATCGCGCATCATGGCGGAGAAACGGAGCAGGTGCTGGCGCAAAGCCTCGACCGGCTCGAAGTGAAGCTCGGCGAAAGCCGCGCGACGCTGCACGGAACCGACGAAGCGGTCGCCTCCCTCACAGAGGCCAGCGTGCGCCTGCTCGAACTGCTCCAGGCGAGCGAGCAGCATTCGCGTGAGGATCTGCCTCTCGCCATCGGCGAAGCGGAAGGCCGGCTCGCGTCGGTCGAGGAACGCGCTGGCAATCTCAAGCTTGTGCTCGACGAAGCGAACGCCACCAGCGCGCAGTTGTCCGACTACGTTGCCGGCGCCCGCGACACCGGCCGCGAGACGATCGGCGACGTGGAAGTCTTGCACGAGCGGTTCGCGCAGGCGAACGAAGCCCATGTGGCACAGGTCGGCGAACTTCGCGCAGTGATCGCCGCCCTCGAAGAGGACAGCACTGCCGTCGCCGAGAAGGCGCGCGCGGATCTGCGCGATGCCATCGAGGCGCTCGAAACCGCGGCCCGCTCGGCCCGGGCCGCCATCGGCGAAAGCGCGAGCGAGAGCATTCGCGAACTTGCCGAGCGCGTGGGCATGGAGACCTCGCAAGCGCTGGACGAGGTCATGCGGGAGAAAGCCGAGCAGTCTATCGGGCAGCTCGAGAAAGCGGCGGCGAAAGCATCGGATGCTAGCCGCCAGGCCGCCATCCAGCTCCGCGACCAGCTCGCCAAGGTGGACGAGCTCGCCGCCAACCTCGAAACACGTGTCGTGCAGGCGCGCGAACGCGCCGAGGAGCAGGTCGACAACGATTTCGCGCGGCGTATGGCGCTTATCACCGAGAGCCTCAATTCGAACGCGATCGACATCGCCAAGGCGCTCTCGACCGAAGTGACCGACACGGCCTGGGCATCATACCTGCGCGGCGACCGCGGCATCTTCACCCGCCGCGCGGTGCGCCTGCTCGACCGAGCGGAGGCGCGCGACATCGCCGGCCTGTACAACAGCGAGCCAGATTTCCAGGAGAACGTAAACCGTTACGTCACGGACTTCGAGGGAATGCTGCGCACGATGTTGTCCACGCGCGACGGAAACGCCCTCGGCGTGACCTTGCTCAGCTCCGACATGGGCAAGCTCTACGTCGCGCTCGCCCAGGCGATCAAACGGCTACGCGAATAGGCGGGTGACGTCGAGATCGTCGACGTCGACCCAGCGATACTCGTAGTTGAGCGCGAATAGGCCGGTGAGCACCGCCGCGAGGATCGTCGCGCGCAGCGCAACGCGGCCGGGGCGGAAGTTGGCCGGCGCACTGTCGGCCTGACCCGGGATCTTCTCGAGACCAAGCTCGTCGTGCGTGCGAACGCCGAACGGCAGCAGGAAGAACGCGCTCATCACCCAGACGATGAAATAGATCGCGAGTATCGAAGTCCACTGCATCTCGTCAGCCCTCTACCGCCACGACCTTGACCTGCGGGTTCTTGCCCGACCAGCGCCGTGCGGCCCGGCGAGCGGCGAGCCGAGCAGCCTCGGCAACACCTTCCGTGCCCACGCTCCCCTTGCCGCGCAGCTTGCCGATCGCTTCCAGCACATCGGCTTTCGCCTCCGCGACGAAGTCGGTCATGTCTTCCTCGAGCGGGAGCCCGAAGGATTCAACTTCCACCCCGCCGTTGGGGGAGAGAATGACCACCAGCGCGCCTTCCGCAGCGATACGCCTGCGCATGACGATGCCCTCGCCATCGGCGGGTGCGATGATGTCGCCGTCGAGCACGAGCCGCCCTGCGCGCACTTCCGCCACTTTCCCCGGTTCGCCGGGTGCGAGGCGCACGACGTCGCCATTCACCTGCGCCACCGCGTGGGGAATGCCGCTGGCAAGGCCGAGCCGCGCCTGTTCCTGCATGTGCCGCACTTCGCCATGGACCGGCACGAGCACCTCGGGGCGCAGCCATCCGTAAAGCGCCTCGAGTTCCGGCCGACCCGGATGGCCGGACACGTGAATCGCGCTCTGCCGGTCGGTGATCATCACGATCCCCCGCGCGGCGAGTTGGTTCTGCACACGCCCGATCGCGATCTCGTTGCCCGGGATTTGGCGGCTGGAGAACAGCACCACGTCGCCGGCGGTCAGCTCGATCGGATGCGATCCGTCGGCAATTCTTGCGAGTGCCGCTCGCGGTTCGCCCTGCCCACCCGTCGCGAGGATTAGCACCTCGCCGCGCGGCAGGCCCATGGCGGTGACGAAATCGACCAGCGGCGGCAGGTCTTCCAGATAGCCGTTGTCCTGCGCGACGTCGATGATCCGGTCGAGCGAACGGCCGGCGACGCACAGCCGGCGCCCGGTCGCCTTCGCGACCTCACCCAGGGTGTGCAGCCGGGCAACGTTGGAAGCGAACGTGGTGACGAGCACCCGCTTGCCCGTGTGGCGCTTCACCTCATCCATCAGCCCTTGATAGACGGCGCCTTCCGAACCACTCGCCGCGGGATTGAAAACGTTGGTAGAATCGCACACGAGCGCGAGAATGCCTTCATCGCCGAGTTCGATCAGTTCCTCCTCGGTCGTCGGCTCGCCGACGATCGGATCTTCGTCGAGCTTCCAGTCCCCGGTGTGAAACACGCGGCCGTAAGGGGTCTCGATCAGCAGCGCGTTCCCCTCGGCGATCGAGTGAGCGAGCGGCACATAAGAGATACCGAAGGGGCCCAAGGAGAACTGATCGGTGCTTGCGACTACGTTGAGTTCGACCGTGCGCGAGAGCCCGGCTTCCTCCAGCTTGCGCATCACCAGATCGGCGGTGAACGGCGTGGCGTAGAGCGGAACGCCGAGGTCCGCGGCGAAATAAGGCACCGCGCCGATATGGTCTTCGTGCGCGTGGGTGAGGACGACGCCGATGAGGTCCTTCGCGCGCGTCTCGATGAATTCCAGGTCCGCGAACACAAGGTCCACGCCGGGATATTCGCCGCCGGAGAACGTCATGCCGAGATCGACCATCAGCCACTTCCCGTCGCATCCGTAGAGGTTGACGTTCATGCCGATCTCGCCCGATCCGCCGAGCGCGAGGAACAGAAGTTCCTTCTCCGGGGTGAAGTCCTTTTTCACCGTGATGCACGCTCCGCGAGAATGGCAAGGCCTTCGAGCGTGAGGTCGGCGTCGACCGCGTCGAAGATCTGCGTGTGCTGATCGAACAGGATCGCAAGGCCGCCGGTCGCGACTACCCTGGCGGGACGGCCGATCTCGGCCCGCATGCGAGCGATCAGGCCCTCCATCATCGAAACGTAGCCCCAGAATACGCCGATCAGCATTTGATCCTCGGTGTTCGTGCCGATCACGCTGTTCGTGCGCGGCGCTTCGATCGCAATTCTCGGCAGCTTCGCGGTGTTGCCCACCAACGCGTCGAGCGAGAGGTTGATCCCCGGGGCGATGATCCCGCCCTTGTAGGCGCCGTTGAAATCGACCGCGTCGAACGTTGTCGCGGTGCCGAAGTCGACCACGATGAGGTCGCCCTGATACTTGGCGTGCGCGGCGATCGCGTTGAGCGCACGATCGGCGCCGAGCGAACGCGGCTCGTCGACATCCACCGAGAAGCCCCAGGCGGCGTCGCCCTCGCCCGCGATTATCGGCGTCAGGCCGAAGTACTTCTCCGCCAGCACCGCGAGATTGTGAATCGCGCGCGGCACGACCGAGCCGACGATGATCCGCGTGATGGCCGTCCGTTCGTAACCTTCGATCTTGAGCAACTGGAGCAGCCAGACGGCATATTCGTCGCCCGTCCGGCGCGGATCGGTGGCAATGCGCCAGCGGGCCTTGATCTCCAGGCCTTCGAACAGCGCGAAGACCACGTTGGTATTTCCGACATCGGCAGCGAGCAGCATGGCGGGTTCCTTCAGCCGAGCGTCACATCGCCTGCGTGGATGGCACGGGTCGTCCCGTCTTCCAAGCGCAGGAGAAGCGATGCATCGGGCGCGAGGCCGGCGAAGGTGCCGTATATCGGCACGCCATCGGCATCATGGACCTTGAGCGGGGTGCCGAGCGGGTGCGCCACGGCCAGCCAGCGGCGGATCAGCGGTTCGATCCCGAACGTGCGCCAGCGCTCGATCTCCCGGTCGAAGGCGGCGGCCAGGGTGAGAGCGAACGCATCGCGGTCGGGCGCCGGTCCGAAATCCGACAGAGCCACCGTCGGCCGATCGGGCAGATCGGGCGCCTGCGCGAGATTGATCCCGATGCCGGCCACCACCGCCTCGCCTTCGCGCTCGAGCAAGATGCCCGAGAGCTTGGCGCCGCCGAGCAAGAGGTCGTTCGGCCACTTGATGACCAGCGCGCGCGGATCGGGAAGCAGCGGCAGGACGGCTTCGTAGGCCGCGAGCGCCGTGGCGAGCGTCAGCGTGTGTGCGGGCGGATCGCCGGGGCCCGGATGGACCACGGTCGAACCCATGAAGTTGCCCGACGCATCCTGCCACGGACGCCCCTGGCGGCCCCGCCCTGCGACCTGCCGGTCCGCGACCAGCCAGTCACCCTCGGCGACGCGCTCCCCCGCGCGCAACCGCGCGGCGAGGTCGGCACTGGTCGATCCGGTTTCTGCGATGGTGCGGATCAAGCGACGAAGAACAGCGCGGCGGCCGCCTTGTCGGCCAAATCGCCCAGCGGACTCGTCAGGAGGTAACCCAGCGGGGACACGAACACCGTCGTCACGCCGAGGATCAGCCAGTGAGCCCAATCGCTCTTGCCCGTCACCACACCGGCGGGTTCGTCGAAGTACATCACCTTGATGATCTTGATGTAGTAGAACGCGCTGATCACGCTGGCCGCGATGCCGATGGCCGCGAGGGCCACGAGGTCCGCCTCGACCGCCGCCTGGAAGACGACGAACTTGCTCCAGAAGCCGAACAGCGGCGGGATCCCGGCGATGCTGAACATCATCGCCGCGAAGCATAGCGCCAGGAGCGGCTGCGTGCGCGAGAGGCCCGCGATGTCGGCAACGCCCTCGAGCTGCTCACCATCGGCGGTGCGCAGCATCAGCACGACGACGAAGCTGCCGAGCGTCATTGCGACGTAGATCACGAGGTAGACGAGCATTGCCGAAACGCCGCTCACCGTTGCCGCCGCAAGCCCGATCAGGATGAAGCCGACATTGTTGATCGAGGAGTACGCCAGCAGGCGCTTGAGGTTGCTCTGCCCGATCGCGCCCAGCGCACCGAGGACGATCGATGCAAGCGCGGCAAAGATGACGATCTGCCGCCAGGCATCCACCTGCGCGCCGAACGCATCGACGGCAACGCGCGCGGTGAGCGCGATCGCCGCCACCTTGGGCGCCGTCGAGAAGAAAGTCGTCACCGGCGTCGGAGCGCCTTCGTAGACGTCGGGCGTCCACATGTGGAACGGCACCGCCGAGATCTTGAACGCGAGACCGGCGAGCACGAAGATCAGCCCGAACAGCGCGCCCATCGAAAGCTCGCCCGTGAGCGCGGCGCGCGCGCCTTCGAACGAGGTCGTGCCGGTGAAGCCGTAGACGAGGCTGATGCCGTAGAGGAGGATACCGCTCGCGAGCGCGCCGAGCACGAAGTACTTGAGCCCTGCCTCGGCCGAACGGTCGTCCGTCCGCATAAACGACGCGAGGACGTAAGCGGCCAGGCTGTTGAGCTCGAGTCCGATGTAAAGCGTGATGAAATCGGTCGCCGAGACCATGATCCCCATGCCGAGCGTGGCGAGCAGCACCAGCACCGGATACTCGGGCCGCATTGCATCGTGGCGGTCGAAGAATGTCGGCGCGATCATCAGGCAGGCGATCGCCGCGACGTAGATCAGGATCTTGGAGAACGAAGCGAAGGCATCGGCGGCGAATTGCCCGCCGAAGGCCAGCGTGTCCGGCCCCATCGCCCCGGCGCAGAGCGCGGGCGCGGCGAGGAACGCCGCACCGCCGAGCGCGACGGCGGCAAGTATACTCACCAGGCGGCTGGAATTGCGGCTCCAGGCCGCGACCAGCAGCAGCGCCAGCGCGGAGAGGCTGAGTAGGATCTCGGGCGCTATGAGCGCGAGGGAAGCCTTGAAGTCCATCAGTGCGCTCCCTCCGCTTCGCCGTGGCCGGCATCGTGCGTGCCCCCCACGGCATTGGCGGCCTCGGCATGCGGCGTGCCGGCAACGAGGTGCGCGTCACCTTCGGGCGCAGCGCGCGAGAGGCGCGCATCGAGAGCTGCAATGTCCTGACGCATCGGGGCGAGGAAGCTTTCCGGATAGACGCCCATCCACAGGACGGCCGCGGCGATCGGGCCCAGCATGAGCCACTCGCGCAAGGAGAGATCGGGCATGGCGGCGGCGTCCGCATTCTTCTGCACGCCGAACGCGATGCGCCAGTAGAGATAGAGCATGTAACCCGCGCCCAGAATGATACCCGTGGCACACACCAGGGTCACCCAGGTGTTCGCCTGATAGATGCCGGCGAGGCTCAGGAACTCGCCGACGAAACCGCTCGTGCCCGGCAGGCCGATGCTTGCCATCGTGAACAGCAGGAAGAACAGCGCATATT
The DNA here is from genome assembly GCA_031178065.1 of Altererythrobacter sp. Lineage (GTDB taxonomy): Bacteria > Pseudomonadota > Alphaproteobacteria > Sphingomonadales > Sphingomonadaceae > Pelagerythrobacter. The sequence continues at coordinate 45,236 of JAPSJS010000020.1, forward strand.
TCGGCATGTTGATCGCGAGGCCGCCGTAGCGGTCGATCTCACGCGTGTGCAGCCGGTCGTAGATCACGCCCACGCACAGGAACAGTGCGCCCGACACGAGGCCGTGGCTGAGCATGACGATCATTGCGCCTTCGAGGCCCTGCACGTTGAAGGCGAACAGGCCGACAGTGACGATCGCCATGTGCGCGACCGACGAATAGGCGATCAGCTTCTTCATGTCCTGCTGCACCAGCGCGATCAGGCTGGTGATGACCACCGCGGCCATCGACAGACCCCAGATAAGCCACACGAACTGGGCGCTCGCTTCGGGGAACATCGGCAGGCTGAAGCGGATGAAGCCGTAGCCGCCCATCTTCAGCAGCACGCCGGCCAGGATCACGGAGCCGGCCGTCGGCGCCTGAACGTGCGCGTCGGGAAGCCAGGTGTGGACCGGCCACATCGGCATCTTCACCGCGAAGCTGGCGAAGAACGCGAGCCACAGCCAGGTCTGCGCGGCAGGCGGGAAATCGTACTGCATCAGCGTCGGGATGTCGGTGGTGCCCGCTTCGTTCACCATCCACAGCATCGCGATCAGCATCAGCACCGATCCGAGCAGCGTGTAGAGGAAGAACTTGTACGCGGCGTAAATCCGGTTCTGGCCGCCCCAGATGCCGATGATCAGGTACATCGGGATCAGCACGCCTTCGAACAGCATGTAGAACAGGAACAGGTCCTGCGCCGCGAAGACGCCGATCATCAGCACTTCCATGAACAGGAAGGCCGCCATGTACTCGCTGACGCGCTTCTCGATCGAATGGCTGGCGAGAATGCAGATCGGCATCAGGAATACGCTGAGCACGATCAGCAGCATCGCGATCCCGTCGATCCCGAGCGCGTAGTTGAAGCCCGCGAACAGCGGCGCGTGCTCGGTGAACTGCCACTGCGGCCCGCCGATGTCGAAGTTGAGCCACAGCACCACGCCCAGCGCGAGGTCGATCAGCGTCGCCGCCAGCGCGATCGTGCGCGCCGCCTTCGCTTCCACGAACAGGCAAGCCACGGCCGCGAGCAGCGGCACCAGCAGCATCACGGAAAGGATCGGGAAGCCCCCCATTACATCAGCACCCACGTAACCGCGGCCACCAGCCCGAGCAGCATGACCAGCGCATAGCTATAGAGATATCCGGACTGCACCTTCTTCGCGGCGACCGTGCCCTTGGCGACCACCCAGGCGGCTCCGTCCGGGCCGAACCGGTCGATCAGGCCGACGTCGCCGCGCTTCCAGAACTGGCGCCCGAACCAGAACGCTGGCCTCACGAAGATCAGGTCGTAGAGCTCGTCGAAGTACCACTTCCGGTAGACGAAGTTGTGCAGCAGGCTGAACTGCTCGACGAACTTGCCCGGGATCGAGGTGTCGCGGATGTAGGCGAACCAGGCACCGAAGAGGCCGATCAGCATGACGATCGTCGCGGTCAGCTTCACCCACAGCGGCACGGCGTGCATCTGATGGATCAGCGCTTCGTTGTAGAAGATCGAATCGCCCCAGAACGCCGGATCGTCGAGGAAGGCGTGGCTGAAGACCCAGCCCGCGAAGACGGCGCCGAGCGCCAGCAGGCCGAGCGGGACCAGCATGGTCAGCGGGCTTTCGTGCGGGTGGTAGCCCGCCGTGCCGTCGCCATGCTCGGGCGAGGGAACGTGGTGGGTCACCTCGTCGCCGGCATCTTCCTGCGCCGGGGGATTGTGCTCCTCCGGCTCGTCGTGACCGTGATGGACCGCGTGCTGGATATGCTCGCTGCCCGCCCAGCGCGGCTTGCCCCAGAACGTCAGGAACATCAGGCGCCACGAGTAGAAGCTCGTCAGCAGCGCGGCGATCGCGCCCATCCAGAAGGCGAACGTGCCGAGTTCCGTCCCGCGGGCAAAGGCCACCTCGAGGATCGCGTCCTTCGAGTGGAAGCCAGCGAAGCCCGCGTGCAGCCAGTAGACGCCCACGCCGGTGATCGCGAGCGTGCCCGCCATCATGGCCCAGAAGGTGAACGGGATGTGCTTACGCAGCGCGCCGTAATAGCGCATGTCCTGCTCGTGGTGCATCGCATGGATGACCGAGCCTGCACCGAGGAACAGCAGCGCCTTGAAGAAGGCGTGGGTGAACAGGTGGAACATCGCCGCACCATAGGCGCCGACGCCCGCGGCGAAGAACATGTAGCCGAGCTGCGAGCAGGTCGAATAGGCGATGACCCGCTTGATGTCCCACTGCGTCGTGCCGATCGTCGCGGCGAAGAAGCAGGTCGCGGCGCCGATGAAGGTCACCATGCCGAGCGCGACCGGTGCGGTCTCGAACATCGGCGAGAGGCGGCAGACCATGAACACGCCCGCGGTGACCATCGTCGCCGCGTGGATCAGCGCGGAAACCGGCGTCGGGCCTTCCATCGCGTCCGGCAGCCAGGTGTGCAGGCCGAGCTGCGCCGACTTGCCCATCGCGCCGATGAACAGGAGGATGCAGAGGATATCCATCGTCTGCAGCCGCATGCCGAGGAACCCGATCGAGCTGCCGCTCATGCCCGGCGCGGCGGCGAGGATCTCGGGGATCGAGGTCGTCTGGAACACCAGGAACGTGCCGAAGATGCCGAGCATGAAGCCGAGGTCGCCGACGCGGTTGACCACGAAGGCCTTGATCGCGGCCTTGTTGGCGCTCGGCTTCTTGAACCAGAACCCGATCAGGAGATAGCTGGCGAGGCCGACGCCTTCCCAACCGAAGAACATCTGCACCAGATTGTCCGCCGTCACCAGCATCAGCATGGCGAAGGTGAACAGCGAGAGATAGGCGAAGAACCGCGGCTGATCCGGGTCCTCGTCCATGTAGCCCCAGCTATAGAGGTGGACGAGCGCGGAGACGCTGGTGATCACCACCAGCATGACCGCGGTCAGCGTGTCGACCCGCAGCGCCCAGTCGAAGCTCAAGGTGCCCGACTGCACCCACTGCAGCACCGGCACGACATGCGCCTCGGCCGTTCCGTTGAGGAACCCGAGGAAGATCGGCCACGAAAGCGCACACGAGACGAACAGCGCGCCGGTCGTGAGCGACTTGGCAACCGTGTTGCCCAGCGCGCGATTGCCGAGCCCGGCAACGATCGCCGCGAGCAGCGGCAGAAAGACGATAAGCAGGATCTGCACCGGAGCTTATCCCTTCATCCGGTTGACGTCGTCGACAGCGATTGTGCCGCGGCCGCGGAAGTAGATGACGAGGATCGCCAGCCCGATCGCCGCCTCGCCGGCGGCGACGGTCAGCACGAACATCGCGAATACCTGCCCCGTCATGTCGCCGAGGAAGGCGCTGAAGGCGACAAGATTGATGTTCACCGCCAGCAGGATCAGCTCGATCGCCATCAGGATGACGATCACGTTCTTGCGGTTGAGGAAAATCCCCAGGACGCCGAGCACGAACAGGATCGCGCTGACGACGACGTAGTGTTCTATGCCGATCACAGCTCGACCCCCTTGCCCACTTCGGGGCGCTTCATCTCGGTCGCCTCGTCCGGGCGGCGGCGATTCTGCTTGCCGATGTTTTGGTGGCCCCGCGCGCCCTTGGGCTGCTCGCGGTGCGTCAGCACGATCGCGCCGACCATCGCGACCAGCAGGATCAGGCCCGCGGTTTCGAACAGGAACAGGTATTCGCCGTAGAGCACCGCACCGAGGCTCTCGATGTTGGTCCGGTCCATCAGGGGAGCTGCGCTGCCGTCCGGCACGCCCAGTTCGATCGCACCCGCGCGGTAAGCGCCGATGCCGAGCACCAGCTCCGCGAGCAGCACGAGCGCGATGGCAATACCGAGCGGGAAGTTCTTCACGAACCCCGCACGCAGCTCGGCGAAATCGATGTCGAGCATCATCACCACGAACAGGAACAGCACCGCGACCGCGCCGACGTAGACGATCACCAGCAACGCGGCGATGAACTCCGCACCGACGATGATCATCAGCCCCGCTGCGTTGAAGAACGCGAGGATCAGCCACAGCACCGAATGCACCGGGTTGCGCGCCATGATCGTGAACACGGCGCTCGCGATCACGAGAAACGCGAAAAGATAGAAGGCTAAGGTCTGGATCATAATGCCCCGATCGGTCTCGCGCGCCGCCTAGCGGTAGGGCGCATCGGCTTCAAGGTTCGCCGCAAGCGCGCGCTCCCACTTGTCCCCGTTGGCCAGCAGCTTCGCCTTGTCGTAGAGCAGTTCCTCGCGCGTTTCGGTCGAGAACTCGAAGTTCGGTCCCTCCACGATCGCATCGACCGGGCAAGCCTCCTGGCAGAAGCCGCAGTAGATGCACTTGGTCATGTCGATGTCATAACGCGTGGTGCGGCGGCTGCCGTCCGCGCGCGGCTCGCTCTCGATCGTGATCGCCTGCGCGGGGCAGACCGCCTCGCACAGCTTGCACGCGATGCAGCGTTCCTCCCCGTTGGGATAGCGGCGCAACGCATGCTCGCCCCGGAAGCGCGGGCTGATCGGGTTCTTCTCGAACGGATAGTTGATCGTCACCTTGGGCTTGAAGAAGTACTTCAGCGTGAGGGCATGGGCCTTCACGAACTCCCACAGGGTGAACGACTTTATGAGATGGGCGACGCTCATGCGGCGACTCCGTAACGGGTGAACATCAGCCAGCCGGAAATGAGCACCACGAACAGCAGGCTCAGCGGCAGGAAGACCTTCCAGCCCAGGCGCATCAGCTGGTCGTAGCGGAAACGGGGGACGGTGGCCTTCACCCAGCTGAAGATGAAGAAGAACAGGAAGATCTTGGCGAAGAGCCAGATCCAGCCCGGAATGTCGAACCACGGGATCAGGTCTACGTTCAGCGGGGGCAGCCAGCCGCCGAAGAACAGGATGGCGTTGAGCGCGCACATCAGCAGCACGTTGGCATATTCGCCCAGCCAGAAGAGCGCGAAGCTCATCGAGGAATACTCGGTCTGATAGCCAGCGACGAGCTCGCTCTCCGCTTCAGTCAGATCGAACGGCGCCCGCGCCGTCTCCGCCAGCGACGAGATCAGGAACATGATCCACATCGGGAAGAGAAGCAGGTTGAAGAAGAACCCGTTGACCAGCCCGAAACCGTGGCCGCGCTGTGCCTCAATCATATCGTTGAGATTGGTCGTCCCGGCATAAAGAATTACGCAGATGAGAATGAAGCCGATCGACACTTCGTAACTGATCATCTGCGCTGCCGCGCGCATAGCGGAGAAGAACGGATACTTCGAGTTCGAAGCCCAACCCGCGATCACCACGCCGTAGACGCCGAGCGAGCTGATCGCCAGCACGTAAAGCAGGCCGATGTTAATGTCGGCAAGCACGGCTTCCGGCCCGAAGGGGATCACCGCCCAGGCAAGCAGCGCGACGGTGAAGGTCACGATTGGCCCGATCAGGAACAGCCCCTTGTTCGCGGCCGAAGGGATGATCGTTTCCTGCAGGAACACCTTGAGGCCGTCGGCGAAGCTTTGCAGCAGGCCGAAGGGGCCGACCACGTTGGGTCCGCGCCGCAGCGCTATGGCGGCCCAGATCTTGCGGTCGGCATAGATGATCATCGCCACCGCCAGCATCAGCGGCAGGGCGATCAGCAGGACACCGGCGAGCGTGGCGACGAACCACGCCCATTCGTAGGTCATGCCGAGCGATTGGAAGAACGCGGTCATTCCGCCGCCTCCAGGATTTCCTCGCCGTGGAGAAGTTCGGCCGAGCACCGCTGCATCACGGCGCTCGCGCGGGCGATCGGGTTGGTCAGATAAAAGTCCTTGATCGGGTAGGAGATCGCGCCCTTCACCTTGACCGCCTTGGCCTTGGGCAGCTCACCGTAGTCGGCAAGGCCTTCGACGCCCAGTGCAGGGATTTCCACGATCATCGCAGCCTGCAAT
>JAPSJS010000103.1 GCA_031178065.1 Altererythrobacter sp.
ACGGACGGTCGAGCGACCCGTCGAAGACATAGTCGGTCGAGAGGTGGATCACCGATGCGCCGATCCGGGCGGCGGTGCGGGCGAGCACGCCCGGTCCCTCGCCATTGACCGCCATAGCGAGTTCCGACTCGTCTTCCGCCTTGTCGACCGAGGTATAGGCGGCCGCCGAGATCACCAGCTCGGGGTTCACCGCCGCGACGGTGCGCTCGATCGAAACCGGGTCGGCGAGGTCGAGATCGGGACGGCCCGCGAACACCAGCTCGTGTCCGCCATGCCGCTCGGCAAGACTCTGCGCGACCTGCCCTTCGCGGCCGGTGACGAGGATCTTCACGCGCTCTTGCCCAGACGCTCGCCGGCATAGCTGCCCGAACGGATCGGCTCCCACCACCAGCGATTGTCGAGATACCAGTCGACGGTACGCGCGAGCCCGGTGTCGAAGCTTTCCTGCGCCTTCCAGCCAAGCTCGCGCTCGATCTTGGTCGCGTCGATCGCATAGCGGCGGTCGTGGCCCGGCCGGTCGGTGACGAAGGCGATCAGCTCGCGGCGGCTGCGCCCATCGGCGAGCGGCACGCGCGCGTCGAGCACGTCGCAGATCGTCTCGACGACCTGGAGGTTTGTCCGTTCGTTGCGGCCGCCGACATTGTAGCTCTCGCCCACCGCTCCACGGGTCAGCACCAGCTCGAGCGCGCGGGCGTGGTCGTCCACATACAGCCAGTCGCGGACATTCTCGCCCTTGCCATAGACCGGCAGCGGCTTCCCTTCGAGCGCATTGAGGATAACCAGCGGGATCAGCTTCTCGGGGAAGTGGAACGGCCCGTAATTGTTCGAGCAGTTGGAGAGCACCACCGGCAGGCCATAGGTCTCGTGCCAGGCGCGAACGAAATGGTCGCTCGCCGCCTTCGACGCCGAATAGGGCGAGGATGGGGCGTAGGGCGTATCCTCGGTGAAGATGCCGCTGTCGAAGGGCAGGTCGCCGAACACCTCGTCGGTAGAGATGTGGTGGAAACGAAAGCCGTCCTTCTTCGCGCCTTCGAGGCCACGCCAATATTCGAGCGCAGCGGAGAGGATGCGGAAGGTGCCGACGACATTGGTCTCGACGAACGCGCCGGGGCCGTCGATCGAGCGATCGACATGGCTTTCGGCCGCCAGGTGCATGATGCCGTCGACCTGCTCCTCCCGCAATAACGAGAGGATCAGCGCCATATCGGCGATATCGCCCTGCACGAAGCGGTGGTTGGGGGCGTTCTCGATCGCTTTCAGGCTCGCCGGGTTGCCCGCATAGGTCAGCAGGTCGAGGTTGATCACCCGCAGACCCTTGCGGACGAGATGGCGCACCACCGCCGAGCCGATGAAGCCGGCGCCGCCGGTGACGAGGATGGTCTGCATGTGGTTCAGCCCTGATAGACGAACGGCGAATCGAAATCCCTGAGCCGCGGCGCGACCACGTCCTTCTCCGACAGGGTCGGCTCGGCGCCGGGATCGGGCCAATCGATGCGAAGATCGGGGTCGTTCCACAAAATCGCCCCTTCATGTTCCTTCGAATAGGGGCCGCTGACCTTGTACAGCACCTCGGTGTCCGGAGTCAGCGTCATGAAGCAGTGCGCGAAGCCGACGGGCACAAGCAGCTGGTTCCACTTCTCGGCCGACAGCTCGACCCCGACCCATTTGCCGAAGCTCGGCGAGCCCCTCCGGATATCGACCGCGACGTCGTAGATCGACCCGCGCAGCACGCGGACGAGCTTGTCCTGCGCGACCGGCGGCGCCTGGAAGTGCAGCCCGCGCACCGTGCCGACTTGGGCCGAGAAGCTCTGGTTATCCTGGATCCAGTCGATATCGATCCCCGCGGCGGCGAAGGCCGAGCGTTTGAACACCTCGGAAAAGAAGCCGCGATGATCGCCATATTTGGGCGGCACCACCTCGATCACATCGGGAATGGCAAGGCGGTTGAACTGGGTCATGAAAGGTTCGCGACGCGCTTCTTGAGGTAATCGGCATAGCCGGTCTTGCCCAGGCTGGCGGCGCGGCGGAGCACCGCGTCGCCATCGAGCCAGCCGAGCTCCAGCGCGATCTCCTCTGGGCAGGCGATCTTGATGCCGGTGCGGTGCTCGATCGTGCGGACGAATGAACCCGCCTCGTGCAGGCTCTCATGCGTCCCGGTGTCGAGCCAGGCATAGCCGCGGCCAAGACGCGTGATGTTGAGGTCGCCGCGCTTCATATAGGTGCGGTTGACGTCGGTGATCTCGAGCTCGCCGCGCGCCGATGGCCGGATCGACTTCGCGATATCGACCACGTCCTTGTCGTAGAAATAGAGGCCGGTGATCGCCCAGTTGGACCGGGGATTGGCCGGCTTCTCCTCCACGCTGGTCGCGCGGCCGTTGTCGGGATCGAACGAAACCACGCCGTAGCGCTCGGGATCGTCGACATGATAGGCGAAGACGTTGGCGCCGCCCTTCGCCGCCTCCTCGGCGGCGATACGGCATTTCTCACCCATCTTGTCGCCGTGATAGATGTTGTCGCCCAGGATCAGCGCGCTCGGGCCGCCGTTCACGAAATCGGCGCCGATCACGAATGCCTCGGCAAGGCCGTTGGGCTGCGGCTGGACGGCATAGCTGAAGCTGAGGCCGAACGCCGAGCCGTCCCCCAGCAGCGCCTCGAACATCGGCAGGTCGCGCGGGGTGGAGATGATCAGGATTTCGCGGATCCCGGCAAGCATCAGCACCGACAGCGGATAATAGATCATCGGCTTGTCGAACACCGGCAGCAGCTGCTTCGAGATCGCCAGCGTCGCTGGATAGAGGCGCGTCCCGCTGCCTCCCGCCAGAATGATGCCCTTCATTTTCCGGCCGATTCCCCGCTTTCCGCAATCCCGGCCGCCCTAGTCGATGGCGGCAGGCGAAACAACGGTCACGCTTACGAGAGGAAGCGCTTCGCGGCGAGCGGCCCCGCGGCGGCGACGCTCGGCAGTCGCCCGTGTCAGGAAAGCAAAGGCCCCGGGAGATGCCGAGGCCTTCTTGCGAATCAGCGGCCCTGCGACGGCTCGGCGCCAGGGGGCGGACCGCCCGGCATGCCGCCGCCCATCTGCTGCT
>JAPSJS010000104.1 GCA_031178065.1 Altererythrobacter sp.
TCTGCAGACTGGATGCGGGGGTTCGGTTCCATCCCGCCTTTGCCGGAACGAAGATACCGACCGTGGCGGAGGTGCTCGAATGGGCGAAGGCGGGCTACATGGGCGTCGTGCTCGAGATGAAGGAGGCGGAGCGGCCGGACATTGCCGTTGATCGCGTGGCAGCCTTGCTGCGCTCGACGGGTACTGTTGACCGGGTGATGGTCATCGGCTTCGATCATGTGCTGCTGAAGCGGGCGGCCGAGCGCCATCCGGACCTCAAGACCGAAGCCATCACCCATGCCCGCCACGCCGACCTCGTCGGGGTTTTGCAGGCGTGCAGCGCGAACTCGGTATCGATCGAGCTCGACATGTTCCACCCCGACGATGCGAGGGCGTTGCATGAAGCCGGCTTCGGTAACCGCGTACACATACCTCGCCCCGACATGCTCGCTGAGTATTGGCGCGGCGGACGCGATCCCCTGCCAGACCTCGTGCAATGGATCGCCGACGGGCTCATCGACACGATCTCGGGTGATGACGTGCCGTTCATCGCCATGCTCGTCAATCGCGCCGGCCGCGCCGCCTGAGGCCTGCTCGGGTACCAGACGATACCTCGCGCAGATTGACGGGGCCCTCCTTTGCGAACGCGCCGGCTCTTAGCCGAACATGGATCCGCAGCCTGATCAGCGTCGCACCGATTGCAGGCATAATCCGATTGCGGCCGCACCGTTTTCGGCGAAAATAAGCCAACGTCCTTTTGAATGGTGACCGATCAGAGATTCGTGCCTGCGAAGGCTCCTGCTTTGGCAAAACTCAACGAGGGACAGCCGAGGGACGATGAAGGCCGTCTTCGTACTGTTTGATTCGCTCAACCGACACGTGCTCGCCCCGTACGGGGGAAAGCGGGTGCCGACGCCCAATTTCGCCCGCTTGGCCGAGCACACGACGACGTTCGAGCGCCACTATGTCGGCAGCCTGCCTTGCATGCCGGCGCGTCGCGACCTGCAGACCGGGCGGCTCAGTTTTCTCCACAGGAGCTGGGGCCCGCTTGAACCTTTCGACAACTCCTTTCCCCAGATGCTGTGCCGCGCCGGCTCGTACAGTCATCTCGTCACTGATCACTTTCACTATTTCGAAGACGGCGGCGCGACCTATCACACCCGGTATGACAGCTACGACTTCATCCGCGGGCAGGAGGGCGACCCCTGGAAGGCGATGGTGCAGCCACCGTGGGAGCGGCTGCGCCAGATGTACCATGAGCGGCAATTCAGCGAGACGGCACGTGACAAGTTTCGCCGCAACATTGTGAACCGCGAGTTCATCAAGGACGAGAGCGAGTTCCCGTCGGTGCGTTGCTTCGCCACCGGACTGGAGTTTCTCGAGCGGAACCGGACTGCGGACAACTGGTTCCTGCAGATCGAGACGTTCGATCCGCATGAGCCTTTCACTGCGCCCGTGCGGTTTCGCGAGGCATTCACCACGGGCTGGAACGGGCCGCTTCGCGACTGGCCGCGCTACGGCCGCGTCGACGAGCTGCCGGAAGAATGCGAGGAACTGCGCGCCAATTACTACGCTGTCGTCGCGCTCTGCGATGTTCTCATCGGTCAGCTTCTCGATTATTTCGATCAGCACGACCTTTGGCTCGATACCGCGCTCGTTGTCACCACTGATCACGGTTTCCTTCTCGGCGAGCATGATTTCTGGGCGAAGAACCGGATGAACATGTATGAGGAGATCGTACACATCCCGCTCTTCGTGTATGATCCGCGCCGACCGGCGAGCGCTGGCGTCCGGCGATCGGCCCTGACCCAGACCATCGATCTCGCGCTGACACTCCTCGATCTGTTCGGCGCGCCGCCCCCTGCCGAGATGCAGGGACGTTCCCTGCTGCCGCTACTCGACGCCGATGGCTCGCTGCGGCACGGCGCCCTATTCGGCTATTTCGGCGGTGCGATCAACGTGACCGATGGGCGCTATACCTATCACCGGTTTCCGCCCGATCCTCGCTCGCAGGAGCTCTTTCAATACACACTGATGCCCACGCACATCTGGGAGCCGTTCACGCCGGATGAACTCGCCGGAGCCTCGCTTGCACAGCCGATGCCTTTCACGAAGGGAGCGCCCGTTCTTAAGATACCGGTAATCAAGCGGTCGCCGATGTTCGACAACTACGGTCCCGGCGCGCTCCTTGAGAGTGAAACCCGGCTCTACGACCTCGCTGACGATCCTGGACAGGTTACGCCCGTCTCTTCCCGAAAGATCGAGGAGGCAATGATCCGTCTCATGCAAGATCTCATGCGCGCCAATGATGCCCCGCCCGAAGCTTATGCCCGTATTGGGATCGAGGCTAAGTAATACAAGCGCGACTGGTCAGATTACCTGATGGCACCGCTTGGGGCAGGTGCGCGGCCGGAGATTTGACCGCCGCAGCTTCGGCTGTTCTACGCACCGGCAGAAAGCAATTGGGCCCGTGTTTTGCCAGGCTCGGAGTCCCCCCGGCCGCCAACCAGCCACGGAGCACAGCCCCTATCACCATAGACGACTAGGACTTCCATGCCTTAATGATGAGGGACGGCATGTCGAACTCGACCGTGCCGCCGTCGATCACGAAAGGCCTGAGCGCGGTCTCCGACTCCTTTAGAAGCCGCTCGAACTGTTGGTCCGTCAGCACGCCGCCGAGAGTCCACACGCAGGCGCGTTCCGTTGACACCAGCGCATCGATCGATCTGAAGCGGACCTTTCCGTTGCGCTGGACGATCTCCGCCCCCGTAATACCGGCATCAGTGCAGATTTCTTGCAGCCGCCCGACGTCGCCGAGACTGAAGGGTGCGCGGAAGGCGTCTCCCACCGCTTTCCCGAACAACTGATCGAGCAACAGCGCGAAGGCGCGGTAACCCGGCGAGTTCTCAACTGCATCGCACACGGCAACCGCCAGCCGCCCGCCCGGTCTCAGGACTCGCATCATCTCGGCGAGTGCCTCCGGCTTGT
>JAPSJS010000071.1 GCA_031178065.1 Altererythrobacter sp.
GTGACACGCTCACGCTCGACGGCAGCAAAGGCCAGGTCATGGCCGGGGAAGTTGCGACGGTCGAACCCGCGCTCGCCGGCGACTTCGGCACGCTGATGGAGTGGGCCGATCGCCACCGCCGAATGAAGGTGCGCACCAATGCCGAGACTCCGGCCGACTGCCGCATGGCGCGCCAGTTCGGCGCCGAGGGTATCGGCCTCTGCCGCACCGAGCACATGTTCTTCGACGCCGGCCGGATCAGCGCCGTGCGCGAGATGATCCTGGCCGAAAACGAGCAGGGGCGCCGCGCGGCGCTTACCAAGCTTCTGCCCGAGCAACGTGCCGACTTCCGCGAGATCTTCGATGTCATGGCCGGTCTGCCGTGCACGATCCGCCTGCTCGACCCGCCGCTGCACGAATTCCTTCCACACGGCGATGCCGAATTTGCCGAACTCGCGGCGGTCACCGGCGTCGACGTCGATCGCCTCAGGCGCCGTGCGGACGAGCTGCACGAGTTCAACCCCATGCTCGGCCATCGCGGTTGCCGCCTCGGCATCACTTATCCCGAGATCTACGAGATGCAGGCGCGCGCGATCTTCGAGGCCGCCTGCGAAGTCGCCGAACGATCGGGCGAAGCGCCCGTGCCCGAGATCATGATTCCGCTGATCGCGACCCGCCGCGAGCTCGAGCTCCTGCGCGCACTGGTCGAGCGTGTCGCGACCGAGGTGTTCACCGAGAAAGGGCGTACGCTCGAATATCTCGTCGGCACTATGATCGAGCTTCCGCGCGCCGCCCTGATGGCGGGTGAGATTGCAGAGGAGGCGACGTTCTTTTCCTTCGGAACCAACGATCTGACGCAGACCACTCTTGGGGTTTCGCGGGATGATTCAGCGCGCTTTCTCGCCCCTTATGTGGAGAAGGGTATATTCGCGCGCGATCCGTTCGTGAGCCTCGATATCGAAGGCGTCGGGCAACTCGTGGAACTCGCAGCGGAGCGGGGCAGGGCGGCGCGGCCTGACCTCAAGCTCGGCATTTGCGGCGAACACGGCGGCGATCCGGCGAGCATCGCCTTCTGCAACACAGTTGGGCTCGATTACGTCAGCGCATCGCCCTACCGTGTGCCGATCGCGAGGCTGGCTGCGGCACAAGCAGCTCTGCGTTAGCTTTTCCAGCCGGTTAGGGTAACAATCTCGAAGATCTCGGTAACGCGGCCCTCGGCATCCGCGGTTTCGACGAAGGCCTCCCGCGCTCGCTGGAGCGCGGCACGGGATAGCGCGGGCGGGGCCGCCGTCAGGACGTTCGTTAGCGCCTGGCTGCGCAGATCCTCGACGAGCCTGTCGAGCGCGCCGTAGCGCACGCGCAGCGGGTAGCTATCCGCCACTTGCCGCGCGAAACCGGCGCGCTGCATCAGCGCCGAACCCGCCTGCACATCGATCATCGGGTGCATGCGCGCCGCCGGCCTGGCGGGCTCCGCCGCCAGTAGGGCCCGCCTGAGATTGGCGAGGCTCCCTGCACCCACGAAGCTCACCATTACGATGCCGCCCGGTGCGAGCGCGTTGCGCAGATGGATCAGCGCGCCCGGGACATCGTTGACCGTATCAAGCGCGCCGAGGCTGGCGATCAGGTCGAACGAGCCCTCGATCGCCTCCTCCTCGTCATGATCGAACGGATCGACGGTACGGACGGTCTCGGTGCATTCCGCCAGCACGGCACGCGCCAGTCCGGTGGGATCTCCGGACAGCAGCGCGGTGCCGGCGCGGACGTTCATGAAGGAGAGACGCTCCTCCAGTTCTTCGGCCATGGACCGGAAAACGAAATCGGCCGCGCCTTCGCGGCGCTGCTCGGCCATGGCGCGGCGCCAACGCGCATGCCGCCGGTGAGGAGAGAATATCTGCGGAACCCGGGCTGCCGTCATCCGCCCGCCCTGCCGGGGTTGCCTTTGCCTTGCAAGAGCGACAGCATCGCGGGGTGAGCGCCGCCGCATTCCTGCACGAATCGATCGCCCCCTTCGTCGATCTGGTCTTTCCGCCGCGCTGCCCCGTCTGCGGAGCCGGAATTGCGCAGCAGGCCGGGCTTTGCGCGTCGTGCTGGAGCGAGCTCGTCATTCCGGGTGAGCCCGCGTGTGCTGCGTGCCAGCGGCCATTCGCGAGTGAGTCGATGGCAGGCGGCGCGATCTGTGCGCCTTGCCTGGCGCAGCCTCCGCGTCACGACGGCATCGCAGCCGGGACGATCTACAACGATACCGCGCGCAAGCTCGTGCTTGCCTTCAAGCATGGCAGGCGCATCGCACTTGCACCGATGCTCGCCCGCCTGATCATCGCGCGGCTGCCGCCGATGGAGGGGGAGTGGCTGGTTATGCCGGTGCCACTCCACCGGTGGCGCCTGTGGCATCGCGGCTTCAACCAGGCTGCCCTCATTGCGGGAGAGATCGCGCGTTCGACGGGCGCGGAACTTCTCGTCAACGGCCTCGAGCGCCGCAAGCGCACGCCGGCGCTTGGCGGGTTGGGGCGCCAGGCGCGGATGCGGACGCTTCACGGGGCGATCGCCGTCGACTCGCGCCGCCGCGCACGCATTCGCGGATCGCAGGTCCTGCTGGTGGATGACGTACTTACGAGCGGCGCGACCAGCGACGCCTGTGTCGCCGCTCTCAAGCGCGGGGGTGCGACGCGGGTCGTCGTCGCATGCTTTGCACGGGTGCTGGAGAATGAGGGCGGTTGGGGCGAACGCAGGGCTCTGGCGGCACCTGAAAGCTAGACGCCTCACAAACGAAACGCCCGAAGCCGAGGCTCCGGGCGCCACGTGACGAAAATCGTCGGTCCCGCTTTAGCTGCGCAGTCGCCCCCATCGACTGCGGGCACGAGACCCGATCCCTCAACGTTGCGGGGGCGCCATCACCTTGCGGCGGGCTGCGTCCCCAATTCCCCCTGAACCTGGCGCTCTTGCGGCACCGAACGGTCGGCGGGCGGCTCTTGCGAGCTGCCTGCACTTCTTCCCACCTGAGGGCTGTTCATCAAAGCGACATGTGCGGCAGGCGGGGATTTTGGGCAGCCGCTGTGGTTATCGTGCAACAAATCAACTAACGGGCGGGGCCGCGCATCCGTTCAGCATGATGGAGAACACCTTGATCGACCGATTCGAACCCAAGTTCGACAGCAGCGGATTGCTCACCGCAGTGGTGGTCGACAGCGCCGGCGGGGCGGTGCGCATGGTTGCGTTCATGGACAGGGAAGCTCTGGCCAAAACGCGTGAGACGGGCTTGGCTCACTTCCACTCGCGCTCGCGCGGTGCGCTCTGGCTGAAGGGTGAGACTTCGGGCAACACCCTGCAGGTTGAAGAGATCCTGGTCGATTGCGATCAGGACGCGGTAGTGCTTCGCTGTCACCCGCAGGGGCCAACCTGCCATACTGGGGCGGAGAGCTGCTTCTTCCGGAAGCTCGACGGCGATAGGCTGATCCCGGCCGAAGATTGACGTTTACGTAAAGGGTATTATTCTGCGGCCATGCCTGATCCAGTCCGCAAGCTCCCCGAACCGCATTCCGGCGCCCATCTCGAGCGCCCCGACAAGCATTCGCGCGAGCAGTACTCCATCTCCGACCTGACGTCGGAATTCGGTTGCACCGCGCGTGCGCTGCGCTTTTACGAGGACGAAGGGCTCATCGGCCCGAAGCGCCTCGGCCTCACGCGGGTCTACTCGAAGCGTGATCGTGCACGCCTTGCATGGATCATGCGGGCGAAAAACGTCGGATTCTCGCTGTCCGAGATCCGCGAAATGATCGACCTCTATGACCTCGGCGACGGGCGTGTGGAGCAGCGGCGCGTTACGGTCGAGAAATGCCGCGCGCACGTTGCCAAGCTCAAGCGCCAGAAGGCGGACATCGATTCGTCGATCAAGGAACTGAGCGCCTTCATCAAGCTCGTCGAATCGATCGACTGACGAGCACCCTTCTTCGCAGGACCAACGCATGCCGACTTATACCGCTCCGACCCGCGACACGCGCTTCGTCGTCAACGAGTTGCTCGACGTCGCCAGCTATGGCGACCTGCCCGGTTTTGAGAGCGCCACGCCGGACATGATCGATACCGTTATCAACGAGGCGGGCAAGTTCTGCTCCGAAGTCCTCGCGCCGCTCAATCAGGCGGGGGACGAGCATGGCTGCACCCGGAACGATGATGGATCGGTCACCACGCCGCCAGGGTTCAAGGAAGCGTTCCAGCAGTTTCGCGAGGCGGGCTGGGGTACGATCTCCGCGCCCGAGGAATTCGGCGGGCAGGGCATGCCGCATGTCCTCGGCTTCGTGATCGAGGAGTTCATCTCCTCGGCCAACCAGGCGTTTGGCATGTATCCCGGCCTCACCAACGGCGCAGTGTCAGCGTTGCTGGCCAAGGGCTCGCCCGAGCAGCAGGCGAAGTATGTGCCGAAGATGATCGCCAACGAATGGCTCGGCACGATGAACCTGACCGAGCCGCAGTGCGGCACCGACCTGGGCCTGATCCGCACCAAGGCGGAACCGCAGGCCGACGGCAGCTACGCGATCACCGGCACGAAAATCTTCATCTCGGCCGGCGAGCACGACCTGACCGAGAACATCATCCATCTGGTGCTGGCCAAGACCCCGGGCGCACCCGACTCGACCAGGGGCATCTCGCTGTTCGTGGTGCCCAAGGTGTTGGTGAACGACGACGGCTCGCTGGGTGAGCGGAACGGCGTCACGTGCGGCTCGATCGAGCACAAGATGGGCATCCACGGCAACTCTACCTGCGTGCTCAACTACGACGGGGCGAAGGGCTGGATGGTCGGCGAGGAGAACAAGGGCCTCGCCGCGATGTTCATCATGATGAATGCTGCGCGACTCGGCGTCGGCATCCAGGGATTCAGCCAGGCGGAAGCCGCCTATCAGAACGCGGTCGCCTACGCGCTCGACCGGCGGCAGGGCAGGGCGCTTACCGGCCCGGCAGAGCCGGAGGAGAAAGCAGACCCGATCATCGTCCACCCCGACGTACGGCGGATGCTGATGGACGCGAAGGCGTTTACCGAAGGCTTCCGCGCGCTCGCGTTGTGGGGCGCGCTGCTGGTGGACCTGACGCACAAGGCCGCGAGCGAGGAAGAACGGGCCGAGGCCGATATGCTGCTCGGGTTGATGACCCCGGTGATCAAGGGGTACGGCACCGACAAGGGGTTCGAGACCGCGGTCGACATGCAGCAGGTCTTCGGTGGGCATGGCTACATCAAGGAATGGGGCATGGAGCAGTTCGTGCGCGATGCCCGCATCACGCAGATCTACGAAGGCACCAACGGCATCCAGGCGATGGACCTGTGCGGCCGCAAGCTGGCGCAGAATGGCGGCGCGGCGATCCAGGCGTTCTTCAAGCTGGTCGGTGAGGAAGCCGCGGCGGCCAAGGGCGATGAGACACTCGGCCCGCTCGCGGAGCGGCTCGAGAAGGCCCTGAACGAGCAGCAGGCCGCGACCATGTGGTTCATGCAGAACGCGATGCAGAACCCGAACAATCTTGGCGCGGGCGCGCATCACTACATGCACATCATGGGGCTGGTGACGCTGGGCCTGATGTGGCTGCGGATGGCGAAAGTCGCGCAGGAAAAGCTCGCGAACGGGGCAGAGGACAAGGCGTTCTACGAGGCCAAGCTCGTCACCGCGCGCTATTATGCCGAACGCTTCCTGCCGGATGCGGGCGCACTGCGGCGCAAGCTCGAAGCGGGCAGCGAGGCGATGATGACGCTCGGCGAGGAGGCGTTCGCGACCGCCGTTTAGGCAGGTCGCATCCGCCTGTCGTCATCCGAGCGGAAGCCGGGGTTGTTGCAATCCCGTGCTCGATTGGAGAGCGATCCCCAGCTTTCGCTGGGATGACGCGGTTGGTTTGTCCCTCGTCACATTGAAGCGCGAGTTAGCTGAGCGCTAGCGGTACGCGGAAACCAACAGCATCATCGGTCGCTCCAGTTCTTCGGCAAGTTGCGGCATCTGCCCGATCTGCTCGGCCGTAGGCACAAACTCGACGACCCGCTGAAGACGGAAGCCTGCATCGAGGAGCGTGTTCAAGGTCGTGTCGAGCGTTCGGTGGTATTTCCGTACACCTTCAACGAACCATGTCGTGATGCGCTCTCCCTCCCGGAAATAGCCGTTCACCGGCCACGTCATGCGGCCGTCCGGGTCGACGATCCAGTTCGGATGAGTGGCCGCCATGTAGATCGGGTGCTCGATCGTGAAGATGAGATTCCCACCCGGCCTGAGAGCGGCTCGGATCATACGGACGAGGCGTCCGAAATCCTCGACATAGTGGAAGGTGAGGGCGCTGTAGGCGAGATCGAACGCGCCGGTCGGCAGTATCAACGTGTCGAGATCGGCAATCCGGTATTCGATAGCTGGGTCCGTGGTGCTGGCACAGGCGCGGTCGATCATGTTCTCCGAGAGGTCGAGCCCAAGGACCGAGGCGGCGCCTTGCGCTCTCATCCAGCGCGAGGCCCATCCGAAGCCGCATCCCAGATCCACCACATCCTTGCCAGCGAGATCGGGCAGAAGGGCGCGGATTGCCGACCATTCCGGTGCGCCGCCGAGGCCGTGCACCTGGCGGGGGAGCTTGCTGTAACCCGCGAAGAACGCGGGATCGTCATAGACATTCTGTGCCATCGTGCGAACGCTGATGGCGGTTTGGCGAGCCCGGCGCAATCTTCCCGCTACGGGCCGCTATGTTCGGTGCCGCCCCACGTCTTCAAGCGCAGGGCGGCACACGACGCTCAAGTCACGCCCGTTCGGCATCTCCGCCGACGTGGTCCAGAGTCTCGCCCGGCATCAACAGGAAGCGCCAGATCAGCGCACCCAGCGCCCCGCCAACCAGCGGCGCGAGCCAGAAGAACCATAGCTGGCCCACCGCCGCAGTGTCCGCGAACAGTGCCACACCGGTCGAGCGCGCCGGATTGACCGAGGTGTTGGTCACCGGGATTGAGATGAGGTGGATCAACGTGAGAGCCAAGCCGATCGCCAGCGGCGCGAAACCCGCCGGGGCGACGCGGGACGTCGAACCGAGAATAACGATCAGGAACCCGGCAGTCAGGATCACCTCGATCAGTAGGGCAGCCTCCATCGTATAGCCGCCCGGCGACAACTCGCCGAACCCATTGGTCGCGAACCCGCCCGCCTCGAAGCCCGCTTGTCCGGAGGCAATGGCCAGCAGGGCAGCACCCGCCACGATTGCCGCCACGACCTGGACGACCCAGTACGGGAGGACGTCTTTCCATGAGATCCGATTGGCGATGGCGAGCCCCAGCGTCACCGCCGGATTGAAATGCGCTCCGGAGATTCCTCCTACCGCATAGGCCATCGTCAGGACCGTAAGGCCGAAGGCCAGCGCAACACCGGCAAAGCCTATCCCGAGTTCGGGAAACCCCGCCGCGAGAACTGCTGCGCCGCAGCCGCCGAAAACGAGCCAGAATGTGCCGAAAAACTCAGCCCCAAGTTTGCGAACCATGTCTTATCCTCCCTCTCCGTTGTTCATCGTCTCCCCTGACAGGTTAAGACACAATCGCAGAAAAGAGAAAAGTTAATGAATGTGTCCCGGCTTGCCGCGTGCATCAGCGCAGCAGGAGGCTAGCCGAGAACCTCGCGGAAGAGTTCCAGCATCGCAGCCCAGCTTTGCCGGTCTGCGCTGGGGTCGTAGTCCACGGCAGCGCTGCCGGACGGTGGATTGGGATTGGTGAAACCGTGCTTCACGCCGCTGTAGCTGTGGAAGTGCCAATTCGCGCCAGCGCGGTCCATTTCTTCCCAGAAGGCCAGCACCTGCGCGCGCAGGACGAGGGGGTCGGCATCGCCATGGCAGACCAGGATCCGCGCACCGACGGCGCCGGGCTCGGCGGGCGCCTGGGTATCCAGCAGGCCATGAAAGCTCGTCACCAGCGCCAGATCGGCGCCATCGCGCGCGAGTTCGAGCACGGCCTGCCCGCCCATGCAAAAGCCGATCGCCACCTGCCGCAGGCTCGGCGCAGCTTCGCGCAACGCGGCAAGCCCAGCATGGAGACGCGCGCGGTAAACGCGCGGATCTGCGCGCAGGGCATTCGCCCATTCATTCGCTTGTGCAAGGTCATGCGGAGCAGCGCCGTAGAAGTCGCAGACCATCGCCAGATAGCCCGCTTCGGCCAAGGCGCGCGCCTTGGCCTCGACGGCGGGCGTGGGGTTCATGATCGTCGGGAAGACGGCGACCGCCGCGCGGGGCTCGCCTGCGGGCCGGATCAGGTGACCGGTGAGCGCACGGTCGCCATCGGTGTAAGAGACTGCTTCGAAATTTGCCATGATCGCTATTCCGCCTGGGCGACGTAAGCCTGCCGCAAGATCGCGAGGGCGCGGTCGGTTTCGGCGCGGTCCACCACTTCGTTCGCGTCGCCATAGCCGAAGTCCTCGTTCGGTCCGTAATACTGGATCACGACCCCATCGCGGCGCGAGATCGCGTTCACGCCACCGTAGTAGAGCGAATAGCGCGCCTCCGGCTGCGGGATAAGCCATCCGATCTGGCCGCGAACCGGCACCATGCCGGCGTCGCCCCAGATGGCCTTCGCGCCGTAGCCCATGCAGTTCACTATCACCGGTTCCGGTAATGCGAGTGCTGCTGCGCGGTCGGGGAAGCTGCGGCGGATCATCCGTCCGCCGCGCAGCATAAAGAGCCGTGCGAGCCGGTCCGCGTAGCTGGCGACGTTGAACACCATTCCGTTTCCTGTCGCAGTTTCGCGCGGCGCAAAGGGATTCTCCTCCGGCGCCATCTGCCGCCAGGGCGGCTGCAGGTCGCGTACCCGCCGGTGGATGTGGAGGAAATCGTGCGCCGCGGACGGCGCAGCGCTCTCCTTTGCACCTCCGCTTACTTCATACTGCGGAAGGAACTCGACCGGATCTCCAAGGAGGCCGACCATCCGCAAGTGCGCGGCGTAAGAGGCGCGAGCCCAGCCTTCCCAGCGTTCCGTAAAGTCCGGCGGCGTAGCGCCAGCGAGCGCAATCCGACTGCTCGGCGACCAGACGCCGGTGGCACGTGCGGAGCGAGTTTCGGCAGGGAACTCCTGGGCATAGACCGCTACCTTCGCGCCTGTTTCGATCAGGCGCAGCGCGGTCGTGAGCCCGATCACGCCCGCGCCGATCACCGCGAACTCGCTTGCTCCGCCAGACCTGGCGAGCGCTGCGGCCTCTGCGGCGCAGCCCCAACCGAGCGACCAACCTGCGCCGCCGTGGCCGTAGTTGTGAATCACCGTCTTTTCGCCGAATCGCTCTGCTTCGAGCCGAGGCCCGGCCGGACGGAACGGGCGCAGACACACAGTGATCTTCATCACTTCGTCGAGGTCGAGACGAAGCGGCACGATGCGCGGGCCAGCGGATCCCGATGCGACCCGCGCGCCGGTGTGGGTGCAGCCGGCGAGGAGGGTGGCGGCGCCTCCGATCAGTACAGTGCGACGCCTAACGTGCATTTAGCGACCTCCCAAGACCCGTTCGTGCCGAACTCGTGGGAGCACCGCACTTTCCTCAAGTGTCACGCTAGAAGGAAAAGCGGCACCTCGACAAGCTCGGAGCGAACGGCGAAGGGGCTTAGCGCGGCCTCCGGAGCCGGAAGAGTCTACTCCTCCGGCAGGAAGTCGGGCACCGAGAGGTAGCGCTCGCCGGTGTCGTAGTTGAAGCCGAGAATGCGGGCGCCCGAATCCAGTTCGGGCAGCTTCTGCGCGATCGCGGCGAGTGTCGCGCCGCTCGAGATGCCGACCAGCAGCCCTTCCTCACGCGCGCAGCGACGGGCCATTTCCTTGGCGTCGTCGCCCGAGACCTCGATCGCCCCGTCGATCGCCTGCGTGTGGAGGTTACCGGGGATAAAGCCCGCGCCGAGACCTTGGATCGGGTGAGGGCCGGGCTGTCCGCCGCCGATCACCGGCGAGAGGTCGGGCTCCACGGCATAGGCCTTCATCCCGCTCCAGTGGCGCTTCAGTTCTTCCGCGCAGCCGGTGAGATGGCCGCCGGTACCGACGCCGGTGATCAGCACGTCGATGGGCGAATCGCGGAAGTCCTCGAAGATCTCCTTCGCGGTCGTCTCCAGGTGGATCTTCCAGTTGGCTTCGTTATCGAACTGCGCCGGAGTCCAGCCTCCCTCGGTCTTCTGGACCAGTTCGGCGGCGCGCTCGATCGCGCCTTTCATGCCCTTTTCCTTGGGCGTGAGATCGAACTTCGCGCCATAGGCCAGCATAAGACGGCGGCGCTCGATGCTCATGCTTTCCGGCATGACGAGGATCAGCTTGTAGCCCTTGACTGCGGCGACCATGGCGAGGCCGATGCCCGTGTTGCCGCTGGTCGGCTCGATGATCGTGCCGCCGGGCTTGAGCGCGCCCGACTTCTCCGCATCTTCGACCATGGCGAGCGCGATGCGGTCCTTGATCGAGCCGCCGGGATTGGCCCGCTCGCTCTTCACCCAGACCTCGTGGTCGGGGAACATGCGCGCGAGGCGGATGTGCGGCGTGCGGCCGATCGTTTCGAGGACGCTGGCAGCTTTCATGGGATGTGCTCCTGCAACTTTTCTTCCGGTGTATGATCGTCCAATTCTTCCGGCGGGTCAAAGGTCCGGGTGGTGCGCAGGACGGGGAAAACCTTCGCCCAGAGCGCAACGGTAACAATGGCGCCGATCCCGCCGCTTACGACGGCGAGCACCGGGCCGATCAGCCACGCGAGCGTGCCGGAGAAGAAATCGCCGAATTCGTTCGAGGCCGAGATCGTCAGCAGCGAGACCGACGAAACGCGCCCGCGCTTGTCGTCGGGCGTGTGAAGCTGGATCAGCGATTGGCGGATGTAGACCGAGAACATGTCCGCTGCGCCGACGATGAACAGCATCGCGAGGCTGAGCGGCATCCAGGTGGAGACGCCGAAGATCACGGTGGCGAAGCCGAACACGGCAACCGACACGAGCATCTTGGGCCCCACGTTGCTCTTGAGCGGGCGGAATGAGAACCATAGCGCGGTGAGCGCGGCGCCGGTCGCCGGCGCCATCGCAAGCTGCGCAAGGCCGGTCTCGCCGACCTTCAGAATGTCACGCGCATAGACCGGGAAGAGCGCGGTCGCACCGGCCAGGAACACCGCAAACAGATCGAGCGTGATGGCCCCGAGCACCATCTTGTTGCGCACGACATAGTGCAGTCCGTCGATCATCTGTCCGATCGGACGCGTAGCGCCGGGGATCGGTGGCTGCGGCACTTTGCCGATGGTGCTGAGCGCAATGATCGAGATCGTGAGGAGCCCGGCGGCGACGGCGTAGGGAAGGGCCGGAATGATGGCGTAGAAATATCCGCCGATCGCGGGACCGACGATCATCCCGGTCTGCCAGGCAATCGAGCTCAGTGCGATCGCGTTGGGCAGGATGGCCTTGGGCACAAGGTTGGGCGCCAGGGCCGAAAGCGCGGGACCGTTGAAGGCGCGCACCACGCCGAGCACCACGGCGACGGAGAACAGCCACTGCAGCTTTATCGCCTCGTTCCAGGTGAGCAGCGCCAGGGTCGCGGCGCAGGCAAATTGGAGGACGATCGTCAGCCGCGCGAGATTGCGCCTGTCGAACCGGTCGGCCGCCAGCCCGGAGAACGGCGTCAGCAAGAACAGCGGGACAAACTGCAGCAGACCGATCAGTGCGAGCTGGCCCGATGCGCCGGCCACGCTCATTCCTGCGTCGCGTGCGATGTTGTACGTCTGCCACCCGATGATGAGCATCATCGCGTACTGCGCCAGCGTCATCGTCAGGCGCGAGACCCAGTAGGCGCGGAAGTTGGCGATGCGGAAGGGGGACCGTGGTTCGCTCACGGGCGAGCTCATGGCATCGCCCGCGATGCAAGCCAAGCAATCTGATCAAGCAGCGTGAGAAGCGACCCTTGCCGCCTGTTTGCTCAGCGCCGACGGCGCAGGCGCGGATTGGGCTGGAGCGTGTCGATCAAGCTCTCGAAGTCGTCCAGCCGGATGATCCGTTCGAACTGAAAGCCGGCGCGCGTGTCGCGCGTCCAGATCACGTAGGCTTCGATCAGCCCGATCAGCGGCAGGCGAATCATCAGGCGGTCGCCGCGCGCAAGATCTTGGGCGTTGTCGACCATGAAACCATGCGCCGAAATGTTGCAGATATGAAGCAGCATGTCGCCGCGAACGTGGTGTTCGGCGATCACCGGATGATCCACCGGATGACGCGCTGCACGGCGCATATCGGTAACGCTGAGATTCGCTCCGGCAGACACTGACGACAACCTTTTTTCTCCTGGTGCGGCCGTCCCTAGTGTTCTCAAAAGTCTTACAATTGGTAAAGTCTCCGGGCGTTCAATCTGTACCGAAACCGGAACGGTGCGTCGTGATCAGCGGGTCAGCACGCCGTGCTTCTTCTTTC
>JAPSJS010000072.1 GCA_031178065.1 Altererythrobacter sp.
GTTCATCGCAGCGGCGACACGCCGGCTGACTTCGTCGAGGCCGGGGCGGGTGAACCAGAGCGCCAGCGCCGCGATCGCTGCGATCGCGCAGATCGTGCCGGCGATCATCAGCTTGCGCTCGCCACTCTCGCCTTCCTGCCGCGCCTGCCATGCGGCGAAGGCCGCGCCGGCGGCGACCAAGGTAAGAAGGAAGGCGAGGGCCATCGCGTTCTCACGGTCGGTCTGGACCGATTCGCGCGCCTCGTCCTCGATGCGCTGCCGTTCCTCGCGCGTCTCGGCGGTGCGGGCGGCGAGCTGCTGGCGCGCCTCCGCCTGCTCGCGCTCGACCCGGGTCCGCTCGGCCTCGTTCAGGTCCTCGAGGCTGCGGCAGGGCAGTTCGGTCACGCGCGGCTCGACGTCGTTCGCCTGAAGGAAGGGCAGCAGCTCGCGGGTCGAGACCGCGAAGTAGAATTCCCCGTCCGACCCGTCCGAGTCGGTGCCGAAGCTGTTGACACCAATCACCCGTCCGCACCCGTCGAGCAGCGGCCCGCCCGAGTTGCCGCGCGCGATGGGGGCGGTGTGGAGGATCGTGTCGAACAGACGGCTCGGCCGCTGGCCCGAGATGAACCCGCGGCTCTTCACCGGCGGCTGTGAATGGAAGATGTCCTCCATTCCGAGCCCCTGTGCCCGGTCGACGTTCATCGGATAACCGACCGCCGACACCTCACCGTCGCGCACAGGCCCGGCCGCGACCGTCAGCGGCGGCAGGCGCAGTTCGCCGGTGATCTCGACCAGCGCGAGATCGTTGCTGGGGGAAACGGCGACCGGCCGGGCATAGGCCGCCGCTTCGCCGCCTTCGCTCGGGACGATGCCGATGCGCAGCGTATCGTCCTGCAACGCCTCGCGCACGACATGCGCGTTGGTCACGATCTTCGCGGGCGAGACGGCAAAGCCGGTCCCGTGGCTTACCGGAAAGACCTCCTGCCCGTCGGTGCCGATGATCACCACCCGCACCACGCCGCGTGCAGCCGCGTCGATATCGGCCGGATCGGCCTGGGCCGCGGCGGGAAGGAACAGCGCAAGCAGCGCGGCGGCCAGGGTGAGCAGGCGCATCATCTGCACGGCTTCTAGGGGACTCCCTGTTTTGACCGCAAGGTCCGGGATGCAGCGGTCCTCAAGTGCGCGCATCTGAGTGGCCGACACACGAAAGGATCGCTTGTCATGACTTATCGCATTCGCGGGCTCGATCCCGCGCAGTTTGCAGACCGCTTCGCCATGGAGGGAGGCGCGCTGGCCCTCTCGCTCTCGCAGCGCCTGACGGCGGGGGTGGGCGGATACTACCCCTGCCGCGTCAGCCTCGAGGACGCCGCGCCGGGAGAGGAGATCCTCCTCACGAACTTCACCAACCATGCGGTCGACACGCCCTACCGCAATACCTTTGCCATCTATGTCCGGCGGAAGGCGGACCGCGCCGCCGAGTTCGTCGACCGCCTGCCGCCAGTCCTGCGCGCGCGGCCGATCGCACTGCGCGGCTACAACGCGGCAGGCCTGCTGCACCGCGCCTCGCTCGCGCTGGAGGACGACGCCGACGCCGCAATTCGCGACCTCCTGAAAGACGGGGACATTGCCTATATCGATGCGCACAACGCGAAGCATGGCTGTTTCGCCGCGCGGATCGAGCGTTATGAGGAGCACTGACATGCTTACCGACGATCTTGCCTGGGCCGCGGTCCAGCGGCGCGACCGCAGCTTCGACGGCCGTTTCGTGACCGGGGTACTCACCACCTGCATCTATTGCCGCCCCTCGTGCGCGGCGCGTCATCCGAGCCGCGAGAACGTGCGCTTCTTCGCCAGCGGAGCAGAGGCGCGAGCGGCCGGGCTGCGCCCGTGCAAGCGGTGCCTGCCCGACGACGTCGCGCGCGACGAGGCTGCGGTGCTGGCCGCGATAGACGAGATCAAGCAAGGGGTCGACGGAACGGACGGCACACCCTCGCTCGACGAGCTCGCCCAGCTCACCGGCTATTCGCCGAGCCACTTCCAGCGCGTGTTCAAGCGTGCGACGGGCCTCTCGCCCGCCGCCTACGCCCGCGCCTTGCGCGCCGAGCGTGTCCGCGACGCGCTGAGCGGCGGAACGAGCGTGACCGAGGCGATCTACGAGGCGGGCTATTCGGGCCCGTCGCGGTTCTACGACGATGCGAAAGGGAGGCTGGGCATGGCGCCGAGCGCATGGGCCGACGGAGGCAGGGGAGTCACGATCCATTGGGCAGTCGTTCCGACGACGATCGGGCCGATGCTCGTCGCCGCGACCGACAAGGGCGTGTGCCGCCTCTCGTTCGACGAGGACGAGGCCGAACTGCGCCGCCGCTTTCCGAATGCCGATCTGGTCCAGGGTGGCGCGGAGTTCGAGAAGCTGCTGGCCGAGGTCGTCGCCTCGGTCGAATCGCCCGGCGATTTCGCGCACATCCCGCTCGACGTGAAGGGCACGGCATTTCAGGAAGCGTGCTGGAAGGCGCTGCGCGAAATCCCGCCGGGCGAGACGCGCAGCTACGCCGACATCGCGGCGGCGGCGGGCAATCCCAGGGCGGTCCGCGCCGCCGGCAGCGCCAACGCGCGCAACAACGTCGCCGTGCTCATCCCCTGTCACCGCGTCATCCGAAGCGATGGCGATCTCGGCGGCTATGCTTATGGACTCGATATCAAACGTGAACTGCTGAAGCGCGAAGGAACGAAATAGATGAGCAAGATCGAACAATTCCGGGTCCTGCACGCACCGGGCAACCCGCTGGTGCTGTTCAACATCTGGGATGCCGGCTCGGCCCGCGTCGTCGCGGAAGCGGGCGCCGATGCGATCGCCACCGGCAGCTACGGAGTGGCCGAGTCGCTTGGGCTCACCGACGGAGAGACCGTGCCGCTCGACCTCGTGCTGGCGAACCTCGAGCGGATCGTGTCGGTCACCGACCTGCCGGTCTCGATCGATATGGAGTCGGGCTACGGCGATACACCGGACGAGGTCGCCGCCTCGGTCGCCCGTGCGCGCGATGCGGGCGCGGCGGGCATCAATATGGAGGACCGGCTGCCGGGCGAAGACGCGCTGGTCCCGCTTGCAGAGCAGGCCGAACGCGTGGCCGGCGCCGCCTCGACCGGGCTGTTCGTCAACGCCCGCTGCGACGTGTTCCGCGGGCGCGATGTCGCCGCCGAGGGGGAGGCGCTGGTTGCCGAAACGCTCGAACGCGCGCGCGCCTATGCCGATGCCGGCGCGGGCGGGCTGTTCGTCCCCTTCCTCTCCGACGCGCAATGCATCGCCGCGATCTGCGAGGGTTCGCCGCTGCCGGTCAACGTGCTCTGGTCCCCTCCCTGCGGCGATCGCGCGGCGCTGGCGGCGCTCGGCGTCGCGCGGATCAGCCACGGGCACCAGCCCTGGGCGGCGGCGATGGCGATGCTCGGGCGCGAGGCCGGACGGGTGCTTGGGGGCGGAACGCCCAGCTACGCCGATTAGTCCAGCTTGGGCGTCACGCCGGGCTCGCACTTCTCCATTGCCCGGCGATAGGCGTCACGCCGCCCGATCCGCTGGAGATAGGCGGCGATGTGGGGATAGGGATAGAGGCTCGCGCCGCCGAACAGGCGCGAGGTGGTGAGGTTGAAGCCCATCATGATGTCGGCGGTGGTTAACTGCGAGCCGCCGAAGAACTCCGCCTCGCTCAAGCGGGCCTCGGCCAGCGCCCAGGCCCGCTTGACCCGGTCGGTGACGAATTCGGGCACCTCGCCCATCCGGCCGGCGATCAGCGTCATCATGCCATTGGTCATGAAGGTCGCGTTGGCGAAGTGGAACCAGAACAGGTGCCCCAGGAAATCCCGGTGATCGACCCCGAGCGACAGCTTCGCGCCGCCATACTTACGGTCGATATACTCGCAGATCGCCCCGCTTTCGCCGAGCGTCAGATCGCCATCGGTGATGACCGGGGCGATCCCCATCGGGTGCAGCGCCTTGTACTCGTCGGGCGCGAGATTGTTGTCCTCCCGCCGCATATAGAGCTTGAGCGCGTATTCGATCCCCAGCTCCTCGCACAGCCAGACGATACGCTCGGACTGCGAAATGCGCAGATGATGGACGGTCAACATGATCGGAACTCCTAGACGAAACTATACGGGTCGACGTCCACGCTCACGCGCACGCCGCGCGGGAAGTTGAGGGTGCCGAGCCATTGGCGGATCACGTCCTGCAATTGCGCGCTGCGACGGGCGTTGAGGAGCAGGCGGTAGCGGTAGCGGCCGCGCAGGAGCGAGAGCGGGGCGGGGGCGGGGCCGAGGATGGCGATGTCGGGAAGGTCGGGGCGGGTGCCGCCGATGGCGCGGGCGGCCTCCTTGGCTTCGGCCTCGTCCTCGCTCGAGACGATGATGGCTGCCCAGCGGCCGAAAGGCGGCGCGCCCGCGTGGCGGCGGCCTTCGGTTTCGGCGGCGTAGAAGGCGTCCCGGTCGCCCGCCGCGAGCGCGGCGATCACGGCTGCCTCGGGGTGGCGTGTCTGGATCAGCACCTGGCCTGGCTTGTCTCCGCGCCCAGCGCGCCCGGCGACCTGGGCGATCTGCTGATAGGTTCGCTCGGCAGCGCGCAAATCGCCGCCTTCGAGGCCGAGATCGGCATCGACCACCCCCACAAGCGTCAGTTCGGGGAAGTGGAACCCTTTGGTCACGAGCTGGGTGCCGACGATCACGTCGATCGCGCCGGCCTCCACCTGCGACACAAACTCCGCGGCTTTCTCGGGTGAGTTGAGCGTGTCGCTGGTCGCCACCGCGACGCGCGCTTCGGGGAGGATTTCGGCGACCTCGTCCGCAATGCGCTCGACACCGGGGCCGCAGGCGACGAGGCAGTCGGGCTCGCCGCATTCGGGGCAGGTCGCGGGCGGGGGCGTTTCGTGCCCGCAGTGGTGGCAGGCGAGGCGGCGGCTGAAGCGGTGCTCGACCAGCCAGGCGGTGCAGTTGGGGCACTGGAAACGGAACCCGCAATTGCGGCACAGCGTCAGCGGGGCATAGCCGCGGCGGTTGAGGAACAGCAACGACTGCTCGCCGCGGCCCAGCCGCACCGCCAGCTCCTCCGCCAGCCGCGGTGCCAGCCAGCGGCCGCGCTCGGGCGGCTCCTCGGTCAGGTCGAGGGTTTCGATCGCCGGCAACTCGGCCGCGCCGAAGCGGCTCGGCAGTTCGAGCCGTTCGTAAATGCCGCTCTCCGCCATCTGGAGGCTTTCGAGCGCGGGCGTGGCGCTGGCGAGGATCACCGGGATGCTTTCGAAGCGCGCGCGCATGACGGCGACGTCGCGCGCGTTGTAGCGCACGCCGTCGTCCTGCTTGAAGCTGACCTCGTGCGCTTCGTCGATGACGATCAGGCCCAGGTTCGCATAAGGAAGGAACAGCGCCGACCGCGCGCCGACGACCACTTGCGCTTCCCCGCTGGCGATTGCGCGCCACGCGCGACGCCGCTCGGTCGATTTCAGCGAGGAGTGCCAGACGACCGGCGGAACGCCGAAGCGGCCTTCGAACCGGCGCAGGAATGCTTCGGTCAGCGCGATCTCGGGCAGGAGGACAAGCACCTGCCGGCGGGCGCGCAGAGCGGCGGCGACGGGCTCGAAATAGGTCTCGGTCTTGCCCGAACCGGTTACGCCGTCGAGCAGGAAGGGGGCGAACGCGCGTGCCTCGACCGCCTCGACGAACCGCGTTGCAACCGCGTCCTGCTGGGGCGACAGCTCGGGTTTGGCATGATCAGGATCGCCGCGCGGGTAGGGCCGGTCGCAATCGACCATGACCGGCTCGAGCACGCCCTGGTTGACGAGGCCGCGCAACACTGCGTCGGAAACGCCGGCCAGTTCGGCCAGTTCGCGGATCGTCGCCTGCTCGCCTTCGAGCAGTTCCATCGCGCGTTCGCGCTGCGGGGTCATCCGCTCGGGCATGCCGCCGGTCAGGCGATATTCGGTCATCGTCGCCGGCCCACGCAGCGCGCCGCCGCTGGAAATGACCATGCGTGCGACAGAAGAAAGCGGAGCGCAGTAGTAATCCGCCGTCCATTCGATCAGTCGCCGCAGCGCGGGCCCGAGTGGCGGGACCGGCAGCACCTCGATCAGCGGGCGCAGCTTGCTCTCGGGAACGGAGTTCGCGGGCAGGCGCTCTTCATCCCACACGACGCCGACGATCTGGCGCGGGCCGAGCGGGGCGACCACGACCGATCCCGGCGCGACCGTCATGCCCGGCGGGACCGAGTAGTCGAGCGCGCCGAGCGCGGCGTTGAAGACGAGGAGGCGGACGCGGTTCATGTGATCGCGCCCATATGAGAGCGAGGGGGCGGAGGCGGCAAGGCGGCGCACGACGAAATGTCCGGTTTGTTGCCCGCCCGTGTGAACCGGGACGGCCTACGAACCCTAGCCCCCGCAGCGCCGCTTGGCTAATGCGGGCGGGAATCGCCAATCGGAGCCCACCATGAAGTTCTTCGTCGACACTGCCGACACCGCCGAAATCGAGGACCTGGCCGCGACCGGCCTGCTCGACGGCGTCACCACCAACCCTTCGCTGATCGCCAAGTCCGGCCGCGACTTCATGGAAGTGACCAAGGAAATCTGCGGCCTGGTCGACGGGCCGGTGAGCGCCGAGGTCGTCGCGCTCGACCACGAGACGATGATGAAGGAGGCCGAAGTCCTCCGCAGGATCGCCGACAACGTGTGCATCAAGGTGCCGCTGACGATCGACGGCCTGAAAACCTGCAAGGCGCTGACCGGCGACGGCACGATGGTCAACGTGACACTGTGCTTCTCGGCCAACCAGGCGCTGCTCGCGGCGAAGGCCGGGGCGAGCTTCATCTCGCCCTTCGTCGGCCGCCATGACGACAACGGGTTCGACGGGATGGAGCTTATCAGCGATATCCGCCTGATCTACAATAACTATCAGTTCGACACGGAAATCCTCGTCGCCTCGGTGCGGCACCCGGTCCACGTGCTCGAAAGCGCCCGGATCGGCGCCGACGTGGCGACCATGCCGCCGGGTGTGATCCGCGGGCTGTTCAAGCATGTGCTGACCGACAAGGGCATCGAAGGGTTCCTCGCCGACTGGGCGAAGACCGGGCAGAAAATCATATGATGACTTTCTGCCCGAGTCCCCGCGAAGGCGGGGACCTCATGCCACCGGCGCTCGGCATATGGCCTGAGACCCCCGCCTTCGCGGGGGGTCATGCTTTCGCAGGGGCTCGTGCATAGAAGACAATGGCCGACCAGACGCCCCTCGATCGCTTCAAGCAGGCGCTGACCGGAACGGCGCGGGCGCTCGCGCGCGAGCCGGAGGTCGAGGTCGCGTGGAGCGCGGATGCACCCGCGGCCAACGGCAAGAACTTCCGCGTGCCGCTCCCCGGCCGCACCCTGCCGCCCGAGCAGGCGCGCGAGGCGCGCGGTTTCGCCGACAGCTTCGCGCTCAAGCTGCGTCATCACAATACCGCGCTGCACGCGCGCGGCGCGCCGTCGGAGCCGGTTGCGCGCGCCTGCTACGACGTGGCCGAGCAGATCCGCTACGAGGCACTCGGCGCGAACAATTTCAGCGGCATACGCGAGAACCTTGACGCCGCAGTGGAGCTGCGCACGGCGAGCGATCCGATAGCGCGGGCGCAGAGCGAGAACGACGTTCCGCTGCAGACCGCGCTGGGCCTGATCCTGCGCGAGCGGCTGACCGGCGCGCCGATCCCCGAGCGCGCAAAGTCAGGCGTCGAGATGGTCCGCGAATTCATCGAGGCGCGGGCCGAGCCGGACCTGGAGGCGCTCGCGCTTTCGCTCGACGATCAGAAGGCGTTCCAGTCGCTTGCGCTCGATATGTTGCGCCACCTCGAACTCACGCGCGCCGAGGACAACGAGAACGGCGACAACGAGGAGGGTGACGAGGAAGACGGCCTCGATCAGGACGAGGATGAGGACGAGGGCGACGACAGCGGCGAAGCCGAGCCGCAGTCCACCGAGATCGCCGGCGAGCCGAGCGAGGGCGAAGGCGACGGTGAAACCGAAGGCGACGCCGAGGCAAGCGAGGAAATGGCCGACGGCGACTCCTCGGAGGAGGGCGACGAGGGCATGCTGCCCGTGCGCCCCAACCGGCCGTGGACCGATATCCCGGGCGACTTCGAATACAAGCACTTCACCGACAAGTTCGACGAAGTGATCGAGGCCAGCGAGCTGTGCGACGCGGAGGAGCTCGACCGGCTGCGTGCTTATCTCGACAGTCAGCTGACCGGCCTCCAGTCGGTCGTCACCCGGCTCGCCAACCGGCTCCAGCGGCGGCTCATGGCGCAGCAGAACCGCAGTTGGGATTTCGATCAGGAAGAAGGGCTGCTCGATGCGGCGCGGCTGGCGCGCGTGGTCGTCAGCCCCGGCCATTCGCTGAGCTACAAGATCGAGCGCGACCAGGAATTCAAGGACACGATCGTCACCCTGCTGATCGACAATTCCGGTTCGATGCGCGGGCGGCCGATCTCGATCGCGGCAATCAGCGCCGACATTCTCGCCCGCACGCTCGAACGCTGCGGCGTCAAGACCGAGATCCTCGGCTTCACCACTCGCGCGTGGAAGGGCGGGCAGAGCCGTGAAGCCTGGCTCGCGGACGGCAAGCCGGCGCAGCCCGGCCGCCTCAACGACCTGCGCCACATCGTCTACAAGAAGGCCGACGAGCCCTGGCGCCGCGCGCGCCGCAACCTCGGCCTGATGATGCGCGAAGGGCTGCTGAAAGAGAACATCGACGGCGAGGCGCTGCTCTGGGCGCACCAGCGCCTGCTCGGCCGGTCGGAGGATCGCCGGGTTCTGATGGTCATTTCCGACGGCGCGCCGGTCGACGATTCGACGCTGAGCGTGAACAACGCCGGCTACCTCGAAAGTCACCTCAGGCGCGTGATCGACTGGATCGAGAAGCAGTCGCCGGTCCAGCTCGTCGCCATCGGCATCGGCCACGACGTCACCCGCTACTACAAGCGCGCGGTGACGATCATGGATGTGGAGCAACTGGGCGGCACGATCATCGAGCAGCTCGCCGGGCTGTTCGAGGCGGAGTGATCAGGTCGTGAACGTCTCCGAAGCCGTCGCCACCCGCCGCTCCGTCCGCGCCTTTCTCGACAAGCCGGTCGACCGCGCCGTTCTGGAGCGCGTGCTGGAGAAGGGGCAGCGCGCGCCCTCGGGTGGGAACACGCAGCCGTGGCACGGCCTCGTGCTTACCGGCGAGCCCCTTGAGCGCCTTTTTGCGCGGATCGCTGAGGAGTTTCCCAAGGGCCGGGCGGCACATGCGCCCGAGTATCACATCTACCCGCCCGAACTCGATGGCGCCTATGAAGCCCGCCGGTTCGGCGTGGGCGAGGATATGTACGGCGCGCTCGGCGTCGCGCGCGAGGACAAGGCGCAGCGCCTGCAATGGTTCGCCAACAATTTCCGCGCGTTCGGGGCGCCTGTGCTGATGCTGGTCCACACGCCGAAATATATGGGTCCGCCGCAGTGGTCCGACGTCGGCATGTGGCTGCAGACGATCATGCTGCTCCTGCGCGAAGAGGGGCTCGATTCCTGTCCGCAGGAGGCGTGGGCGGTCTATTCGCCGCAGATTCGCGAAGTGGTCGAGATCCCGGAGGATCACACCTTCTTCTGCGGCCTCGCCATCGGCTGGCGCGACCCGGAGGCGCCGGTGAACAGCTTCTCCGTCGCCCGCGCTCCGCTGGAAGAGGCGATCCGCTGGCAGGGTTTCGGCGCTTGACCGCAAGGCCGCGCGCGGGCCAAGGCTTGCGGCGATGACCGGCGCGCCCCTTCAGCTCTTCAACAGCCTCACCCGCCAGCTCGAGACCTTCGAGCCCGTCCACCCCGGCGAGGCACGGGTCTATTCCTGCGGGCCGACGGTCTACAACTACCCGCACATCGGCAACATGCGCGCCTACGTTTTCGCCGACGTGCTCGGGCGCACGCTGAGCTGGAAGGGCTACAAGCTCACCCACGTCATCAACATCACCGACGTCGGCCACCTGACCGACGACGCCGACGCCGGCGAGGACAAGCTGGAGAAGGCCGCGGCCGAGAACGCCCGGTCGATCTGGGACATCGCGAAGCACTACACCGAGGCCTACTGGGCCGACGTGAAGGCGCTCAATATCCGGGGGCCGATGAAAGCGGGCAAGCCCGAGGCCGCGCACTGGTCGATCGCCACCGACTACGTTCCGCAGATGATCGCGTTCGCCGAATCCATCGCGGACAAACACTGCTACGAACTCGATGGCGGCCTCTACTTCGACGTCTCCACCGTCGCCGACTACGGCCGCCTGGCCCGCGCGAAGACCGAGGACGGAGAGGGTCGGATCGAGGCGGTCGAAGGCAAGCGCAACGCCGCCGACTTCGCCATCTGGCGCAAGACCCCGCCGGGCGAGTCGCGCCAGATGGAATGGGACAGTCCCTGGGGCCGCGGCGCGCCGGGCTGGCACCTCGAATGCTCGGTCATGGGCGAGGCGCTGCTCGGCTTCCCGTTCGACGTTCACACCGGCGGCATCGACCACCGCGAAATCCATCATCCGAACGAGATCGCGCAGAACCAGGCCCGCTGCTGCACCAACGGGCTCGACGATCCCCTCGCCAGCGGCGCGCGCATCTGGATGCACAACAACTTCCTGGTCGAGCGGTCCGGCAAGATGAGCAAGAGCGCCGGCGAGTTCCTCCGCCTGCCGCTGCTGGTGGAGAAAGGCTACCACCCGCTCGCCTACCGCCTGATGTGCCTCCAGGCGCACTACCGCAGCGAGCTGGAGTTCTCGTGGGACGGCCTCGGGGCCGCGTTGACGCGCCTCAAGCGCATGGTGCTGGCCGCCGACCGCTTTGCCGATGCGGAGGAAGGCGGCGACCCCCGCCTCCCGCGCCTCGCGCCGTTCCTCGACCGGTTCGACGCCGCGATGTCCGACGATCTCAACACGCCCCTCGCGCTGACCGCGTTCGAGGAAGCGCTGGCGGCGAAGAAGATCGATCCGGCGGCCCGGCGCGCGGCGATCGCGGAGATGGATTCGGTGCTCGGCCTTGGCCTCCTCGACCTGACCCGCACCGACCTGCGGCTGCGCCCCAAGGACGCTGAACTGGACGAGGACGATGTGGAAGACGCCCTCGAACGCCGCCGCGACGCCCGCGAAGCGCGCGACTTCTCCCGCTCGGACGCGATCCGCGAGGAATTGGCTGCGAAGGGCGTCGAGGTGATGGACGGCGACCCGCTGGGCTGGGAGTGGAAACTATGACCGTTGCCGTTCTTTCGGGCCTGATCCGGCCTCTGGTCGAGGCACAGTTGCCGGCCGGCATCGAGCCGCGCTGGTATACCTCGATCGAGGAACTGCACGCGCTCGCAACCGAGGCGGAGATCGGCTGGTTCGACCTCGACGCGAAGGAACCGATGGCCGAGGCGGTGCGGCGGGCGGAGAAGTTGCACTGGCTCAACTCGATCTACGCCGGGCTCGATTTCCTGCCGCTCGATCTGCTGCAGCAGCGCGGGGTCACGATCACCAACGGCGCCGGCATCAACGCCATCACCATCGCGGAATACGTCGTCATGGGCATGCTGACGATGGCCAAGGGCTACCGCGAAGTCGTCCGCGCGCAGGAGCGGCATGAGTGGCTGATGGACTCGCCGGGCAAGCGCGAGCTCGCCGGCAGCAAGGCGCTGCTGCTCGGCTATGGCGCCATCGGCAAGCTCATCAAGCCGCGGCTGGAGGCGTTCGAGGTCGAGGTCTCGGTCGTGCGCCGTTCGGGCGGAGAAGGCGTGCTCAGGCCGGACGAGTGGCGCGCGCGGCTTGGCGAGTTCGATTGGGTGATCCTCGCCGTCCCCGCCACGCCCGAGACCGACGCGATGATCGGCGCCGAGGAACTGGCGGCGATGAAGGAAGACGCGGTGCTGGTGAACATCGCCCGCGGCGCGGTGGTCGATCAGGACGCGCTCGTCGCCGCGCTGGAGGACAAGCGCATCGGCGGCGCCTTCCTCGACGTCACGACGCCCGAGCCGCTGCCGGCCGACCACAAGCTGTGGTCGCTCGGCAACGCGCATGTCACCATGCACCTCTCGGGCCGGGCGCAGAGCCGGATGTTCGCGCGCTCGGCCGAGCGCTTCCTTGCCAACTGCCGCCGCTACGTCGCCGGCGAACCGCTCGAACCGAT
>JAPSJS010000021.1 GCA_031178065.1 Altererythrobacter sp.
CGACCGGATCCTTAGTCCCTTCCGGGTGGGGATAGTCGCTCGAGAACATGAAGAGCTCCGCGCCGCCGTCGCGGATCATTTCCCCGACGTCCTCACCCGGGAAGGGGGTGAACTTGACGGCGCGGCGAATGAACTCGGACGGAAGCATCTCGAGCTCCTGGACGTATGGGTCCGTCCGCTTGAAGGACTTGTGCGCGTAGTCGAGGCGGCGGAGGAAGTCGGGGACCCAGCCTGCGCCGGATTCGATGACGCCGCCGCGCAAGCCCGGATGCCGCTGGAAGACGCCATCATAGATCATGGCCGTGAGGAACTCCTGAGGCGCGAAGCAAAGCGAGGTGAAATCGGCAAAGCGCAGATTCTCGCCGCCGCCGTGGAGGTCGGGTGCGCGCTCACGGCCGTTGTTGTGGTATCCCTTGGGCTGCGTCTTGGTGCCGGTTCCGATGTGGACCATGAACGGGATCTTCCGATCCTCAAGCATTTTCCAGAACGGCGCGTGATCCGGATGGCCGGGGGACATGTCGCCGCAGGGCATCGGCGCAACACCCACCGCACCCGCACCTGCATCGATTGCGCGCTTGGCTTCGGCAAATGCCAGGGCAGGATTGTCGAGCGGGACGTAGGCGACGTTGACCAGCCGTTTGTCGCCATCGCAGAACGCCTGCTGCGCCTTGTTGGCAGCCCGAACGATGGCGTACTTCTCTTCTTCGCTGTCGGCCTTGCCCATCGCGGCGAGGCAAGCCGTCGTGAAGACGAGCTGGCTGGTAAAACCATACTTGTCGAGCATGCGGGCCCGCTCGCTTGCGTCGAACGCGCCGAACGCCATCCACCCCTTGTCGCCTGAGATCGGATCTTCGGCCGCGGCTGCATCTGCTTCCGGATCGTCCGTGCGCGCTTTCGCCTTTTCGATCATGCCGACGACGCGGCCCGACTTATCGGCCTTGTAGAGGGTGCCGTACTTTTCCCGCAGTTCGTCGCTGTCGAGAAATTCGTAGATCCAATCGTCGGTTTCCATGGTGTGGCTGTCAGCGTCGTTGATGACGCGCCCATAGGCGTAATTCATAGATCATCTCCCAATTTGAAACGCAGGCCCTTCAAAAAATCCGTCTCGCCGCGAACATGGAGGGCGGTCATCCCAGTTGCGGCTAAAAATGGAGCGGGCAGCTGCGGCGACGGATGCGGTCCGCATTCGCCGCCCGCTCCAGTCGTCAATCACCAAGGCGGACTCGGAGAGTGAGGCCCGCCTGGCGCTCGCGGTAACGAGAGAGGTACTGGGCGTAGCCGCCCGAGGTATCGGCCGAGTTCGGCGTGATCAGCGTGGCATACTGCTGGTCGGTGATGTTGCGGACGAAGCCGCGCAATTCGAACAGACCATCGGCGAAAGAGAGCGCTGCCGAGGCGTTCCAGATCCCGTAGGCGGGCTGGATCGTCATGGGATCGCCCGTGGCCGAGAACTGCTCGTCGTCCTGCCAGGAGTAATCGGTGGCAAGCAGCAGGTCCACGTCGTCGGTCACCGGCGTCTCGAAGTTCGCAGCGACGTTGAACTTGAACTCGGGCGAGTTGGCTAGTTGGTTGCCATGAACGTCGATTACGGGGCGCCCATTGACGAGGCGACAGCCGTTGCTGAGCGTCGGCACGGTGTAGGCATAAGGGCATGAAAGTCCGTCCAGATCACGGTACTCGCCGTCGACGTACGCAGCGTTCGCCGACAGGTTCAGGCCCCGAACCGGCCGGACCGTGAGCTGCGCCTCGACACCTTTGGTCACAAGGCCGCCCGCGTTGGTGGTCCGGAAATCCGGCGGATTGGTGCTGGTGTCGTAGATCTGGGTCTGGAAGTCTTTGAACTTCTCATAAAAGACTGCCGCGTTGAAAGTCGCCGCTCCGCCGAGGAAGCGCGACTTCACGCCCAGATCGTAAGCCATGACGGTCTCGGGGCGGATCAGCGGGCTGACGTCGGGCTGGACGATGCCGGTCGAGGCGAGCCCTGGTCCTTTGTAGCCGCGCGCTACGTTGGCGTAGACCATGACATCCGGGGCAACGTCATATTCGCCCGTGATCTTCCACGAGAAGTTGGTCGAGTCGCCGCGTTCCACCGTATCCCCTGCGACACTGCCGATGATCGCCGAGGAGCCGGGCAGGGCGCCGGGCAGGTCGTAGGCGACACGGCGGGCACGCAGTTCGTCATGCGTCAGGCGGCCGCCCACCCGGATGCGGAAAGTGTCTGTTGCGTTCCAGGTGACCGAGCCGAATCCCGCGTAGCTCTTGCTGACGAAATCGGTTTCGATGACGCCAACGACCAACGGGGCCGGCGCCGGACCGAGCAGGCGCCCGCCGGCACGGAAGAGAACATCGTTCTTGCCGCGGAAGTAATACAGTCCGGCGAGCCATTCGATCGTCTGCCCCGGATCGGAGGCAAGCCGCAGCTCCTGGCTGAACTGCCGATAACGATAGTCGCCCCCGTTGTAGTCGAAGCGGTCGAGCGGCGTCTGATCGCCATCGAAGTCGAGGATGTGGTGATTGTCGCGCACACCCGTGATCGAGGTCAGCGACATGCCGCCGAGATCGATGTCGACTTGCCCCGTAAGACCCTTGTAACGGCGCAGCGGCGCGCCGGGGTACGTGCCGGTTGGCCTGCCAAAGACGACCGAGAGGTTGTCCGGCCCGGGTTCGATTCCGTACTGGCCCAAGTAGTTCGCGAGATTGGCGTTCTCGCCGAGCGTCAGCGCGGTCGAGAAGCAGCAGACCGATGTGTCCTTCGCGTAGTCGCCGGTCACCAAAATGCTCACGGCGTCGCTCGGCTCGAACAGGACCTTGCCGCGAAAGCCGTAGTTGCGTGTACCGTTGTAGTCTTCGCCCAGATACGGGTTGTGGATGAAGCCGTCGGTGCGGTTACGGAAGCCGACGAGGCGCACGGCCAACTGCTCGCCCATCGGCAAGTTGACGATCCCGCTGTTGCGAAACTCTCCGTCCGTTCCGACGGTGGCGGACATCTCGGCGGCGAACTGGCCGAGGCGCGGCGCGTTGGTGACAATGTTGACCAGCCCTGCCGACGCGTTCTTGCCGAACAGGAGACCCTGCGGCCCCTCCAGTACTTCCACGCGGTCGATGTCGATGAGAGATGCGGCTGATTGCGGCTGGCCGAGCACGACACCATCGACGACGGTCGAGACGCTTTGCTCGACGGTCGAGGAAAACGATGACGTCCCGATTCCGCGAACGGCAAACGCGGACGACATCGGCATGGGGTTGTCGCGGAACGTCAGGGTAGGCGCAATCCGCGTGAGATCGCGCGAATCGACGATCTGCAAGGTTTCGAGAGCCTCACCACTAGCGACGGTTATTGACTCGGAAACGTCCTGGACGTCCTCGACCCGCTTGCGTGCGGTGACAAGGATGACGTCCCCGGACGGTACTGTGCTGCGGGCGGAGTCCCCCTCTGCTTCCTGAGCGGCAAGCGGCGACGCGCCGAGCATGCCCGCGGCCGCTACGGTCGCAAGCGCGCCTGCGTGCCCGAAAGCCTTCTTATCCATATCTCTCTCCCATTGCGGACTCCTTGAGAAGTCTTGCGAGGAACTTGTCACGTAAATGGAGAAGGTGTCAATACATAAACAGGCAAAATAGTAGCGCAAGCTGCACGGTCTCGCGATTCGCAAAACAGATTATGGAGTTTCGGTCAGTAGTCTGCTTCTCGAAGATTCATCGGCCCCCCTCTCGCGTGCTTGGCCGCTCGAGGGGAGCCCTCACTCGGGGCAAAGCGCCTGCTCGCAAGGCGCTGCGGCAGAGCGTGTTTGGATCTGCGCCGGGAAAGCACCGTGCCCGAGGTGGCGGATGCCGAGCACTCCAAACGCAACCTGTGCTCTTGACAAGAAATCAAATACCGGGGTTTAGCTGATTTCAGCGACAGCGAGAATCCAGGTCTGGATCGGGCATCAAGGAGAACCGCACCAATGACGCGAGGGACAAGATCGCCCCATCGTGCGCCGGGCGCGGCTCACCTTTCCATTCCCGCTGCTCCACCTTATGATCCGCTCCATGAGTGAAGGCGCGCGCGAAGTGGAACTACAGCCCCGCATGCGCGCGCAGGATCGCGTCGCAATGATGGTGCTGGAGGCGGATCGTCAGATTAATTCCGGGCGATCGGCGCGAATTGCTCCCGCCGATATCGCGGCTGACCTGGGGACAAGCCGGTCGCTGGTCTATTCCTACTTTCCTGATCTCAACGCGCTGCTCATCGCTGTGCTCGACCGCCATGCGGACCTGCTGCTGGAGGCTGGTCTCGATCGAGCCGCAGATCGACAGGACATGCTGGCGGCTGCGACCGATAGCGCCAGCATCTATCTCGATCACATCGTCACGCACGGTTCGGCGATCGAGCTCTGTTTTCGCGAGCGGTGGCTCGTTCGCCACCTGCACGGCCGGATGAAAACGCTGGCCAACAGCGTCCTCCGGAATCTGGCACGCAAGGTCCAGGGTGAGCTACGCTACGGTCCGCGCGAGGCGCTGGGCATCGTCCAGATTCTCCAGGCCATGCCCGAAGAGAGCGCACGGCTTGTTCGCAGCGGCGATATCTCGCTGGAAATGGCGCATGATCTTTGCCGCCGGCATATCACGGCCTCACTTGAGGAGCTGCGACCCCAGCCCTAGCGCCCGTACCTAGGCGGCGCGCTGGGCGTTGCTGCTAACGCAGCCCATCACCATCGGCAGGCACAAGCGGATTCCGGCCTCGATCGACAAGTCGCGATTGGCGATGAGCCTGCCCGTCCGCAGACAGAGCGCAGTGACCAGCCGATTGCTGCCGAGCGCCTCCTCCTTGCTCATTCCGTAAGTCATCGACATCGAGTTGATAATCGGATCGGTCAGCATCGCGCGCGTCGCCGCGCGTTCGCGCCGCAGGATCTCGCGCACCTCCGTCTCGAGCAGAATCGACTGGAGCAGAGAGCCCCGCCGCCCGGCTTCGTTCAGGTAGTTTACGGTGGAAAGGACGATCTGCGTGATCCGGTCCTGGCCACGCAGTACGACGCCCTGCCTTGAGCGTTCGAACTCGCGGATCTCGCGCCGCGCCAGTTCTGCCAGCACGTCGACCCGGCGGGCGAAGCAGTTGTGCGCCTGCGCCTGCGAAATGCCGGCTTCGCGCGCCAGGCGGTTGAGGCTGACCTCGTCGACACCCTCCTGCTCGACGATGTGCGCGGCGATCTCGAGTAACTGCGCCCGACGTTCCTCTATCGGCAGACGGGTGCGTTTTGTCTTCGACAGCATGGGCTTGGGCTTACTGGTACCGGGCTCGTACGCGGGAAGTGGTGGGCGAATATGGGCCCGTTCCTTCGCAGAGAGCCGCCAGTAGCTGCGCTTTGGTCGCGGCACCTCGAGCCGATCGCACATTTTCGCCAGACCACCCGGCGTGAGGCCAAACGCATCGGCGATCTCGCTGAGCGGGGAGGACCAAACGGCTTCGAACAGCTTCGCGCGATCCACCGATGGTCGAACTTTGCCTTTCACCAACGCCTCCCTGTGCAGCCACCCGCGCCGATCCGGGCGAGCATCGAACAAACCTGAATCCAAAGTACCGTCTCATAGCGCTACCTATCCGACAGCACAGCCGTAGCCCATGTCCTATCTGCCGTTCCGCGATTCCGCATCCGGGGAGACGGGGCGGGCCTATTGCTGCTCGTCCAGCGACGCTGCGACGATCCGCTCAGCCTCTGCAAACAAGGCGGGGTCCACCTTGGCCTCGGAAGCCGCGGCGTTCTCCTCCACCTGCTCCGGGCGAGAAGCTCCGACGATCGCGGAGGCGACGTTCGGCTCCCGCAGGACCCAGGCGAGCGAAAACTGCGCGAGGCTGAGCCCGGCCTCCTGCGCCACCACCTTGAGGCCCTGCACCGCTTCGAGCACAGCGGGCCGCATCAAGCGGTCCAT
Source organism: Altererythrobacter sp. (assembly GCA_031178065.1). GTDB lineage: Bacteria > Pseudomonadota > Alphaproteobacteria > Sphingomonadales > Sphingomonadaceae > Pelagerythrobacter. The sequence goes on from JAPSJS010000021.1 coordinate 5,911, forward strand.
GAAGCCACCCATCTCATCGCTGGCCGCGCGGGTACCTTGAGGCGGCGGCGCTTCGGGCGAATATTTGCCGGTGAGGACGCCCTGTGCGAGCGGGGACCAGACTATCTGAGAGATCCCGTTGGCGGCGCAAACCGGAATCACGTCATTCTCCGGCTTGCGCCAGAGCAGCGAATACTGAGGTTGGCTCGAGACGAACCGCTCCACGCCGGGAAGCTCCATCGCAGCCTCGATCCGGTCTGCAGGCCACTCCGAAAAGCCGATGTAGCGCACCTTGCCGCTGCGGACCGCCTCGCTCAGCGCCTCCATCGTCTCCTCCAGAGGCGTCTCTTCGTCGTAGCGATGGCACTGGTAGAGATCGACATAATCGGTGCGCAGACGCTGGAGCGATGCGTCGAGCTGCTTCTCGATCTGCGCCCGCGACAAACCGCGATCGGTCTCGGTCATGGGGAAGTAGAGCTTGGTCGCAAGAAGGTAGCTGTCACGCGGGCGGCCGGAGAGCGCCTCACCGAGGAAGCTCTCTGCAGCGCCGCGGCCATAGATGTTGGCTGTGTCGATGAAGTTGATGCCGGCGTTCAGCGCGGCTTCGAGGCAGCTTCGCGCCTTCTCGGCTTCAACACCCACGCCGTACGTCAACCAGGACCCCAGTGAGATTTCGGACACCTGAAGCTGGCTCGAACCAAGCTGGCGATACTTCACATGCATTCTCCCGATCTATTCTCGTGATGCTGTTTGGCGCCCCGGTCGTGGCGTCATCATTTCGGACATTTTTGCGGATGGCGGCCGATTCTTACCAGGACTTTCGCGTTTTGGGTCGTATCTCCGGGGGGAAGGGAGGTGGTCAGCCGATTTTCGATCGGGGGCGCATTTTCGAAGCTCGGCACCACCGTTTCGAACGACGGATATCACGTGGCCGACTTAAGCTTTGAAGACAGGAAATCAGGGCGTTCGTACGGTTGCTGCGCGAGGCGGCGTCATCGGCCGTCAGCTCCGCCGGCCCGTAAAACGAATATCCGTCCTGAAGATAGGCAATGGTGCCCAGGGACGGAGTCGAACCGCCGACACTGCGATTTTCAGTCGCATGCTCTACCAACTGAGCTACCTGGGCGCACTCTGCGAACGTCCCCCGAAAGGGCCGGCGAGCGGTTGGAAGCGGCCCTATGGCGAAGGGCGTTGAGCTTGGCAAGGGGGGAATCAGTCCTCCTTTGCGATCTCCTCCGGCGCTGCCGGACGGCCGGGAACGGCGTAGCCGTCGTTGAACCATTGGGCCAGATCGCGGTCGCGGCAGCGGGCCGAGCAGAACGGCGCGAATTCCTCGCTGCGCGGCTTCCTGCAGATCGGACAGGGCTTCGGCTTGCTCATGAGGCCACCGCCTGCGCGAAACCGCCTTCGAGCGCAAGGGCGGCGTCGGCCGCTATCCGCACCTCGCGACCCGTGCGCCGGGCGAGCTCCTCGCGCCATTCGGGCCGCAGCGCGGCCTCGACCGCGGGATGGCAGGTGAGCAGCAACGCACCCGGTTCCGCCACCCGCTCTGCCTGGCGCAGCAGACGCCGCGCGGCAAAGGCCGAGCGCGAGAGGCGCGCGAGATGGAGTAGGGAAGGACGCTCCAGCCGCGCGACGAGCTGGACGAAGCCGAAGCCGTTCATTGCGGTCCGTTCGTGGGGCCAGCCGTCGAGCGCGGCCCCCAATGCCTCGTCCACCGCGCGCCGGTCCGGCTTGGCCTGCAGCGTCGGAAAATCGATCCCGACCGATCCGCCGAGATCGAAGCGGCGGAACGCCTCGGCTAACGGCGTCACGGCAGCGAGCGCAAGCTCGCGCGGCGGCAGCGTCCCGTCGATGTCGACCACGGTCATCCCGGGTGTCGGTGCGAAGAGCAGCGATCCGCCCGCGAAGGCGATCGTCGCGTCCAACGCCTCGCCGGTCAGTTCATCCCAGCCGCATTCGGGGAAGCGGTGCACGGCCTGCACCGCGTGTCCTTCCGCCTGCAGGCGTTCGGTGAGGGTGGGGCTGGCCGGAACCTTGTCGCTGGGCCGCGCCTGCGCGAGCTTGGTCCGCCCGCGCTCGCCGATCGCCGCGCGGACAACCTCGACGCGGATAGCCGCGCCTTCGCTTGCCTCGCGCGGCAGGCGATCGACCAGCGCTTCCTCGCCGCTCGCGAACCGCACCGTGCCGCGAGCCGCGCCCGCCGCACGCGAGACCAATGCCGCGTCGCCCACCTGTCCCGCCGCGAGCCGTCCCGGCCATTCGACCCGTGCCTGGACGATACGGTCGCCGGAGAGGCGCACCGCGCGGTGCTCGCCGATGCCTTCCTCGACCAGCCAGTCAGCCAATGCGGAAGCCCGCGGCCTTGAGCAGCGCGCGGGTCTCGAACAGGGGCAGGCCGACGACGCCCGAATGGCTGCCCTCGATCCAGGCGATCAGCCCTTCGGCCGCGCCCTGGATGGCGTAGCCGCCCGCCTTGCCGTGCCATTCGCCGCTGGCGATGTAGGCGTCGATCTCCTCGTGGCTCAGCCGCTTGAAGCGCACGGTCGTCTCGCTGATTTTCTCGCGTAGCGTGCCGTCGGGCGCGCGCAGGGCGATGGCCGAGAGCACGCGGTGGCGCCGGCCGGACAGGAGATCGAGGCACGCACGCGCGGTCGCCTCGTCCTCCGCCTTGGGCAGGATGCGCCGGCCGGCGGCGACCACGGTGTCGCCTGCCAGGACATGGCCATCGTCGCTCGCCGCCGCGGCCGCCTTCTCGCGCGCCATGCGCACGGCGTAGATGCGGGGGAGCTCGCCCTTCAGCGGCGTCTCGTCGATGTCGGCCGGTGCTACGCGCGCAGGCTCTATGCCGAGCCGCGCCAGCAGTTCGCGGCGCCTCGGGCTGGCGGAGGCAAGAATGAGGGAGGGTGTTGGCACCCCCGCGCGCTTACTGCGGGCCTGGCCCGCCGCGTCCGGGCATGAAGCGATAGGTGATACGCGCCTTGGTAAGGTCGTAGGGCGTCAGCTCGCACAGGACCTCGTCGCCGACCAGCACGCGGATGCGGTTCTTGCGCATCTTGCCCGCAGTGTGGCCGAGCACTTCATGACCGTTTTCGAGCTCCACCCGGAACATCGCGTTTGGCAGCAGTTCCACTACCTTGCCGCGCATTTCGAGGAGTTCTTCTTTGGCCATGCAGTGGTTCGTTCCGTATGATTTTGAGTCGAGTAGGGCGCGCCCTTTAGCGGCGGAAGGCGGAAAAGGGAAGCCCGCCGAGCGCAGAGGGCGCAAACTCCTGAATCGTTCGTCAATCCTGGGGAAAGCTTCGCGCGACAATTCGTTACGCGGGCGGGGATTGCGCGTCCGGCTCGCCCTTGGCAGTTCGCCACTTGGGGAGGAGGCGCAACGAGATACGATAAAAGGACGCTGCACCCTTGCTGAAACTTTCCGCCACCGCATCGCTTCTCGCCATTGCTGCGTTCGCCATCGCCCCGGCGCCGGTCTGGGCGCAGGATTCAGGCGCGGGCGGGGCTGCTGAAGGCGAAGAGGAAATCGTCGTCACCGCCGAGCGTATCCGGGGGCAGGTCGATACCGACGTGCCCCCGGTGTTCGAGCTCGATGCGGAGGAGATCGGTTCCTACGGCGCCGGTTCGATCGAGGAACTGATCGAGCAGCTCGCACCGCAGACCGGATCGGGCCGCGGGCGCGGCGAAGGACGTCCGGTGTTCCTCATCAACGGCCAGCGCTCCGGCGGCTTCCGCGAGTTCCGCCGCTACCCGCCCGAGGCGATCCGCAAGATCGAGGTCCTGCCGGAGGAAGTCGCGCTCCAGTTCGGCTATCCGGCGGACCAGCGGGTGATCAACATCATCCTGCAGGAAAACTTCGCCTCGCGCGAAGTCGAGGTCGAGTACGGCATGCCCGACCGCGGCGGCACCGGGAACGGCGAGATCGAGATGTCGCAGCTCACGATCAGCGGCAACCGGCGCCTCAATATCGGCATGGAGTACAACACCACCAGCCTCCTGACCGAAGACGAGCGCGACATTGTGCAGACCCCCGGCAGCACGCCGACCGTGGCGGGCGATCCCGATCCGGCCGCGTTCCGCAGTCTGCGCGGATCGTCGGACACCTGGGAAATCGACGCGACGCTCAATTCCAGCCTTGGCGAGGCGCCGGGCTCGGGCACGTTCTCGGTGAACGGCGGCGTCGAGCACTCTACCGGCCGCTCGCTCTCCGGGCTCGACGTGGTCACGCTGACGGCGAACGGCGAGAGCGCGGTTCGCACGATCGACGACGATCCGCTCACGCGCCGCAACAGCTCGACCACGTTCTCGCTCGGCGGATCGATCATCAAGCCGCTCGGCGAGTGGATGTTCGACACGACGCTCGATGCGAGCCGGACTGAACGCACCACGCTGATCGATCGTCGGCGCGACACGAGCGTCCTGCAGGACATGGTGGACGCGGGCGAGCTGGCGATCGACGGCCCGCTGCCGGCGATCCCCAGAGCAGGCGCCGACCGGGCGGAGAGCACGTCCTACGCCGCCGACGTGAAATCCACGTTGCGCGGTACGCCGCTCATGCTGCCTGCCGGCGAGGCGAACCTGACCTTCGACACGGGCTACTCGTGGAACCGCATCGACAGCACCGACACGCGCACCGACGCTGACGACCTGTCGCAGACGCGCGGCAATCTTTCGGCCGGCGTCAATCTCGGCCTGCCCATCGCCAGCGCGCGCGAAGGCTTCCTCGGCGCGCTGGGCGAGCTTAGCCTCAACCTCGCCGCGGGGGTCGATCACTTGTCGGACTTCGGCACCCTAGCGGACTACACCACGGGGCTTTCGTGGAAGCCGACCGAGCGTCTCTCGCTCCAGGCGAGCTATATCTGGCGCGAGGCAGCGCCGAGCCTGTCGCAGCTCGGCGACCCGATTGTCACCGAGTACAACGTGCCGGTCTACGACTTTGCAACCGGGCAGAGCGTGCTGGCGACCGTCGTCAGCGGCGGCAATCCGAACCTCAGCGCGGAGACGCAGCGCGACATCAAGGTCTCGGCGAACTACGAGATCGACCTGTTCGACCGTGCGAACATCGTCGTCGAATACTTCCGCAACCGTTCGGACGACGTGACGCAGAACTTCCCGCTGCTCACGCCCGCGATCGAGGCGGCGTTCCCCGACCGCGTGGTGCGCGATCCGGCGGGCAACCTGGTATCGATCGACCGGCGACCGATCACCTTCGAAGGCACCAAGAGCTCGCGGCTGCGCTACGGCATCAACCTGTTCGGCCGCGTCGGCAAGGAACAGCCCGAGGGCGGAAGCGGCGAGCGGCGCGAGCGGATGACCTTCGCGGCGCCGGCCTCGCAGGGCGAGGGGCAGGGCGCCCGCCGGCCCGGCGGGCTCGACCCCGCGCAGATGGCCGAGCTGCGGCAGAAGTTCTGCGCCACCCCCGAAGGCGAGACGCCCGATCTCTCCGGCCTGCCCGAGCGGATGCTGGCGCGGCTCAAGGGCGAGGACGGACAGATCGACCCAGCCAAGGTCGCCGCCTTGCGCGAGCGGATGTGCAGCGCCGACGGCACGGCGCCGCGCGCAAACGCCGAACGCCGCGAGGGCTCAGGCGGCGGTGGCGGGGGCGGGATGCGCTTCGGCCGCGGCGGCGGCGGCGGCGGAGATGGGCAGGGTCGCTGGAATCTTGCGCTCTACCACTCGATCGAGTTCGAGAACGAAGTGCTGGTCGCGCCGGGCGGGCCAGTGCTCGACCAGCTCAGCGGCCAGGCCTTCGGCAACGGCGTGCCGCGCCACAAGATCGAGCTCCAGGGCGGGCTGTTCTACAAGGGCCTCGGCCTGCGCCTCTCCGGTGATTACCAGGCGGCGACGCGCATCGACGGCAGCGGCATGCCGGGCTCGCAGGACCTGTTTTTCGACGACATCGCCAAGTTCAACTTGCGCGCCTTTGTCAATCTGGAGCAGCAGGAGTGGCTGACCGACGGCACGCCCGGCTTCTGGAAGGGTTCGAGGCTCTCGTTCAGCGTGGACAATCTGTTCGATGCGCAGCAGCGCGTGACCGACAGCAGCGGCGTGGTGCCGCTCAGCTATCAGCCGGCGCTGATCGACCCGCTCGGCCGCACGTTCGAGATCGAATTCCGCAAGCTGTTCTAACCGGCTTCGGCGAGCGCGGTCCCGGCCGCGACCGCGCTCGCCCAGGCCCACTGGAAGTTGTAACCGCCGAGCCAGCCGGTCACGTCGACCGCCTCGCCGATCGCGTAGAGCCCGGGCACGGGCCGCGCTTCCATTGTCTTGGAGGAAAGCTCGGCCGTGGCGATCCCGCCGATCGTAACCTCCGCCTTGGCGAAGCCCTCGCTGCCGTTGGGGTGGAAGCGCCAGTCCGCCAGCCGCGCCTCTGCCTTGCGGAGCTCTTTGTCGGGCAGATTGCCGAGGTCGCCATCGAGCGCGATCCGCTCGGCCAGGGTCGCCGCGAGCCGGTCCGGCAGCGCATCGGCGAGTGCGCTCCGCACGGTGCCGCGCCGATTGGCGCGCTTCGCTTCCAGCAACCAGCCCGCGGCGGCGTCCGGAAGAAAGTCGATCCCGATCTCGTCGCCAGGGCGCCAGTAGGAGGAGACCTGCAGGATCGCCGGCCCGGAGAGCCCGCGATGGGTAAACAGCGCCGCCTCGCGGAACGCCGCCTTGCCGCAGCGCGCGACCACGTCCGCTGAGACGCCCGAGAGCTCGCGGAACAGCACGTCCTCGCCGCCCAGGGTCAGCGGCACGAGGGCAGGGCGCGGCTCGACCACCTTCAGGCCGAACTGCCGCGCGAGGCGATAGGCGAAGTCGCTCGCGCCCATCTTGGGGATCGACGGGCCGCCCGTGGCGATCACCAGCGCCGCCGCGGAAAACGAGCCGCCTGACGTCATGACGCGATACCCGCGGCCGTCGTGCGAGACTTCCGATACCTCCTCGCCGCAGCCGATCTCCACCATGCCGCCCGCCGCTTCCGCCTTCGCGCACTCCGCCAGCAGCATGGCGACGATCTGCCGCGCCGATCCGTCGCAGAAGAGCTGTCCCAGCGTCTTTTCGTGCCAGGCGATCCCGTGCGCCTCCACCAGCGCGAGGAAATCGCGCGCGGTGTAGCGGCTCAGCGCCGACTTGGCGAAGTGCGGATTGGCCGAGAGGTAGCGGTCGGGCGCGGTGTTCAGGTTGGTGAAGTTGCACCGCCCGCCGCCGGAGATGAGGATCTTCTTCCCCACCTCCGCCGCGCGTTCGAGCACGAGCACGCGCCGCCCGCGCTGGCCGCCGACGGCCGCGCACATCAGCCCGGCGGCGCCTCCGCCGAGAACGATAGCGTCATAGGTCTGCATTCCCGCCGCGGTAGAGTCGCCGCACGGAATGGCAAGCGCGTCAGATCGCGCGGTCGCCCGCTTCCCCGACCGATTCGATATCGCGGCCGAGGCCTTTCACCGTGTTGCAGCCGGTGAGCACCACGACCGATGCACCGAGCGCGGCAACGGCGATCAACTTCTTCAACATCGTTCAAACTCCGGTTCGCCGATCCGTGCCGCGCCATACGCGACCGGACGGACGGTGAAAATGCCCCATGAAACATTAACCGCGCTTGGCCGCGTGGGTTCGCTGCCGGTTCCCATTTTCGGCGCAGCGCTTATGTGAACGCCATGCCCCCGACGCGCGTTCCCTCTTCCGCCGGCTCCCCCTACGACCCGCGCGGCGCCGAGCGCTTCAACGAGGAGCGCGCGACTTACACCGTCAAAGGCGACGCGCAGCCGGACATCGAAGCGGGCGTGCAGACGATCCGCGACACGGTGAAAACCCTCAAGCCAAAGCCCGGCGTCTACCGCATGCTGGATGCGCGCGGCGACGTGCTCTACGTTGGCAAGGCGCGCGCGCTGAAGAACCGGGTCGCGAACTACACCCAGATCGCCAATCTCTCGAGCCGGCTCCAGCGCATGGTCAGCCAGACGCGGCGGATGGAGATCGTCACCACCAACAGCGAGGCGGAGGCGCTGCTGCTCGAAGCGCAGCTCATCAAGCGCTTCCGGCCGCCCTACAATGTCCTGCTGCGCGACGATAAATCGTTTCCCTTCATTCTCTTGCGGGCGGATCATGAATATCCCCGCATCATGAAGCACCGTGGCGCGCGGCGGGCGAAGGGCGACTACTACGGCCCCTTCGCCAGCGCCGGATCGGTCAACACCACGATTAACGCGCTGCAGAAGCTATTCCTCCTAAGGTCCTGTACCGACAGCTTTCTCGAGCGACGCGACCGGCCCTGCCTGCTCTACCAGATCAAGCGCTGCTCCGCCCCCTGCGTCGGGCGCATCAGCACCGAGGATTACGGCGAGCTCGTGCGCCAGGCGAAGGACTTCCTCGGCGGCAAGTCGTCAGGCGTCCAGCGCGAGATCGAGCGGCAGATGGAGCAGGCGGCCGAAGCTCTCGATTTCGAGCGTGCGGCCATGCTGCGCGACCGCCTGCGCGCCGCGACCGCGATCCAGAGCAGCCAGGCGGTGAACGCCGCGGGGGTGGGCGATGCCGACGTCTTCGCGCTCGCCAGCAAGGGCGGGCAGGTCGGCATTCAGGCCTTCTTCGTTCGCGGCGGACAGAACTGGGGCCACCGCGCCTTCTTCCCCACGCACACGCAGGACGTCGACGACGCGGACGTGCTCACCGGCGTGCTCGCCCAATTCTATGAGGAAGTGCCGCCGCCGCGCACCGTGCTGGTCGACCGCGCGCTGCCCGAGCAGGCGCTGCTCGCCGAGGCGCTGTGCGAAGTGGCCGGGCACCGGGTCGAGATCTCCGTCCCCCAGCGCGGCGACCGGCGGCGGCTGATGGCGCAGGCCAGCCGCAACGCCATGGAGGCGCTCGACCGGCGCCTGGCCGAAAGTGGAACCAAGGCCAAGATCAACCGAGAACTTGCGGAATTCCTTGAACTATCCGAACCGCCGCAGCGGATCGAGATCTACGACAACAGCCATATCCAGGGCGCCAAGGCCGTCGGCGCGATGGTCGTCGCCGGGCCCGAAGGCTTCCTCAAGAACCAGTACCGCAAGTTCAACATCAAGACCGCGCAGACCGACGACGACTTCGCGATGATGCGCGAGGTGATGACCCGGCGCTTTGCGCGCGCGCTGCGCGAGGACCCCGACCGCAGCCAGGAGCGGGGGAGCGGCATCTGGCCCGATCTCGTCCTGCTCGACGGCGGCAAGGGGCAGATGTCGGCGGCACGCGACGCGCTGGAGGAGCTCGGGATCGAGGACGTGCCGCTGATCGCCATCGCCAAGGGCCCGCACCACGGGCGCGAGGGGCGCGAGGTGTTCCATTTCCCCGACGGGCGCGAGAAGACCCTGCCGACCAATTCGCCGTTGCTGTTCTACCTCCAGACCCTGCGCGATGAGGTCCACCGCTTCGCCATCGGCGCCCATCGCGCCAAGCGCAGCCGCGCGATCTCCGCCTCGCCGCTCGACGAGATCCCCGGCATCGGCCCCTCGCGAAAACGCGCGCTGCTGCTCCACTTCGGCACCGCCGGGAAAGTGCGCGCCGCGGCGCTGGACGACCTGAAGCGCACCCCGGGCATCAGCGCCGGCGTCGCGCAGAAGATCTACGACTTCTACCACCCCGCGGGGTGAGGCAACGCCGGCCGGCGCTTACGGGATTTCCCCGGGTTCGGCTGCATTCGGAAACGCGATGTTTACGATATTCCGGTAGCGCCGACCGCCGGTTAGGAATGATTGCATTGCCCTTGGCACGAGAACTGATCGGATCCGAAAGGCTCCGCCACGCGGCCATCGCCATCCTTCTGGCGGTGGTGGTTGCTGCCACCACGATTCTTCGTCCGCTAGACATCACCGTCTGGTCGCTCCAGGCCAAGCTGTTCGATCACAGCCCCACCTCGGAATTCGTGTTCGTGGAGGTGGAGAAGGGGCCGGATTCGCAGGCCAGTTCCGAGAACAGGCGGCTCCTGCGGACGATTCGGCGGCTCGAGCACGCCGGCGTCGCGCGCATCTTCATCGACATGCCGATCCAGCGCAGCAATTCGCTCAGCATCGATGCGGAGCTGCGGAGTGAGCTGGTGCGCTTGGCCGATAAGGTCGTGCTGACGAGGGCCGTGCGTGAGGATTTTGCGGAGAGGGGATCAGTCGGGGCGAGCGATCGGTTCTTCCAAAGCGGAATGCGGGTCGTTAGCAACGACTATAAGACGGACTTCCTCGGGTATGTGTGGGGGGTTAAGGCATCCTATTCCAACGGAACGATTGAACTTCCGACACTCTGGAACGCGATGGTCCCCGAAGTCTCCCGCAAGGAGATCTATCCCGACTATGCGATCGATACGGACGCGATTCCCCGCTACAATTTGAACAGGACGCCAAGTCTAAGCGAGCAGGAGACCGCGCTGTTTGGCGGCAAGACCGTGGTCTTGGGACCGCAGGGCAATGTCTCGAGGCTCGTGCGAATACCAGGACGGGGGGTCGTACCCCCAAGTCTGATCCATATCATGGCTGCGGAAACGGCCGCGCGGGAATCCGGGCAAATCCTGTCCTGGCTGGGAATGGTCGGCGGCTTCGGCCTTAGCCTTGTGGTCGGTTTGATCGCCTGTCGTGGGAACGCGCACCGGAAGGTGCTGTACGTCCTTTGGACCACAGCGCTTCTCATCCTCGTCGTCGTTACCGCGCAACTGGGGATTCGCGCCGAGTTCGCAGGGCCGTTGGCGCTCACAGCGGTTTACTCCGCATGTCGATTACTGGTTCGATTCAAGAGACGGCACCTATTCCTCGAACCGCGGAGCAAATTGCCGAACTTCGTTGCCTTGCAACGGGACTTGGGTGACGAGCACGTGGACAGGACGACTGCCGTCGTCGTGGCCAAGATCGCACGCTTGGACGCCATTTTTGCGACGCTGACGCCAGCGGATCAGGGCAGGTATCTTCGACAGCTTGCCTCTCGACTGGCCCTTGGAGATGCTGGATCGAGAATCTACTACGACGGCGGCAAATACTTTGCGTTCGCGGTTTCCAGCGAAAAGTATCAGGACCTACAGGGACATCTCGAAGGTCTGCGGGCCGTTGCCTCGCAGTCGATCACGGTTTCGCATCGCGTGCTTGACGTATCGATGACCATCGGCGTCGACCGATCCTCTGACAAGTCAGTCTCGAGCCGCCTGAGTTCGGCGATCGCCGCCGCGGATCAGGCGCGCGAGGCCTATCGGCCGGTCTTCGTCATTTCGGACTTCGCGGCCGAAAGCGAGGAATGGGACTATTCGCTCCAGGCGCGGCTGGAAAGCGCGCTGTCGGAAGACCGCATCTCAATCAAGCTCCAGCCCCAGGCGGACTTGCGGAGCGGACGCATCGTCGGGGTTGAAGCCCTCGCGCGATGGGTCGACGAAGAGCGGGGCGAGATCTCGCCCGCGCGCTTCATCCTTCAGTGCGAGCGCGTGGGGCGTCTCGACGATCTGACCAAGCGTGTCCTGCTCAAGAGCCTGCGTGCTGCGGAGACCCTGCGCAGCTACGAGCACGAGCCGAAGGTCTCGATCAACGTCTCGGCCATCCAGTTCGTCGACAGCCGCATCGCCGATCTGATCGAGATGAATGTCGCGGCGCACTCGGCCGACCCGGCGAAGCTGACGATCGAAGTTACAGAAACCGCCCGGATCGAGGATTTTTCGGCCGCGCGCGCCGTGTTCGAGCAGATCAAGCGGCTCGGCGTCTCGTTCTCGATGGACGACTTCGGCGTCGCGAGCGCCAATCTCGAGGCCATGTTCGAGCTGCCGTTCGACGAGATCAAGATCGATCAGCTGTTCGTCCAGCAGATCCATCGCTCGCGGACGGCGAGGGCGATCGTGTCGAACGTGGCCCGGCTGGCGAGCGATGCCGGACTGACGTCGGTGGCCGAAGGAATAGAGGACCGGGAGACTTTCGCACTCTTGCGCGACATGGGCTGCGATCTCGGCCAGGGATATTACATTGCGCGCCCGGTGACGGTTGGCGAGATCCAGGAAATGCTGACTTTACAAAGGGATGGTCTGCCATTGCGAAACAAAGTTAATTAACAGTTTACAAAAAAATATGGTTAACGTAGTCTCCTCATGCACTTGCAACAGGAGACACGGCATGTTGGGTTCGATCTGGGACTGGATCTTCAACTGAGATCCCTTTGATCCAAAATTACGAAAAGGCCCCCTCGCGGGGCCTTTTTTGTGCCTGGCCCGCGCATGGATGCGAGTTTCGCAAAGGCGAGACGGGCCGCCCAAGCTGGGAAAAGCCTTTCCTACATCGCCGAAATCTGCCTTATCATCTTCGATGACGCGCCTTCGGCCCCTCCTGCCAACGCAAACCTCGATGGCGATCGCGCCCGCCGAACGGGTGCTCCGCAGGGGCGCCAGCGCACAAGGTGACACTCCTCTCCCCAGCTCTTCGCCGCGTCGCGGAAGGTCACACCGGCGCCCTTGGGCACCTGTTTCGGGAAGGCTGCGCACTCCGTTGCCATCCGGCAAGGAGGAGGGCATAAAATCGCACCTGTTTCAAAGAGGTGCGTGCCTCTTCTTCACGTTGCTTGGAGGCCCGCTGGACGCACCGGCCGAGGCGGGTCGCTACAAGGTGACACCGCGCAAACCATGCCGCGTGTGTCAACCACAGCGGCGCCGTCAGTCCGGCTTCGGCATCCGCCGGCGGATCATTCCTTCCTGGGCGACGCTGGCGACCAGCCGTCCCTCGCGGTCGAATATTCGACCTCTGTTGAAGCCGCGCCCGCCGCCGCTCCACGGGCTGTCGGTGGCGTAGAGCAGCCATTCGTCCGCCCGCGCCTCCCGGTGGAACCAGACCGCATGATCGAGGCTCGCCCCGATCATGTCGCCGCGCGCCCAGCTCAGCCCGTGCGGCAGCGCGCTGGTGCCGAGCAACGTGTAGTCACTGGCGTAGGCGATCACCGCGCGGTGCAGGGCGGGGTCCTGCTCGATCGGCGGCAGCGGCGCGGCGGTGCGGAACCAGCAGCGCGCGCGGGGCGGCCGGGGATCGCTGTTCATCCAGTGCAGGCTGTCGACCGTCCGCATCTCGATCGGGCGGGGGCGAAGCATCATCGCCCGCTGCGCCTCGCTCACCTCGCCCATTTCGGCGAGGAGCCGCCGGCGCTGCTCCAGATCCGGCGTCAGCTCCTCGGGAGGGATGGTCTCGGGCATCTCGTAGTCGTCGTGCGACAGCCCGTCCTCTGGCCGCTGAAAGCTGGCCGTCAGGTTCAGGATCGGCGTGCCTTCCTGGCTTGCGACGACGCGGCGATTGGCGAAGCTCCGCCCGTCGAAGTCGCGTGCGATGGCATAGTCGATCGCCGGCCCCTCCTTGCCGCCGCGGAGGAAGTAGGCGTGCAGCGAGTGCGCCACCAGTCCCTCCGGCGCGCTGGCCTGCGCGGCCTGCAGCCCCTGTGCGATCACCTGTCCGCCGAAGACGCGGCCGACGCCGTCCTTTTGCGGATGGCCGGTGAAGGCATCCTCGGTCTGCCGCTCGACGGTGAGCAGTCGGACGAGATCGGCGACGAGTTGTTCGGGGCTGGGTTGGTCGGTCATCCGCTGCGCTTTGCGGCGTGCGGGCGCCGCGGTCAACGGGCGAGGCCGAGCCTGCGCAGCGCGCGGAACGCGAGCGCCTTCGGCATGTTCGAGGCAGGCCAGCGCCCAGGCGCCGCCGGCGATAGCCCCGCGCGGCGCAGCAGCCCGTTGAACCCGCGCGCATCGGCCTCGGCGAAGCTCCAGTCGCTGCGCCAGGTGATCGACAGCGAGATCGAGCTCTCCGGCCCATTGCGGACGAAGTGCGGCGCCATGACGGGCACGAACACGGCCTCGCCGGGAGCGAGTGCGAACTCACGTCCGCCTTCGGCCAGGTCGTCGCACCAGGTCAGCTCGCGCGCGCCGCCGGCGTGGTACGATTCGTGGATCTCGTCGGACGCGAACCGCGCGTCGCCGGCGGGAAACTGCGTCATCGTCTTGCGGCCGACGAGCTGGAGCAGGATGTTGTGCTCGGGGTCGAAATGATAGGGCGTGACCGCATCGGGGCTGGAGATGAAGACGAACGCCTGCGGGCGCAGCATGGCGCCGGTCTTCGCCTCGATCTCGGGCCTGATCTCGTCCAGCAGACCGAGCAGCAGAGCCTCGTATTCCGGTACTTGCTCGACGTTCTTGAGCACGGCCCAGCTATTGCTGCTGGCGATGTGGCGGATCGTGTCCTCGATCGACAGCCCGGTGCCGCCCGGCTTACCGTCGACGCCGATCGGAAGGTCGCCGCGGTTGTACTCGATCGAGCGCTCGGGCAGCCGGCTTGCAAGCACTGCCAGCGCATCGAGGGTCAGCAACTCGTGCGTTGCGAGCCCGTGGCGCAGCACGTGCGGCGTCTCGGGATATGCCGCGGCGAAAGAGGCGCGGGCCTCGGGTCCGAACACCGGCGCGGGCGCGCCCTCGGCCAGGACTTCGATGGCGGTATGGGCACCCATTGTCAGGCTCCTTTGGCTTTGCCGCGGCTCTCCGCGCGCAGCATCGGGCGGAACAGCGCCCGGCGCAGCGGCCCGCCGATCGCAACGTTGACGCGCACCATCGCGCGTTTCTCGCGCCAGATGCGCTCGATCATCGGATGGTCCGCCGCGGCGCAACTGTCGCACCACGCCACGTCCTCGCGCTCCAGCAGATCGAGGTTCTCGAGCTGGAGCAGCACGCCGGGCGAGAAGCGCGCGAAGCGCTCGTCGAACGCGGTCTTGAAGCTGAACGCACCCGGCGGCGCGATGAAGTTGGCGAGCATGGCGATCGGCTTGCCGTCGAGCGTGAGCGTCAGGCGCTCGAGCCGTCCGTGCGCCGCCGCGCCGTGCAGCGTCTGCGCAGACCAGCCGCGCGTGCTCGGGCGGTCGGCCAGCGCGGAGCCGTTGCGGCCCTTCCATCCGGCTCGTTCGAGCACAAGGAAGTCCTCGACCCAGCCGGCGAGTCCCGCCTCGTCGCAGCGCCGCTCGAAGCGCAGCTCTCCCTCTTCGGCGAGGCGCTTGTGCTGACGGCGCAGTTCCTTGCGCTTCTTGCCGCTCATCGCGGCCTCGAGATAGGCTTGCGGGCCAAGCTCGGACTGCAGCAGCGCGCGCTCCTCCCGCTGGACCACGCCCCACGGCCGCTCCTGCCCGCCCGCCACTTGTGATAGCGCGCGAAACAGCGGACCATCTTCCGCCATCCAGCCGAGATGGAGGAACAGCGCTCCTCCGGCATGCGCATCGGCCCAGCCGAACAGCTCGCGCCAGAACGCCTCCTCACAGCCGCTGCGCACCAGCGGACTGCCGACGAACATGTTGTCGTGGCTCCAGGTCGCGAGGTGCGGGATCGGGTAGCCGTAGTAGCTCCGGCTCCGCGCGAGCGGCATCAGCCCGCAAAGCTCGCCCGCCACCCGCAGATGGACAAGTGCGACGTTCGCAGCGGGCGCGAACCGCTCCAGCGCTGGCATCAGCGTCCAGCGTTCACAGAACGGGTTGGGCTCACCGGTCGAATGCGCGAGGCCGTCCCATTCCAGCGTCGTGAGATGATCCGGAAACCTCCTCCACGCGGGCGCGGTGAGGCATGCGGCGGGCGCATGCGTCTCCGCGATGCAGCCGGGCTCTGCCGGATCGGAGCGTTCGAGGGGGGCGCTGGCCACGCGTTAACCTTCGCAGTTCGCGGCGCATGCCGCCGCACCAGCGGGCTATCAGGCGAAGGCTGACGAATGCTTAACGAGAACGGGGCGCGGAACCAGCGGTCCCGCGCCCCGGAATGCGATCAGATATCGGCTGGGGTCAGCCCGCCGCCAGCGCCGCCAGCAGAAGCAAGGCGACGATGTTGGTGATCTTGATCATCGGGTTCACCGCAGGGCCGGCAGTGTCCTTGTAGGGATCGCCGACTGTGTCGCCGGTCACCGCGGCCTTGTGCGCCTCGGAGCCCTTGCCGCCGTGATTGCCGTCCTCGATGTACTTCTTCGCGTTGTCCCATGCGCCGCCGCCCGCAGTCATCGAGAGCGCGACGAAGAGGCCGCCGACGATCACGCCGAGGAGCAGCGCGCCGAGCGCGGCGAAGCCGTTCTCCTGCCCCGCGATCAGGGTGATCACGAAGTAGACCACGATCGGTGCGAGCACCGGGAGCAGCGAGGGCACGATCATTTCCTTGATGGCCGCCTTGGTCACGAGGTCCACCGTACGGGCATAGTTGGGACGGCTGGTGCCGGCCATGATGCCCTTGTCGGCGGCGAACTGCTCGCGCACGTCCTTGACCACGTCGCCCGCCGCGCGTCCCACGGCGGTCATGCCCATCGCGCCGAACAGGTACGGGAGCAGCGCGCCGAGCAGAAGGCCGACGATGACGTAGGGGTTCTCCAGACTGAAATCGACGTCCGCGTCCGGGAAGAACTCGGTGAGGTCGGTGGTGTAGGCGGCGAACAGCACCAGCGCGGCGAGGCCGGCCGATCCGATCGCGTAACCCTTGGTCACCGCCTTGGTCGTGTTGCCCACGGCGTCGAGCGCATCGGTCTTCTCGCGCACGCTGTCGTCGAGGCCCGCCATCTCGGCAATGCCGCCGGCGTTGTCGGTGACGGGGCCGTAGGCGTCGAGCGCCACGACCATGCCCGCGAGCGCCAGCATGGCAGTCGCCGCGTAGGCGATGCCGATCAGTCCGGCGAGCTGATAGGCGCCGATGATGCCGGCGACAATCACCAGCGTCGGCAGCGCAGTCGCTTCGAGGCTGATCGCGAGACCCTGGATCACGTTGGTGCCGTGGCCGGTTTCGGAGGCCTTGGCGATCGAGCGCACCGGGCGGTAGTTGGTGCCCGTGTAATACTCGGTGATCCAGATGATGAGGCCCGTGATCACGAGGCCGACCATCGCGCACCAGAACAGGTCCATACCGGTGAACGGCACCATCTCGGTCCCATCGTTGATGACCGCGTTCATGTCGCCGAGCGCGTAGCTCGTCGCCAGCCAGATTGCCGGGATCGAAAGGACGGCCGTGACGAGGAAGCCCTTGTACATCGCGCCCATGATGTTGGTCCCGCCGCCCAGACGGACGAAGTAGGTCCCGATGATCGAGGTGACGATGCAGGCGCCGCCGATGAGCAGAGGCAGAGCCATCAGCGGCAGCAGCAGATCGCCAACGCCGCTCAGCAGCAGCGCGGTGAGCACCATGGTCGCGCCGACGGTGACGACGTAGGTTTCGAACAGGTCGGCGGCCATGCCCGCGCAGTCGCCGACGTTGTCGCCCACGTTATCGGCGATCACGGCCGGGTTGCGCGGGTCGTCTTCGGGAATGCCTGCCTCGACTTTGCCGACGAGGTCGGCGCCGACGTCGGCCGCCTTGGTGAAGATGCCGCCGCCGAGGCGCGCGAAGATGGAGATCAGCGAAGCGCCGAAGGCCAGCGCCACTAGCGCATCGATCACGATGCGGTCGTTCGCCGCATGTCCCATTGGCCCGATCAGCACGTAGAAGAACACCGCAATGGCGAGCAGGGCGAGCCCGGCGACGAGCATGCCGGTGATGGCACCCGCACGGAAGGCGAGGGTGAGGCCCTGCTGCAGCCCCGTCTGCGCGGCAGCCGCTGTGCGCACGTTCGCGCGGACCGAGATGTTCATGCCGATGAAGCCGGCGAAGCCCGAGAGGATCGCCCCGATGACGAAGCCCGTGGCCGAGATCGGGCCGAGAAAGATCCCGACGATGATCGCCACGACCACGCCGACCACTCCGATCGTCGTATACTGGCGGTTGAGATAAGCCCTGGCGCCTTCCTGGATGGCGCCGGCGATTTCCTGCATCTTTTCATTGCCGGCGGCAGCGCCGAGCACCTGGCGGCTGGTGACGAAGCCATAGACAATGGCCAGCAGCCCCAAAACGATTGCGATCGCGACTAGATTCACGCGCTAGTCCCCTCTTCCCTGGTTTCATTTGGCCAGCGGCCCCGCTTTCGCAGGGCCGCTGGCCCGTCGAGGTATAGGGGGTGGGACGCCGCGCGCAAGAGCTTCGCGCGAAGTTGTGCCCTGGTCCAGCGCTGCCCCGAAATGCGACATCGGCAAGACAAATCCGGCCGAGTCTTGCGGCAAATCGTACTTAAGATTAAGTAAACGGCCATGCAAAAGGCGGTCCAGACGCTTTTCAAGATCATGCCGCTTCTCTTCGGCATCGGTTTCATCGCGCCGCTCATTGCGCAGACGATGATCTATTGGGGGTGGGAGCCGCCACTGGGCCTCTCGCCGATCGGCTTCGGCCTGCTCGTCGGCGGCCCGTGGGGGCTCTACGCGACGTTGCGGGGGCGATGGGTGTGACAGAGGGGCAGGGGGCGACAGACGCGATGTTTTTCCGCGAGGGGCTGGTCGATGCACCCGCGCGCGGCGACGCGCCGGCCATTCCGCTGACGGGCGACGCCTCGCTCGACAAGCACACCCGCGTCGCACTGCTGCGGGAAGAGCGCGAGATCGCCCGGCGGTTCGAGGGCGGGAAGATGTGGATCTACCCGGCGTTCGCCTTCACCTGCTACGCGATCTGGCTCAGCTTCTTCCCGCTGGCGATCATGGGCTGGCTCAACCTGCCGCTCGCCTTCGTGCTGTCGACGGTGTTCGCGGTCGGCGGCTACGTCACCAGCCACGAGGCGATGCATTCGAACATCGGCCGCCCCGGCAGCAAGACGCGCTGGCTCAACGAATGGACCGGCAAGGTCTCGACGATCATCATCGTCTTCCCGTTCTCGATGGCGCGGCTGATGCATCTGGAGCATCACTACCACTGCAACCATCCGGAGAAGGATCCGGACTATCCCGACCGCGCCAACGGCCCCTGGCATGCGATCTACAAGACCTGGCTCAATCGCCAGCCGGGGATCGACGGCTCGATCCACATCTACAAGCGCATCCTCGCGGAGATGGGGACCAAGGAAGCGGCGGACTCGCTCAAGGACACGATCCGGCTGCAACTGATCTTCCTGGCCGTGCTGTTCGCCATGGCCTGGAGCGGCTACGCGATCGAGGCAGCGCTGATCTGGTGGCTGCCGCGGCACATCGGCCTCAGCTACATCCGCTTCTACCTGAGCTGGGCGCCGCACCACCCGCGCGAGGAGCGGGGCCGCTACACCAACACGCGGCTGTTCAAGAGCAGGCTCGGGCACATCGGATCGATCGGGATGGAAACGCACTTCGTGCATCACCTCTACCCGGCGATCCCGAGCCACCGGACCAAGGAAGCTTACTACGCGTTGCGCCCGGTGCTGGAGAAGCGCGGGGTGCATTGTCCCGAGATCTAGCCTTCGTGGCTGTAGCCGAGGCCTTCGGGTGAGCGGACAAGCTCGCCGTCCAGGAGCAGCGGAGCGCCGTCCAGTGGCGCCACGACACGGCCGATCTTTGTAGCAGACATCGGCAAATCAGCTCTTTCGGACGCGGTAAACAGCAACTGGTAATCATCTCCCCAGCGCAGGGCCTCGTCGCGCCGAATCTCGGGCAGAGCGATCGGCGCGGCGGAGCGGTCGATGGCGAACGTCGCGCCGCTGGCTTTCGCCATACGCCAGGCATCGAGTAGCAGACCGTCCGAAATGTCCATCATCGCGCCGACCATGGGCGCAAGCGCGCGGCCTTCGGCCAGCAGGGGGACGGGCCGGCGGTAGGGCAAGGCGGCGGCCTCATCGCCAACCTGCAAGGCCTCAAACCCCGCGAGTGCCGCGCCCAGCGGACCGGTGACGTAGATCGCGTCCCCCGGGCTCGCGCCGCTGCGCGAGGGCACGGGAACGTGCGTAGCGCGGCCGATCGCGGTCAGTCCGAAGTTTCGGGGTGGTCCGCCCGACACCGTATCCCCGCCGAGGAGCGGCACATCGTAGGTGGAGAGGGCTTCACGCAGACCCTCGAAAAAGCGCGCGTCGTCCGCACCGAGCATGTAGCCGACGAGCACCCCCACCGGCTCCGCGCCTTTGGCGGCGAGATCGGACAGGTTGGTCGCGACCAGCTTCCACGCCACGTCCGCCGGATCCTGCCCAGGCAGGACGTGAACGCCCTCGACCAGCATGTCGTGCGTCAGGACGAGCGTTTCGCCGCCCACTTCCAGCACCGCTGCGTCATCGTCCAGGCCGCGGGCGCCGGGATGCAGCGGCAGGCCCCGCAGGAGATCGATGAAGGCGCTCTCGCCGCTCACCGCACCTGCTTGGCGAGGGCATCGAGCACGCCGTTGACGAACTTCGCCTCGCGATCGTCGAAGAACGCTTTTGCGACGTCGATGTACTCGTTGATCACGGTCGCGACCGGTACGTCCTCGCGGGCGATCAGCTCGTACGCGCCGGCGCGCAGCACTTGCAGCATCGTCTTGTCGAGGCGCGCGAGATTCCAGCCTTGCGCGAGCCGCTCGCTCAGCAGCAGGTCGATCTCGTCGCAGCGCGCGTCGACGCCGGAGACGACGTCGTCGAAGAATGCCATCTCGGCTTCGGCATGGTCGTCCTCGCCCAGCACCGCGCCGAGGCGGTGCCGGTGGAACTCATCGAGCAGGCGGGCAAGTGCGGTCCCCTCCATCTCGCGCTGGTAGAGCGCCTGCACGGCCGCGAGCCGCGCAGCGGAGCGGGCGAGCGTGCGTTTCGGCGGACGTGCGGACATTACTTGAGCCTCATGGCAACGGATTGGGCGTGCGCTGGCAGCCCCTCGGCTTCGGCGAGCACTACGGCCGCCGGACCGATGGCGGCCAGCGCCGCGGGATCGAGCGAGATGAAGCTGGTGCGCTTCATGAAGTCGAGCACCGAGAGCCCGCTGGAGAAGCGGGCGCGGCGACCGGTCGGAAGGACGTGATTGGGGCCCGCGACATAGTCGCCGACGGCCTCGGGCGTGTGGCGGCCGAGGAACACGCTACCCGCGTGGCGCAGACCGGCGAACAGCGTCTCGGGATCCGCCACCGCGAGCTCGACGTGCTCGGCTGCAAGCCGGTTGGCGAGCGGCACCGCCTGATCGAGCGATTCGACCACGATCACAACGCCGTTGTCGCGCCAGCTCGCCTGCGCCGTCGTGCGCGTCGCGAGCATGGCGGATTGCGTGTCGATCCGATCCTCCACCTGGTTCGCGAAGGCGTCGTCGTCGGTGATCAGGATCGATTGCGAGGCCGGGTCGTGCTCGGCCTGGCTCAGCAGGTCGGCGGCGATCCAGTCCGGATCGTTGTCCGCGTCGGCGATCACGAGGATCTCGCTCGGCCCCGCGACCATGTCGATCCCGACCACGCCGTAGAGCTGGCGCTTGGCTTCCGCGACCCAGGCATTGCCGGGCCCGGTGATCACATCGACCCGTGCGATCCGCTCGGTGCCGTAGGCGAGAGCGGCGATCGCCTGCGCGCCGCCTATGCGCCAGACTTCGTCCACTTGGGCGACGTGCGCTGCGGCGAGCACGAGCGAACTGGTCTCGCCTCCGCGGGTCGGCGAGACGACGACGAGCCGCTCCACCCCCGCGACTTTGGCAGGAATGGCGTTCATCAGCAGTGAGGAGGGATAGGCGGCGCGGCCGCCCGGCACGTACAGTCCCGCCGCATCGACCGGCGACCAGCGCGCGCCGAGGCGGACGCCGGCTTCATCGGTGAAGTCGCGGTTCGCAGGAAGCTGTTCGCGGTGATAAGCCTCGATCCGCCGGGCTGCGAGGTCGAGAGCGTCGCGCAGATCGGGCGCCAGCGCTTCGTAGGCGGCGCGGCATGCCTCGGGCGCGATGCGCCAGTCGCTTTCGTCCACGAGTCGGTGCTTGTCGAAACGGGCCGTGTATTCTTCCAGCGCCGCGTCGCCCTTCGCCCGCACGCGCGCGATGATATCGGCGACGTCCTGCCGCACTTCGATATCGCTCTCGCGCCGGCCGTCGACCAGGCGCGCGAAGGCGGTTTCGAAGCCGGGCTCAGTGATGTTCAGGCGTTGCATCAGGCCGGCTCCGGCTCGGCAGAGACGGCGCGGAAGCTCTCCACGATCTCTCCCACGCGCGGATCGGTCTTGAGCGCGGCGCGGTTGACGATCAGCCGCGCGGACACCTGCATGATCGTCTCGCGCTCCTCGAGCCCGTTCTCAGTCAGCGTGCGGCCGGTGGAGACGAGATCCACGATCTGCCGCGCGAGCCCCAGCGCCGGAGCGATCTCCATCGCGCCGTTGAGCTTGACGCACTCGGCCTGGACGCCCTTGCTCTCGAACCACCGGCGCGTGAGGTTCGGATACTTGGTGGCGACCCGCATGTGGCTCGCGCCGGCCTGCCGCTCGGCGACGTTTGCAGGCGCGGCAAGCGAGAGCCGGCAGTGCCCGATGTCGAGATCGACCGGCGCGTAGAGGTCCGTGTAGTCGAATTCCTCGATCACGTCCGAACCGACGATGCCGGCCTGCGCCGCGCCGTGCGCGACGAAAGTGGCGACGTCGAACGCGCGCACGCGGATGATACGGAGATCCTCGCGGGTCGTCCCGAAGGTCAGGCTCCGGTTGCCCTTGTCGTGGAAGGCCTCTTCCGGCACGAGGCCCGCACGTGCCATCACGGGCAGCGCCTCGTCGAGGATGCGCCCCTTGGGGATGGCGAAGGTGAGCGGTGCGGCCATTGCGCCGGGGCACTTAGAGGTCGAGTTCGGAAAGGGCAATGGAGATGGCGGAGAGCCCCCATGCGATCATGCACACGCGGTCGGTCCCGGACGGGATCGAATGGCAGGCGCAGCACGCGGCGAAGAACGGAGCGCCGGGCACCGCACGCGTGATCCGCGGGCTGCTGCCGGTGCTCAAGACCGAAACGGCGGTCGGCCGGCGCATGGCCAATTGGCAGGGCCTGCTGCTGGAGGACGCCATGCCGCTTCGGATCGCGGGCGGGCTCCACTACCTGCTCCTCAGCGGAACCGACAAGCGGCTGGAGCCGGTCTACGCCGCGCTGACGACCGATCAGGGCGCGGTCGACGAACTGGTGGTCGGCCTGGTCGAGACGTTCGACCATCTCCTGCTGCCGTGGCTCGATCATCCGCCGCAGACCAACGAGGCGGGTCGTTCGGCCAGCATAATGGCCGGCCTGTTCTGGCTGTCGGAACGGGTAGGACCGCGCTTCGAGATGAACGAGATCGGCGCCAGCGCCGGCATCAACACGATGATGGAGCGGTTCCGCTTCGACCTTGGCGGCGTTGTCGTGGGGCCGAGCGGTTCGCCGATGCACCTCGCGCCGGAGTGGCGCGGTGCGCCGCCGCCGGGCAATCCGGTGAAGATCGAGGGGATTCGCGGCTGCGACGTGCGGCCGATGGACCTGCGCGATCCCGACACCGTGCTGCGGCTCAAGAGCTACATCTGGCCCGAAGCCCGCGAGCGCATGGGCCGGATCGACCGCGCTGCGGCGCTGGCGGCCGAACGTGCGCCGGAACTCGACCGGATGGGCGCGGCGGAGTGGGTCGAGGAAGTGCTGTCCGAACCGCAGGTGCAAGGCGTCACCCGCGCGCTGTTTCATTCGATCGTGTGGCAATACATTCCGAAAGCTGCGCGCGAGAGGATCGTGGCCGCGATGGAGCGCGCAGGCGAGGCGGCGACGGCGGACGAACCGCTCGCGTGGATCATGCTGGAAACCAACCGCGAGACGTTCGCCCACGAACTGCGCGTGCGCTACTGGCCGGGGCCGAAGGACTGGACCTTGCTCGCTACCGCCCACCCGCACGGCGCGTGGGTCGAGTGGCAGGGGTGACGACGGCTAACCGGTCCGGTCCAGAAATGCGTCCATCGCAGCGTTGACCTCGCCCGGCGCTTCCCAAGGGACGAAGTGGCCGCAGTCCGGCACCTCCGCGATCGTCAGGTCCTCGATCAACTCGTCCATTCCCTCGAGGTTTTCAGGGGGAAGGGCCAGATCGTCCATCGCCCAGATCACCAGCGTCGGGATGGTGAGTTTGGGAAGGGGCGGGGGCGTCCAGCCTTGGGGCAGGGCATAAGGCGCGTCGAGCGGAGGCACGTCGATCGGGCTCGCGCGGTACCAGTTGAGCATGCCGAACGCCGCGTCCCGGTCCTGCCAGTCCTTCAGCAGCGCCTCGCGCTCTTCCGCCTCCATCTCGCTCGGGCGATCCCACTTGATCTCCTGCATCAGGATCGCGGCGAGGCCATGCTCGCGCACCAGCGCGTCGTTTGCCGGATCGCGGAAGCCGCGCATGTACTGGCTGGATTTGCGCTGGTGCTCGTTGGTGTAGAGCAGCTTCTGGAAGATCGCCGGATGCGGTGCGTTGGCGACCACTGCGCGCGTGACGCGGCCATTCGCCTGCCCGGCGAGCGCCGTGCCCCAGGCGATCGCGCCGCCCCAGTCGTGGCCGACCGCGGTGAAGGTCTCCACCCCCAGCGCCTCGGCCAGCATGAACACGTCGCCGATGAGCTTATCGGGCGTATAGGCCTCGACCTCCTGCGGCTTCGACGATCCGCGATAGCCGCGCTGGTCGGGCGCGATGCAGCGGTAGCGGTCGGAGAAATGCGCGATCTGGTGCCGCCAGGTGCGGTGGCTTTCGGGAAAGCCGTGGAGGAAGACCAGCGCCGGCGCGTCGCGCGGGCCGGTGTCGACCACGTCGAGCTCCATGCCATTGGCAAGCGTTACGCGCTTCTGTTCCATCCCTACCCCTCCGCTTCCATCTTCTCGATATATCCGGTCGCGACCATCGCCGCGACCTGATCGAATAGCTGATCCGGCGTCTGCCGCATCTGGCCCATCGCCTCTTCCATACCGCGCGCGACGATGATCTCGCGCTGGTTTAGGGCGATGGCGTCCACCATGGTCTTCGCCGCCTCATCGGCGGGAATGCCTTCGTCGATGGCCCTGTCGCTCTTGCCCCGCTTCGATCCATCCGCCGTGAGCGCGTTGCGGCTCACGTCGGTCGCGACCGAGCCGGGGCAGACGACGTGCACCTCCACCCCATCCCGCGACAGCTCCCCGCGCAGGGAGTCGGCATAGCCCACGAGCCCGAACTTCGCCGCGCAGTAGGCGGTGCGCATTGGCACCCCGACTTTGCCCGCGATCGATGAAATGAAGACGAGGCGCCCGCTGCCGCGCTCCGCCATGTGGCCGATCAGCCCCTGCGCGAAGGCGATCTGCTGGGTGAGGTCGATCTCGATGATATCGCGATAGACCTGCATCTCGGTCTTGAGCGCGGTGCTGCGCTGCGAGACGCCGGCGTTGGCAATCGCAATATCGATGCCGCCTTTCCAGGCGATCGCCTGCTCCGTCGCCTCGGCGAGCGCCGCGTCGTCACGAATGTCGAAGGGGAGGGCGAGCGTCTCCGTACCAAGTTCGCCCGCAACCGCCGCAAGGCGCGTCTCGTCGCGGCCCGAGAGCACGATCCTGGCGCCTCGTCCCGCGAACTCGCGGGCCAGTGCCGCGCCGATGCCGGAGGATGCGCCGGTGATCCAGACGACTTTGCCTTCGAAACTCATGGGTAGCTCACCGTCTTCGGCTGTTCGGGGATCGGGATGAATTCCTTGTCGTCGCCCGGCACCTTGGGAAACTCGCCGCGCGTCCATGCATCGCGCGCCGCGCGGATCCGCTCCCGGTCGGAGCTGACGAAGTTCCACCACACATGGCGCTTGGTCGCGAACGCCTCCCCGCCGAGCAGCATGACCCGTCCGCCGCGCTCGCTGGAAAGCGTCATCTGCGCGCCGGGCGCGAGCACGGTCAACTCGTAGAGCACCAGCGGCCGGCCATCGACGCTCGCTTCGCCGCCGACCAGCATGACCGCGCGCTCGTCCGCTTCAGCCTCGATCGGCAGCGCACCCGAGGCGGCGAGCACGACGTCGGCATAGATCGTCCCTGCATGCGTCGTCGTCTGCGCGCGCTTGCCCCACAGCTCGCCCATGATCACGATCGCCTTGGCGCACTGGTCCTCCACCACCGGCAGGTCGATTTGTGCCTCGAAGGCGGGAGCGATCTCCTCCTGCCCGTCGGGCAGCGCGAGCCAGGTCTGCATGCCGTAGAGCCGTGCGCCACGCTCGCGCTCTTCCTGTGGACTGCGCTCCGAATGGACGATGCCGCGGCCGGCGGTCATCAGGTTGACCTGCCCCGGGCGGATCGTCGCGAAAGTGCCAAGGCTGTCTCGGTGGTCGATCGCCCCCTCGAACAGCCAGGTTACGGTGGCGAGATTGATGTGCGGGTGCGGCCGCACGTCCATGCCGCCGCCGATGTCGAGCTGCGCCGGTCCGAACTGGTCGACGAAGATGAACGGTCCGACCATCGTCCGCTCGCGCGAGGGGATCGCGCGGCGCACTTCGAACTGGCCAAGGTCGTGGGTGACCGGGGTGATTGTCTGTTCGATCATGATCCGTCGAGCTCCGGATAGTGGCGGAAGATGCCGTCTTCGTTGAACGGAATGCAGCGTTCGGACGCACGGTAGGCGGCGATACCGTCGAGCTTGCCGACCGCTTCGTGGCACACGAGCAGCCGGGGATGGCCGCGCTCCAGCGCCGCCATCCGCTGCGGGAACATGTAGCGCAGTCCCTCGACGAGCTGGAACAGCGAGGTGTCGACATGGCTCCACTTGCGGCCGAGCACGAAGGGGCCCTGGTTCGCGCCGAGCGCGTCCTCGAAGTAGTCGAGGAACTTCGGCATACGTTCCGTGCGGAAATGCGCCGCGGCCTGCCGTGCGGCGTCCTTCTGGTCCTCGTAGTAGAGCGCGGTCGAGATTGGATGGTGCACGGCGTGCACTTCCGCCACCATGTCGCTGATCGTGAGCTGGAGCGTGATGAGCTCGAGATCGCGTTCGAGCTCGCCGGCGCCGAAGCCGTGCCGATCCGCCAGCCAGGCGAGGACGTGCGCGACTTGCGCGATGGCGAAGCCGCCGTCGACGAGATAGGGCGGGGCGAAGGGCCGGATACCGCTGCGCGCCTCCAGGTCCCGCACCAGCGCGTCGGCGCCCTGTTCGCGGGCCATGTCGCGGTATGCGACCCCCGCGGCTTCCAGCGCCAATCGCACGAACTCTCCGCGCCCCGGTATGCTTGGCCAATACCAGAGCGCGTAGGTCATCAGCTCTCTCCGGGCGTCGAGGCGCGGACCGCAACTGCGTGGACGCGCTGACCGGGAATGTCGCCGAGTGCGGCGTTGACCATGCGCTGGCGATCGAGCCGGCTCTTGCCTGTAAATGCGGTGCTTTCGATCACGATCGTGAAGTGCGATTCGCCGCTTCCGTCATCGCCGGCATGGCCATGATGCCTGGCGCTATCGTTGATCACTTCGAGCCGCGACGGCGCGAAAGCGGAGGTCAGCAGCGATTCGATTTCGGATTGCAACGTTCCAGTCATGGGTCAGGTTTGGGGGTTCCCAACCGGCTTGTCCATGCCCATCCTAATGGCGTGAAGCAGACCAGGTTCCATGGACGATACGAGAGCACCGGGCGCACTTGCGAGACGCCTGGTTGCAATGAGTCGGGCGAGTATCGCGCGCCGGGCACGCGCAGCAATTCCTTCGATGGACCGGGTGCCTGGCGCTGGTTCTGCCTCGATCACGTGCGCGAATTCAACGCTGGCTACGACTGGTTCGAAGGGATGAGCGCCGAGGAGATTCTCGCGGCCCAGGCGCCCGCTGCGGGATGGCGCACCGAGAGTCATTCGTTCCGCCCAACCGCGGGCGTCGACGGCATGCCGCGCTGGGCGGACTTCGACGATCCGATCGATGCCATCGCGGCCCGAGCGGGCGGAATCAAGAGCCGCGCCCAGCGCGAAGCGCAAATGGCCATGGACGGCCGCTTCAGCCGCGAGGAAGCGCAGGCGCTAGAGACGATGGGCCTCGGCCTCGACACCGACCTCCGGCGGCTGCGGCGGCGCTATTCCGAGCTGGTCCGCCGCTATCACCCCGACCGCAACGGCGGCGACCGTCGCCACGAGGGGCGCCTGACCCGCGTGGTCGAGGCGTACCAATTGCTCAGGAAGAGCGCGGCGATAGGGTAGCGTGCGGGCCTTCACGGGCGGGGGCATGCGCCCTGCTTGCCGGCCTGCATCCTTCATCCATGACCCTTCGCCATCCCAGCGAAAGCCCGGATCGCTCTCTCCGCACGCTGAGCTGCAACCAATCCTAGCTTTCAATGGGATGACGCGATGGTTGGCGCGAGGCGAAGCGAAGGCAATGGCGCCGCCAGTCTGCCAGATCCCAAGCTTGGCCGCTCAATCCTTCAGAACGACGCCCCATCCACCCGGTTGATCTCCAGCGCGTCGATATCGCACTCCGGCACGCAGCGCAGGTTGACTGCGACCATCTCCCGCCCATCAGGCCCAGTGCCGAGGGCAAAAGGCGTGCAGCCGCACTCGGTACAGAAGTGGTGGTGGATCGCCTGCTTGTTGAACGTGTAGTCGCCGAGCTTGTCCGCCGGTGCTTCGACCGTTGCCTCGGAAGCGGGCACGAAGTGGAGGATAGTGCCCTTGCGCCTGCACATCGAGCAGTTGCAGGTCATGCCGCCGGCCGGAAGGTCGCCATCGACCGTCGCACTGATCGTGCCGCAATGACAACTGGTGGTGTAGCTCACGCCTGGTTCTCCCGCGCCTGGATTTCCGCGATCAGCTTGCCGTCGATCGCCTTGCCGGCCTGATAGGCTGCGCGCCCGCTGCAACGCCCGGCATAGGCCCTGAACGCGTCGCGCTCGGGGATCGAGCCGAACTGGAGGCCCCAGTCGACCGCGCTGCCGACATAGACGTCCGCCATGGTGAACCGCTCGCCGCAGACGAAGTGGCGCTCCGCGAGCCAGGCGTCCAGCGCATCGATCGTGCGCTCATAATTGCCGAAGCCGGCTGTGCTCTCGCGGTCCTGTGGTACGTTCCAGCCCATGACCTTTGCCAGCACCGCCTGCTCGAGCGGACCGGCGGCGAACAGCAGCCAGCGGAAGTAGTCGGCCTTCTCGTGCTCGCGCGGGAGAAGGTCGGGCGCGTTCATTTCCGCGAGGTAGTGGCAGATCGCGGCCGCCTCGGTGACGACGTGATCGTGCTCGCCGTGATGATGCACGATCGTCGGCACCTTCCCCATCGGATTGGCCTCGAGAAAACGCTCGGGCCTGTTCTGCCAATCGACGAGCACCTGTTCGTACTGCGCATTCGCCTCGTGCAAGGCCCAGCGGACGATCTGCCCGCGGCTCATGGGATGGGTGTAGAACGTGTATTCGGCCACGAGTATCTCCTGCGAATCGAAGCTAGGAACATATCAAGAACATTGATATTTGTCAATCGCTCTCGCAGAGCGCTTTCAACTGGTCTGCGCAGGCGCCCCAGCCGGGTTCGAAGCCCATTTCTTCGTGCTGCTTGCGCGCTTCGTCGGTCCAGTGGCGGGCGCGGGCGGTGTAGCGGGTCCCTTCGCCTTCGGGT
This sequence comes from Altererythrobacter sp., assembly GCA_031178065.1. Taxonomy (GTDB): domain Bacteria; phylum Pseudomonadota; class Alphaproteobacteria; order Sphingomonadales; family Sphingomonadaceae; genus Pelagerythrobacter. The sequence continues at coordinate 35,136 of JAPSJS010000021.1, forward strand.
GCGATTTCCCAGATCCCGATCATGAACGGGCCGGCGGGCTCGAAGTCGCCGGTCACGGCATCGGTGGTGACGAAGCGGCGGCCCTCGTCGTAGGCGAGATAGATCCCGTTCTGCGGCATCTTCTCGCCGTCGGGGCCGTGGAACGTCATCTCGCAGCGGCCGCCGGGGCGGCGCTCTGCGTAATCGATCTCGGCACGCCAGGGGGTAGGGCACCACCACTCCTCCTGCCGATTCACCATGACATCCCACACCTTCTCGGGCGGAGCGTCGATGTAGCGGGTGACGGACAGTTCCTTCGTATCGGTCATGGGATTATCCTCTCTGGTCGGCAGCGTCGTAGGTGACCTTGGGGAAAAACGTGTCGCCCCGGCCCTCGGGCGTGGTGTCGAGCAGACCCCAGACCGCGTCGGCGAAGTCGAGCCCACGATGGTCCTGGCCGGGATCCTCGGGCGCGAACACCAGCTCGCTGCCCCAGAAATGGCGGATCGTGTCGCCGTCCTTGCGGAAGACGTTGAGCATCGGCTCGTCCCAGTTCTCGTCTTCGCTGTAGCCGCGCTGTGCCCGCATTGCGGGGGTAAGTGCCGCGGTGTTGCCGTAGTAATGCGCGCTGTAGTCGCTTCCGGCGGTGGACAGCAGCTGGAGATGGTTCCAGCCCCGCGCATGCGCCCAGGCGGCAAGCCGGGCGATCGGCGAGCTCGCGACCACGTAGAGCGGCGCACGTTGCGGCACGTGGCGCGCCGCACCCTCGATACAGTCGAGCAGATGGGTACATCCGGGGCAGGGGACGTCGCGCTCCGGACCGAACATGTAGCTGTAGATCAGGATGGTCGGGAAATCGCCGAACAGCTCCGACAGGCGGACCTGCTCGGGCCGGAAACTGGCGCCGATCCGTTCGAAGACGAAATCCTTGGGCACCACGCCACCAGGTGGGAGCGCGCGGCGCATCACGGCCACGGCTTCGGTCTGGCGCCGAAGCGCGATTTCGGCATCGAGCAACGCATTGCGTGCCTCGCGGTATTCAGTACTTTCGTTTGGGAAAGCCATGCGCGGGAAGTCGCCGGTCATAGTTCGTCCTCCGAACCGTAGGGTTTGGTGATCAGCTCGAGCAGATGGCTGTCGGGATCTTCGAAATAGACTCCCCGGCCGCCGAAATGGTGGTTGATCTCGCCGGCCTTGCTGCGCGCCGGATCGGCCCAGTAGGTCAGGCCCTTGTCCCTGATGCGTGTCATTCCGGCGTCGAATTCCTCGTCCGAAACGAGGAACGCGTAGTGCTGCGGCGAAACAGACCCTTCCTTCTCCATGAAATCGAGCGAAACACCGTTAGCGGCATCCACGATCTCGAAATGCATGAAGGTTCGCGGCTCTGGCAGGCCGAGCATCTCGGCGAAGAAACGTGAGGAGCGGTGCCTGTCGCGGCACCAGACGATCGTATGGTTGAGCTGGGCAGGCATGGGGTTTCTCCTCAGTCGCGGTCAGGTGCGCCGGGTGGGAACCAGGCGCGGTAGGGCCGCGCATCGTCGACGCAGCGGGCGACGGCAGGCAGGGCGAGCACTTCGGCACGCAGCGCGGCGACGCGCGGGCAGTCGCCGGGAATGCGTTCGACCCAGTCGGCGTAGAACAGCGATGGCGCCGCGGCGCAGGTCACCAGCGACACGTGCGGGGGGAGCGTGTTTGCCTCCAGCCACGTCTCGAGCCAGCGATAGACCCGCAGCAGGCCGTCCTTGCCCGCCGCGATTTCTTCAGGGTCGGGGGTCTCCTTGTTCGCGATATAGGCGTTCACGACCCGCTGCATGCTCCCCATCACGTAATTGTCGAACACGCGGTCCAGCATTCGCGTGACTGCCGCCTGTGCCGGATCAGCCGGGATCAGCGGAGCGGGGCCAGGGTGGTGGAGGGCGAGGTGTTCGACGATCGAGGTCGCCTCGATCATCGTCGTGTCGCCATCCACCAGCACCGGAAACTTGCCGGCCGGATGCGCCTGCTTGACGAACTTGGCATGTTGCGGATGGTCGGGCCCGACCTCGCGGAACTCGAACGCCGCGCTGTTCGCGTAGAGCGGGATCAGCGCCTTCCAGGTGTAGGATGAGAACGGATGGCCGTAGAGCGCGAGCGTCATGAGGAAAGCCCCTCGAACACGGCCCGTTGCGCCGCGAAGGCGCGCTGATAGGCCGGCCGCGCCGTACCGCGCGCGACGTAATCGCTGAGCGTGGGATAGTCTTCCAGAATGTTCGTTCCCTCCAGCCGGCGTAGCACCATGACCATCATCAGGTCGCCCACGCTGAATCCTTCATCGAGCCACTCGGCATCCGCGAGCCGGCCGGCAAGCTGGTTCATCCGCACACGGACCCGGTCGTCGAGGAGGGGCAGGCGCGCCGCGTACCAGCTCCTGTCGGCCTCGGTATATTCGACTTGCTCTCGCTCGACGATCGGCGGCTCGACCGTGTTGAGCGCGGCGAAGAGCCAGCCGATCGCACGCTCCCGGGCGTCGGGATCGTCGGGCAGCAGACCCGGGCGGTGCGCGGCGATGTGGAGCAAGATCGCCCCCGATTCGAACAGCACGAGGCTGCCTTCCTCGTAGGTCGGGATCTGCCCGAAGGGATGAAGCGCCAGGTGCTCCGGGCGCTTCATCTCCTCAAACGAGACCAGCCGCACGTCGTAAGGCTGGTCCGCTTCTTCCAGCGCCCAGCGCACGCGCATGTCGCGCGCGAGCCCCTGGCCTTGGTCGGGCGATTGCGCGAACGCGGTGATGGTGGGACGCATCGTATCGCTCCGGATGTTGGTAGCGTCAGGCGCCCCGTCGCGCTGCTTCGATCTTGGCGACGTCGATCTTCTGCATCGTCATCATCGCCTCGAACGCGCGCTGGGCTTCATCGCCGCCCGCTGCCATCGCCTCGGTCAGCACGCGCGGGGTGATCTGCCAACTAAGGCCCCACTTGTCCTTGCACCAGCCGCAGGCCGATTCCGCCCCGCCGTTGCCGACGATCGCGTTCCAGTAGCGGTCGGTCTCCTCCTGATCGTCGGTCGCGATCTGGAACGAGAACGCCTCGGTCTGCGGAAACGTGGGGCCGCCGTTGAGCCCCAGGCACGGGATACCGCACACCGTGAACTCGACGGTGAGCACGTCGCCCTCGTTCCCGCCGGGGAAGTCGGACGGCGCCTTGCGCACTGCCGTCACCTCGCTGTCGGGGAAAGTCGCGGCATAGAAGCGGGCGGCCTCTTCCGCATCGCGGTCGAACCACAGGCAAATGGTGTTCTTGTTCATCGTCGTTCTCCTCAAGATTTTCGCGGTCCGACGAAGCCGATCGCCGCGCCTTGCGGGTCCATCGTGTGGACTGAGAATTCGCCGCCCGGAATCTCCATGATCTCGCCGAGCAGCTTGCCGCCGCCGTCGGTCACGGCCTTTGCCGCGCGGTCGATGTCGTCGACGCCGACGTAGTAGGACCAGACCGACTGCGGCACGTCGGGCATCTTGGGCATGATCGCGCCGATCATCCCGCCGCCCTGGTGGATGAACTGGTAGTCACCCATCTCGCCCATCGGCATGCTGTCCTTCTGCTCCCAGCCGAACAGCTCGGTGTAGAGCGCGATGACCGCGGCTGGGTCGGTCGTCTGCAGCTCGTTCCAGCGAACGTGCTGCGGCTTCTCGTAATCGAATACGTCGCTCTGCGCGTCGGGCTGATCCGGGGGTGGGGTCGGCGTCATCACGTAGAGCGGTGCGCCTTGCGGGTCGGCGACCAGAGCCATGCGGCCGACGCCTTCCATGTCTTGCGGGGCGATGAAGGTCGTGCCGCCGGAATCGACGATCCGCGCGACCGCGACGTCGACGTCGGGGACATGGACATAGCCGAACCAGCCGGGCCGCGCCCCTTCCTCGCACATCGCGTCGGTCAGGGTGAGCACACCGCCGGCAAAGCCGCCGTCGGAGCGCTTGATCATGCGATAGTCCGGCCCGTCGCCGGGCATCGAGCTCTGCGCCTCGATGTCCCAGCCGACCACTTCGCGATAGAACGCCCGCGCGCCAGCCGGGTCGGGGGTCATCAGCTCGTACCAGATGAAGCTGCCTTTATCCTCGGCCATTTGTCAGTCTCCCTTCCGTGTCTCGTCTGCCGCCGCGAAATGGGCGAGCTGGTCCGCGCGCGCCTTCGCGAAGGCCGGGCGGGCGGTGACGCGCGCGACATATGCCTCAGTCGCCGGCCGCTCGCCGTGTGCACGCACCTTGGCGACGCGCAGCACGTCCGCCATGATCAGGTCGGCGGCAGTGAAGCGGCCGGCGGCAAGCCACTCGCGCTCCGCCAGAACGGTCTCGAGCTGACCGAGACGCTTGTCCATCCAGCCGGTCAGCCCGTTCTCGGGATCGCCCATCACGTTGAGGAACCACCACGGTACCGAGACCATCTCGATCGAGTTGAGTGCGCTCACCACCCACTGCAGGACCTGCGCTTCCCCGGCCGCGTCGCTGGGCATGAGCGCCTCGCTCTTCCGCGCCAGATGGATCAGGCACGCCCCGCTTTCGAAGAGCGCGACCTCGCCGTCCTCGATCATCGGAACCTGGCCGAAGGGCTGGCGCTCCAGGTGGTTGGTCTCCCGATCGTCGAACGGGACCGCGCGGACGGCATAGGGCAAGCCCGCCTCCTCGCACGCCCAGCGCAGCCGGAGGTCGCGCACGAAACCGCGCGGGCCTTCCGGCACCCAGTCGTAAGTCCAGATCGTGACGGTATCGGCCATCGTTTCCGGCTCGCTTCGGATCAGGCGTCGATCATCGGGCGGAAACCGCCCCACATCATCCGCTGCCCATCGAACGGCATTTCGCCGTCGGGCTGCATATCGGGGTCGGACATCATCGCTTCCCACGCCTTGTCGCGGGTCGGCTTGTCGGGCCATTCGACGTAGGAGAAGATCACCCCTTCGCCGTCCTGCGCCTTGACCGCGCGGCGGTAGTCGGTGACCTCGCCGTCGGGCACGTCATCGCCCCAAGCCTCGACCACGCGGACGGCGCCGCTTTCTATGAACTTGCCCGCGACGTTTTGCGCCAGCTCGCGGTAGGCTTCCTTCTTGTCCACGGGGACGGGGACGAGATAGCCGTCGGTGTAGCCCGGCGTGCCTTGCCCGCGCTCGTCCACGATCGCTTCGAACCCGCCGTAGATCATGCGCTTGCCGTCGAAGGGCATGGTCTCGCCCATGTTCTCCATCCGCTCGTCGCTCATCATCTTCTCGTTGGCGGCGTCGCGGGTCGCCTTGTCCGGGTATTCGAACCACGAGAACACGACCGTCTCGTCGTCTTTCGCCTGCACCGCGCCGTAGAAATCGGTCACTTTCCCCTTGGGCACGTCATCACCCCAGGTCTCGACCATGCGGGCCGCGCCGAACTCCTTGAACAGCGGCGCCGCGTCTTCGGCGTGCTTGCGGTAGGCGTCCTTGTTCGCGGTCGGAACCGCAGCGACAAATCCTTCAAGATAGGTCATCGTTCTTTCTCCTTGTCAGCCTTGCTTCACCGGTGCGCCGATCGACCAGCGATGTCCGAACGGATCGGTTACCTGCCCATAGCGGTCGCCCCAGAACTGGTCGGCGAGCGGCATCGTCTCGGTCGCTCCAGCCTTCAGTGCGCGTGCGAACCATGCGTCGGCATCGTCGACGTGAAGGTGGAGCGTTACCGCGGCCGGCATGCCGGCCGCGCCGCCGTATTCGGGGAAGTCGTCGTTCAGCATCACCGACCCGCCATTGATGTGGAGGTGCGCATGCAGGATTCGCTCGCCATCCTCCGCCATATGCGGCTCCATTGCCTGCTCGGCGCCGAAAGCGGCCTTGTAGAAATCGATCGCTTCCCTGGCGCGCTTTTCGCCAATCGTCAGATGCGGGGTGACGCCGGGGAGCGATTGGTTCTGATAGTTGCTCATCGTCTGTCTCCTTGGGCTATTCGTCGCCCCAACCGGGAGGCGGCTTGCCAGTAAATCCCTGCAAATGCGCCTCCAGCGCGCGCCTGTAGGCAGGGCGTGCTTCCCCGCGCTCGCGATAGGCCGCGAGGTTGGGATAGCGGTCGAACATGTCGGCGAGTTCGCCGCCGACCATCTGCAGCACTGCGATCATCATCAGGTCGCCCACGCTGAACGTGCCTTCGAGCCACTCGGCATCGCCGAGCCGGTTGGAAAGCTCGCCGAGGCGCTCGTCGACCCGTTCGCGGATCGCGGGCTTGCGCGGCTCGGACCATGGCTGATCCGCTTCGAAGATCGTTGCAATGGCCCAATCGCTCAGGTGTGGCTCGATCGTGTTGAGCGCGGCGATGACCCACTCCGCGGCACGTGCCCGGGCATGCGGCCCTTCCGGCAGCAGGCCCGGCGTGCGGTCGGCGACGTGGAGCACGATCGCGCCCGACTCGAACAGCGTCAGGTCGCCTTCCTCGAATGTCGGCACTTGTCCGAACGGCTGGCGGGCGCGATGCGCGGCCATCTTCTGGGTGCCCTGCGGGAGGTAATCGACCCGGTAATCGAGCCCAACCTCCTCGAGAGCCCAGCGCACCCGCAGGTCGCGGACGAGGCCGCGCGCGAAATCGGGCACCCAGTCGTAGGCGGTGATCGTGATTGCGGCGTTAGGTTCGACGGCCATGATCAGTCCTTCCCGCTATTGAATGGGAAGACGGAGCGGAGCGCCGGATTCCTCAGCCACAGCCCGCCCCAGACCATCAGGCCGAGGTAGACCCCGAACAGCGTGTGCGTTGGCAGCGGGCTGTCTATCCGCAGGTGCGTGGCGATCGCGCCGCCGAGATAGCCGGTGATCAGCACCGCGCCGAGCACCGCGGTGCGCGGCAAGATGTAGAGCAGCGTCGGGATCAGCAGGAGGATCGCGAGCGTGTACATCATGCCCACTTCCAGCGGCCAGCCCAGATGGGGTGGGCTGTATTCGATCGCGAGCTCAGGGGCGGCCAGCTTGAATCCCGCATCGAACAGCAGGAAGGCGATCACGAGTCCGCTGAGAACTCGCCCGATCCAGACCCCGGCCGGGGTCGACGAACGGGTGGCGGGAAGCGCGGTATCGGCAACAGTAGCCATCAGTTTGCTCCTCTTTCAAGAAGGCGCGCGGATCAGCCCGCGGGCTGTTCGGCCGGATGCTCGCCTTCGGGCAGGGCGCTCATGTCCATGAATGCGTTCTCCCAGATATGTCCGTCGGGATCCTCGAAGCTGCGGCCATACATGAAGCCGAGGTCCTGCTTGGGGGTCGGGTCCGCCTTGCCGCCGGCTGCGACGGCCTTGCGAACGATCTCTTCGACCGCGTCCTGGCTGTCCTGGCTCAGAGCGAGCATCACCTGGGCGCTCTCGTGCGCGTTCGGAATCGTCTTGCTGGTGAACGTCTTCCAGAAGTCGTGCTTCAGCAGCATGACATAGATTGCTTCCGACCAGACCATACTGGCGGCATTGTCGTCACTGAACTGCGGATTGTTGGTGAAGCCGACGGCTTCGTAGAATGCCTTCGACCGGGCGAGGTCGGCGACGGGCAGGTTCACGAAAATCATCTTGGTCATGGCGGTTTCCTTTCTGTTTTTCGCATCGTCTTTCGCTTGGGGGCGAATCGGAACTTGCTTTTTCTGACCGACTCGGTTACAAAAAGCAACCATGAAGTTACGAAATGAAACCAAAGTGCACGGAAAGTGGTATGACGACGCCTGCGGCACCGCGTTCGCCATGGAACTCGTTGGAGAGCGCTGGTCGCTGCTGATCGTCAGGGAGCTGATGCTCGGCGCGCGCCGCTTCTCCGATATCAGGGTGGCTCTGCCGGGGATAAGCGCCAAGGTGCTGACCGAACGTCTCGGTTCGCTGGAGGAGGCTGGTGTGCTCGTCCGGCGCCAGTTGCCGCCGCCGGTGAAAGCGCAGGTCTACGAACTCACTGCATGGGGTTATGCCGCCGAGCCGCTAATTCAGGAGGCGGGGCGCTGGGCCGCGCAGTCGAGTGCGCACGATCCGACGTTGCCGCTATCGAACGTCTCGCTGATGATGTCGATGCGCACGATGGTCGACAAGGCGCGGATCGGCGAGATCGAGGGCACGATCGGCTTCGCGATCGGCGAGGACGGCTTTGTCGCCGAGCCGGGCGAGGGCGTGCTGCCGATCCGGCGCGGCGATCCCGAGGAAGCCGACGCGATTTTCCGTGCGCCGATTGCGGCGGTGATCGCAGGTGGGCTCTACGCAGGCGTGCCGTGGGAGGAACTGGAGCGCGGGGTGGGGCTCTCGATCGAGGGCGATCGCGATCTGGCCCTGCGCTACGCCGGCATGTTCAGCCTGCCGCCCAAGCTCGCCTAATTCTGCCGGAACGCCCAGCGCAGAGTCTTGCCCACCGCCCAGGTGGCCGCGCGGGCGGGGATTGCCTCGATGCCCGGTCGGTCCAGCCCCAGCATCGAGCGCGCAAACGGCGGCAGCAGCGCGACGGCCTCCGCTCGCAGCATGGCTTGCAGGGCAGCCGGCGCGCCCTCCGGGCGCTGCGTCAGTACCAGCCGCGCCACTTCCCGTGCTTCGGGTGATCCGCGCAGGTCGCCGCGCAGATCGCGAAAAATCGTCTCGGCCTCGCGCTGGTTCTCAGGCACCGGATCTGCGCCGAGCGCGCGGGCGATGATAGCGAACTGGCGGTAATACTCGTCTCGCGCGCCGTGTGGCATGTCGGGTCGGACGAGGCGCAGATAGGCGGCGAGAAAGCTCGTCGCTTCCGCCACGTGGACCCAGGCGAGCGTGCGCGGATCGCGCGCGGAGTACGGCGTGCCGTCGAGTAGGGTGCCGCCCACCTGCTCGTGGATTCGGTTGACCCGCTCGATCGCCGCGCGAGCATCATCGCGGTGGCCGAAGGTAGTCACCGCGATGAATCGCGCGGTGCGCCGCAGCCGGCCATGCATGTCGGCGCGAAAGTCCGAATGATCGAGCACGCCCTGCAGTGCATGCGGGTGGAGCATCTGCAGCAGCAGGCTGCGCATGCCGCCGACCATCATCGCCACGACATCCGCATGGACGAGGCGAATCGGCGTGTCCTTCGCGAACAGCGCTTCGTTCGACGGCGGAACGGGGCGCTGGCCCTCCTCGTTGAAAGTTGCGCGCACCCGGCGGATCAGTTCTGCGCGAAGACGATCGGTCGGGCGGGGCGGCGGCATGAGTCCAATATACCGTTGTCCCGCCGGAATGAAATCTCGCCGCAAGCGAGCTTGCAGCCGCTCCCCCGCGCGTATAGGCACCGCGCCCGAGATGAACGACATGACCGACAAGAGCTTCGAAGCCTCGAGCAAGACCGTGATGGCCGCGCCAGATACCGAGGTCGATGTGCGCGAGACCTTCGGCATCGACATCGATTGGAAGGTGCCCGCCTTCTCCAAGGCGGACGAGCGCGTGCCCGACGTCGACCCCGCCTACGTCTTCGATCCCGATACGACGATGGCGATCCTAGCCGGCTTCGCGCACAACCGGCGCGTGATGGTGCAGGGCTATCACGGCACCGGCAAGTCGACTCATATCGAACAGGTGGCGGCGCGGCTCAACTGGCCGTGCATCCGCATCAATCTCGACGCGCACATCAGCCGTATCGACCTCGTCGGGCGCGACGCGATCGTGCTGCGCGACGGCTTGCAGGTGACCGAGTTCCGCGAAGGGCTGCTGCCCTGGGCGCTGCAGCACCCAGTGGCACTGGTGTTCGACGAATACGACGCAGGCCGGCCGGACGTGATGTTCGTGATCCAGCGTGTGCTGGAGCAGGCGGGCAAGCTCACGCTGCTCGACCAGAACCGCGTCATCCGCCCCGATCCGCATTTCCGCCTGTTTGCGACGGCGAACACAGTGGGCCTTGGCGACACCAGCGGGCTCTACCACGGCACGCAAGCGATCAACCAGGGGCAGATGGACCGCTGGAACATCGTCGTCGCGCTGAACTACCTGCCGGCCGAGACCGAGCAGCAGATCGTCGCGGCGAAGAACCCCGATACCGATCCGAAGACCATTGCCAACATGATCAAGGTCGCGGACTTGACCCGGCAAGGGTTCATTAATGGGGACATCTCCACGGTGATGAGCCCGCGCACGGTCATCACCTGGGCGGAGAACGCGGCCATTTTCAAGGACCTCGGCTTTGCCTTCCGTCTCAGCTTCCTCAACAAGTGCGACGAGGCCGAGCGGATGCTGGTGGCCGAATACTACCAGCGCGTCTTTGGCGAGGATTTACCGGAGAGTGTCGTCTCGGGCACCTGATCGCTTGCGATATGGCGTTACTGTGTTAAGCACTTAACACAGTAACGCCATGGATCGCATTCTTCCCTGGACTTCGCGTGAGCGGCGCGGCGGCGGCGAACCGGCCGATCCCGGATTCTATTCGGTGCAGGACGCCTATGCCGATCCCTGGGCCGAGCGCCTCGACGAACTCGACCGCTACATCGACGACGAGCCCAAGCGCGAGAAGAAGCGCCGCCGGTGGCGCTGGACCGTACGGATTCTCGCGGGCGCACTGTTGGTCCTCATCGTGCTGGTCGGGTGGCTGGCGGTTACCGCCCCTCTGTCCCGATCGCTCGAGCCGATCGCGCCGCCGCAGCTAACCCTACTGGCAGCCGACGGCACGCCGATCGCCCGTAACGGCGCGGTCGTGGACGAGCCGGTCGAGGTCGCGGAGCTGCCGGCCCATGTGATCGAGCCGTTCCTGGCGATCGAGGACCGGCGCTTCTACAGCCACTGGGGCATCGACCCGCGGGGCATCGCGCGCGCCGCCTGGTCGAACGTGACCGGCGGACCGACGCAGGGCGGCAGCACGATCACCCAGCAGCTGGCCAAGTTCACCTTCCTCACGCCCGAACAGAGCCTGACCCGCAAGGCGCGCGAGGCGCTGATCGCGTTCTGGCTCGAGGCCTGGCTGAGCAAGGACGAGATTCTCGAACGCTATCTCTCCAACGCCTACTTCGGCGATAACACTTACGGCCTGCGCGCGGCCTCGCTGCACTATTTCTACCGTCAGCCGGAGAATCTGAAGCCGGAGCAGGCGGCCATGCTCGCCGGGCTCCTCAAGGCGCCCTCGCGCCTTGCGCCGACACGCAATTTCGACCTTGCCGAGAAGCGCATGCGGCTTGTCCTCAGCGCGATGGTCGACGCCGGATACTTGGCCGAAGCCGAGGCGCGGCGCCTGCCGGCCCCGCGGCTCGACGTGCGCACGCGCAACGAACTGCCGACCGGTACCTACTTCGCCGACTGGGCGCTGCCCGCGGCGCGCAAGCTGACCGGCGGCGGCTACGCGGAGCAGACGATCACCACCACGCTCGACTCGCGCCTGCAGGGTATCGCGCGCGACGTGGTCGCGCGTGCGCCGCTGGGGCAGGCGCAGGTCGGGCTCGTCGCCATGCGGACCAACGGTGAGGTCGTGGCGATGATCGGTGGGCGCGACTACGAGAAATCACCCTTCAACCGCGCGACCCAGGCGCGGCGGCAGCCCGGCTCCACGTTCAAGCTGTTCGTCTATCTCGCAGCCCTCGAAGCAGGGATGACGCCCGCCGACCGGATCGACAACACCGAATTCGAAAGCGGCAGCTATCGGCCGCAGAACGCCGCGGGGAATTATTCCGACAGCCTGACGCTGGAGCAGGCCTTCGCCCGTTCCAGCAACGTCGCTGCGGTGCGCCTGTTCAATCTCGTGGGCGACGAGGCGGTGATCGACACCGCGCGCCGCCTCGGCGTCACCTCGCCGCTCGCATCCGGCGATCCCAGCCTCGCGCTCGGCACCTCGACGATGACGCTGATGGAGTTGACCGCGGCCTATGCGGGCATAGCTGGGAACGCCTTCCCCGTCCGCCCGCATGCCTTCGTCGAGGAGGAGCCGGGCTGGTTCGCATGGCTGTGGGACGGGCCAGAAAGCCTTCCGCGCCGCAAGCACGATGAGATGGAGCAACTCCTGCGCAGCGCCATCAACCGCGGCACGGGCCGGGTCGCCATGCTGCGCGCACCGAATTACGGAAAGACCGGCACCACGCAGGACAACCGCGATGCGCTGTTCGTTGGTTATGCCGGCGATCTCGTGGTCGGCGTGTGGATCGGCAACGACGACAATTCGCCGCTCGCAGGCATCCACGGCGGCGGGCTGCCGGCGCGTATCTGGCGCGACTTCATGCGCCAGGCGCTGGGGGAGGCCCGTGCCCCGGTTCGCCCGCGTGCGACGCCGAGCCCGGACCCGAGCGGCCCCGTCCAGCCGCAGGACGTGCGGCAGATCGGCGACATACCGCTCGGCGAAGACGGCTCGCGCTTGCAGATCAGGGACAACGGCGTGGTCATCTCGACCGACGTGGGGGGCGTGCCGGTGGACGTGCGGCTCGACGAGAGCGGCGTGGCGCTCGAGCCCGGCACCGGCCCGAGGGACTCGCCGCCCGAGGAATCGTCGCCCCGCTAGATGGGCGAGGGCGCAAGCGAAGTGGTGGGCTGCGTGGTGGGGCTAGCCCCCGCTGCTGTCCTCTGCCGCCGCCATCAGGACGTTCATCACGGCCGTCGCGACCGGCCGTGTGCGGTCGTCCTGCCACGCCTCGACCTCTATGTTCGCGTTGCGCCGCCCGAGGCGGAGCACCCGGCCGCGCGCATAAGTCGGGCGGCTCTTGGCGGCGCTCAGGAACTGGACCGTGACGTTGATCGGCTTCAGCCGCTGCTCGCGCCCCGCGCTCGCGAGCTCGACACGCAAGGCCGCGTAGCCGGCGTTCTCGAGCAATCCGCTGGTCGCGCCGCCGTGAAAGACCGTCGGCCGGCCCTCCACGATCTTGCCGAACGGCACGACCAGTACCGGAGAGCCGCTTTCCATCGAATCGACCGCGATACCGAGCGAGCGGGCATAGGCGGGCAGCTCCCGCTCGACGGCGGCGAGAAGGTCAGCGTCGCTCATCGCGGCGTCCTCCGATCGACATGAAGACCCCGGCGATGTGCGCGACCGGATCTTCCGGGTCGCCGTCGTGGGCGATGCCGCGCACGAACGCGGCGGAGCGCGTCAGGCGGTAACATTCGGAACGCCCGTTGACCGCCGCGCCCTTGCGCGCGGGCCGCATGTAATCGACCCTGAGATCGAGCGTCGCGATCGCGAGCAACTCGCTCGTCCTGGTCCAGATCGCCATGCCGGAGGCCATGTCCATCAGGCTGACGATCGGCCCGGTGGCGAGGATGCCGCTGCCGGTCTCCCCCACCAGATCCTCGCGCCAGGGAAGAGCGAGTTCCACCCAGTCCGCGCCGTGCGCGACGTAG